>JBEDUI010000083.1:0-167003 GCA_040414495.1 Mycobacteriales bacterium
CCGACGAAGATCGCGCCGGCGTTGGTGACGCGGTCGGCCACCGACCGGGCGTCGCGGGTGATGACCTCCAGGTGCTCGGCGGCGTAGGAATTCACCACCGCCAAACCCTGCTCCAGGTCGCGAACCACAACGGCTCCGGACTGCACGCCCGTGAGCGCCTCGGTGATCCGCTCGACGTGCTTGGTCGCCTGCGTCTGCTGGGCCAGCGCACGTTCCACGTTCGCCAACAGCGCCTCGGAATCGGTGACCAGAACCGAGGCGGCGAGCGGGTCGTGCTCGGCCTGGCTGATCAGGTCGGCGGCGACGTAGGCGGGGTCGGCGGTGTCGTCGGCCAGGACCGCGATCTCGGTTGGGCCGGCCTCCGAGTCGATGCCGATCACGCCCTGCAGCAGGCGTTTGGCCGCGGCGACGTACACGTTGCCCGGGCCGGTGACCATGTCCACCGGCTCGACCTCATCGGCGACGCCGTAAGCGAACATCGCAACCGCCTGGGCTCCGCCGACCGCGTACACCTCCTGCACCCCGAGCAGCGCGGCGGCGGCCAGGATGGTCGGGTGTGGCAGGCCGCCGTAGTCCTGCTGCGGCGGTGAGGCGATGGCCAGCGACTCCACACCGGCGACCTGGGCCGGGATCACGTTCATCACGACGCTGGACGGGTAGACGGCCCGGCCGCCCGGAACGTACAGCCCGACTCGGCGAACCGGGACCCAGCGTTCGCGGACCTGCCCGCCGGGCACGACCTGCACCACCGAATCGGTACGGCGCTGGGCTTCGTGCACGATCCGGGCCCGGCGGATCGACTCCTCCAGGCCCGCGCGTACGGCCGGATCCAGCACCGCGACCGCGTCGGCCAGCGCACTGTCCGGGACCCGAAGCGATTCCGGTGTGACACCGTCGAACCGCTCGCTCAGCTCCCGAATCGCCGCCGCGCCATGGTCTCGTACCGCGTCCAATACCGGCTGCACCTGATGGCTCACCGAGGCAACATCGACCGCGGCCCGCGGCAGGGCCGCGGCCAGGGCACTACTGTCGTCGGTGGATCGCAGGTCAATGCGGCGCAGCACGGTGGGTTCCCTTTCCGGTGCTCAAATTGAACATTCCACGTCGAGTATTCGTGGCGACGGGCCAAGCCTATGACACCGTCCGGATTCGGCCCGCCCGGATTACGCCACCCGCACCAGATGGCACTGCTTCGCTCGATGCCGCCGGCGAATCGGCCCGACCAGGACGCCATCCCCGGCAGGGTTTCGGTAGGAATCTTTGCGCCACGACATCACCCACCGCGCTCGCTCCGGTGCTCAGTCGTGCGTCGCTCGCTACGCTGACCGGGTGGTTGACTCGCTGCCGCTCTTCCCGCTCCCGTCCGTACTGTTCCCGGGCGTGGTGCTCCCGCTGCACGTCTTCGAGGAGCGCTACCGGGTGCTCGTCCAGCGGCTGTTGGAGATGCCCGACGGGCGGCCGCGCCGGTTCGGCGTCGTAGCCATCCGCCAGGGCCAGCTCGGCGAGGGCGGCAGCCCGATCACCGAGGAAGCCGACGACCCGGACGCCACCAGCCGGGGCCGGTCCGAACGGGCCGTGGGCGCGCTGCATCCGGTCGGCTGCACGGCCGAGTTGCGTCAGGTCGACAACCGCGACGACGGTACGTACGAGATCGTCACCGTCGGCGTGGAACGGTTCGCGTTGCACGCGGTGGACGCGACGACCGAGCCGTACCTGGTCGGTGAGGTCGAGATGCTGCCGGCGCAGACCGAGAGCGGCCCGGAAGTCGATCTGCTGGCACAGCGGGCCGGCGCGTTGTTCGAGGAGTACGTCACCGCGGTGGCGGCCATTGGCGGGGCCGAGGTCGCCGCGATCGAGCTACCCGATGAGCCGGACGTGCTCTCGTATCTGGTCGCCTCGACCGCGCTGCTCACGGTCGAGGACAAGCAATCGCTGCTGGAGCAGGACAGCACGCGGGACCGGTTGCGGGCCGAGATCCGGCTGCTACGCCGGGAGACCGTGCTGGTCGAGGAGCTACGGGTGGTGCCGGCGCCCCTGTCGGAGCTGGGAAGCACCCCGGGCCGAAACTGAGACGAGGCCCCGACCGGCCTCCGTACTCTCACCAAGGTCTGTGACACTGCTCCACCCCTTGGAGCAGTGGCACAAGCGCGACAATCAACGCCCGGCGGGAGGCAACGCGAGCGTCCCCATCCAGCAGCTGTGACATTGCTCCACAGGTTGGAGCAGAGTCACAGGAGCCGCAGCCAAGGAGGCTGGGTTCTGGCCGCTAGCTGGCCCGCGCTTGTGGTTGGCGGCGGATGTGCCCAGTCCGCTACGCCGTCGGGTCGGGCTGGCTCACCGGCTCATCCCGATGCCGATGGCCGCGCAGGCCCGAATCGCCGGTGAACGCCGCGCACAACACGGCCGCGAGCACCGCACCGACCGGTTGGAAGAACAACACGCCCTTGGCCCGCATCGTGATCGCCGGCTTGAACGTGTTGTGCAGCTTGTCGAAGATCGGCTGCAACTGGGCATGCGTCGGATGCCGGCCCACCCACAACCCGAACCGCCACGCGATCACCGCACCGAGCAGCGAGGCGACCGCCAACGCGATCATGAGAAAAGCCCCACGAGCGGCCCGTACCTGCCAGGCAACACATCCGGTCACCAAACCGACACCGGCGCCGATCAACGCAAACAACCCGTCGACGCCGATCTGGGCCTCGGACTCCGGGTCGTTCTGCTCGGCCAGCTTGTGCTGGACATCGACCACGGTGTAGAGCGCCCGCGGCGCCAGGTGCCCCCAGATCAGGCCGACCAACAGCCCAACCAGAGCCAGCACGACGACGAGAACGGCCGCCATCTTCAGCTCCGCGGCGGTGACCCGGAACCAACGATCACCCCTGCCGTAAGCAAACGGCTGCGCCTGGGGTGGCTGGCCGGACTCGGCGGGAGGCATCCCGGGTTCCGGCGTTTCAGTCACACGCATCAGTCTCTCAGGCCCAGCTGTGCGCCCGTGCAGGAGGCCGCGAACACACCGGTCACTCCAGGCAACCGCTGCCGAGTAGCTCCTTGATCTCCCCCATGAACGCCGTCGACGGGTCGACCCGGAAGTCGTCATCAATGGCCAACATCAGCGAACGGGACGGGCCGCGCAGCTTGAGTTGGATCGGGATGTCACCGGGATGGGCCTTCAACGTGTGCCGCAGGTTCTCCACCAGCGTCGGCGTGACCTTCTCCAGGTGCACGCCGACCACCAGCGCCGTCTCGTTCTCGGCCCCGACCCCGGAGATGTCCAGCGTCATCAGCTCCATGCCGATCAGGCTGGTCGTTCCGTCCCGTTTGGACACCCGGCCCCGGATCGCCACGGCGCTGTCCTCGGCCAGATCGCCGGCAACGTCCTGATAGGACTTGGGGAAGAACAACGCCTCGATGCTCGCGTCCAGGTCCTCGACGGTGGCGATGGCCCAGGCGTCGCCGTTCTTGGTGATCCGCCGCTGCAGACCGGAAATCATGCCGGCGATCGTGATGATCGCCCCGTCCTCCTTCTCCTCCATCGTCAGCGACGCGATCGAGCAGTCGGAGTTCTTACGCAGAATCCGCTCGGCGCCGGCCAACGGATGCGAGGACACGTACAGGCCGAGCATGTCCCGCTCGTTGGCCAGCAACTGCTTGCGGTCCCACTCCTCCACCGAGAACGTGATGTCCAACCCGAGCGGCACAGTCTCGGTGTCCTCACCGTCGTCCATCCCGCCGAAGAGGTCGAACTGTCCCTCGGCCTCCTTGCGTTTGGTCGCGATGACCATGTCCACCGCGATGTCGTGCTGCTGGCACAACCCGAGGCGGGTGTGGCCGAGCGAATCGAACGCGCCGGCCTTGATCAACGACTCGATGGTGCGCTTGTTGCAGACGACCACTTCGGCCTTCTGCAGGAAATCCACGAACGAGCTGTACCGGCCCTTTGCCTCGCGAGTCTCCACAATGGACCGTACGACGTTCGCGCCGACATTGCGGATAGCGCCCAGACCGAAACGGATATCGGTGCCGACAGGCGTGAAGTTGTGCGCCGACTCGTTCACATCCGGCGGCAACACCTTGATGCCCATGCGGCGACATTCGGCGAGATAGATCGCCATCTTGTCCTTGTTGTCGCCATTGCTGGTCAACAGAGCGGCCATGTATTCGGCCGGGTAATTCGCCTTCAGATAAGCGGTCCAATACGCCACCAGGCCGTACCCGGCGGTGTGCGATTTGTTGAACGCGTATCCGGCGAACGGGAGCATGACGTCCCAGAGCGCCTGCGTCGCCTGAGCCGAATAACCATTGGCCGTCATGCCGGCCTGGAAACCCTCGTACTCCTTCTCGATGATTTCCTTTTTCTTTTTACCCATGGCGCGCCGCAGCAGGTCGGCTTTTCCGAGCGAATAGCCGGCCAACTGCTGCGCGATCGCCATGACCTGCTCTTGGTAGACGAGCAGGTGGTATGTCTCACCGAGAATTGGCTCAAGCGATTCCTTGAGCTCGGGGTGAATCGGCTCGATCGGTTTACGGCCGTTCTTACGGTCGGCGTAGTTGTTGTGCGCGTTGGCGTCCATCGGACCCGGCCGGTAGAGCGCCAGCACGGCGGCAAGGTCGCCGAATTTGGTCGGGGCCATGGACTTGAGCAGTGAGCGCATTGGCCCACCGTCCAGCTGGAACACGCCGAGCGTGTCGCCACGGGCGAGCAGCTCGTACGTCGGACCGTCGTCCAACGGCAACTGGTTCAGGTCGATCTCGATGCCGCGGTTGGCCTGCACGTTGTCGATCGCATCGCCGATGATCGTGAGGTTGGACAGCCCGAGGAAGTCCATCTTCAGCAGGCCGATCGACTCACACGACGGGTAGTCCCATCCGGTGATGATCGACCCGTCGTCGCGCTGCCAGAGCGGTACGACGTCCAGCAGCGGCTGCGAGGAGAGGATCACCGCGCAGGCGTGCACGCCGGCGTTGCGGATCAGCCCTTCCAGACCCCGTGCGGTCTGGAAGATCTTGCCGACGTCCGAGTCGGTTTCGATCAGGCTGCGCACCTCGGACGCTTCCCGGTACCGCTCGTGCTGCGGGTCGACGATGCCCGAGAGCGGAATGTCCTTGGCCATGATCGGCGGCGGCAGCGCCTTGGAAATCTTGTCGGCAAAGGCGTATCCCGGCTGTCCATAGAGGACACGAGCCGAGTCTTTGATCGCCGCTTTCGTTTTGATCGTGCCGAACGTAATAACCTGCGCGACGTTTTCGGCGCCCCATTTGTCGATGGTGTAGCGCATCACCTCACCGCGGCGACGCTCGTCGAAGTCGAGGTCGATATCCGGTGGGCTGACCCGCTCGGGGTTCAGGAACCGCTCGAAGATCAGCGAGTGCTCGATCGGGTCGAGATCGGTGATGTGCAGGATGTACGCCACCAGCGAGCCGGTGGCCGAACCACGGCCGGGGCCGACCCGGATGCCCTGCTCCTTGGCCCACCGCACCAGGTCGCCGACGACGAGGAAGTAGGCCGAGAAGCCCATCCGCGACATGACGCCGAGCTCGATCTCGATGCGGTCCAGGTACTCCTGGCTCATGCCGTCGGGGAACCGGGTCTTGGCGTAGTGCTCGACCTCGGTCCGCAGCAGCGAGTCCTCGGTCTCCCCCGGCGGCAGCGGGAAACGCGGCATCCGGTCGTTGAACGCGAACACGTCCTCGTAGGACTCGACCCGCTCGGCGATCAGCAACGTCGAGTCGGTCGCGCCGGGGACCTCGCCGTCCCAGATGTCGCGCATCTCGGCCGCCGACTTGAGGTAGTAACCGTCCCCGTCCAGCTTGAACCGGGTCGGGTCCGAAAGCGTCTTGCCGGTCTGCACACACAGCAGCGCCTCGTGGCTGGGCGCCTGGTCCTTGGTGACGTAGTGCGAGTCGTTGGTGGCCAGCGGGCGCAGGCCGAGCTTGTTGCCGATATCCAGCAGGCCCGAACGCACCGCCTTCTCCAGCGGCAGCCCGTGATCCATCAACTCGAGGAAGAAATTGTCCGGGCCGAAAATGTCCCGGTAGTCCGCGGCTGCCTGCAACGCCAGGTCGGTATGGCCCAGGCGCAGCCGGGTCTGCACCTCGCCGGACGGGCAGCCGGTGGTGGCGATGATCCCCTCGGCGTGCTCGGCGATCAGCTCCCGGTCCATCCGGGGCTTGCGGTAATAACCCTGCATCGAGGCGAGCGAGGAGAGCCGCAGCAGATTACGCAGGCCGGTCGAATTCGCCGCCAGCATGGTCATGTGGGTGTACGCGCCACCTCCGGAGACGTCGCCGCCCTCACCGAACTCGTCGGTGCCGCGCTGGTTGGAATTGCCCCAGAACACCGGCTTCTTGGTGAATCGGCTTTCCGGTGCGATATACGCCTCGATGCCGATGATCGGCTTGATCCCGGTGGCCTTGGCCTGCTGATAGAACTCGTACGCGCCGTACATGTTGCCGTGGTCGGTCATCCCGACCGCGGGCATGCCCAGCCGCGCCGCCTCGGCGAACAGCGGCTTCACCTTCGCCGCACCATCGAGCATCGAATACTCGGTGTGCACGTGCAGGTGAACGAAAGACTGTGCGCTGCCTGCCTCTGGCACGGAGCGTCAACCTCCTCGAGGTGGCATCGCGACCCAGCCCGACCACCCCACGGTCGGACGGATCCCTATGTACGGCTGGCTTCCAGTGGTGCTGGGTTCTAGTTCTACTACGCCGGACCGACAACTCCATCATCCTGGGCGCGTGTCCGAACCCCGTTACCGAAACGGCCCCGAGCAACTACAGATCGCGGACGAATTCGTACTCGCTCGTCTCGGACAGGTCGTGCAATTCGCGTACGCGTTCCGTCCGTCGATACCCCAACCGGGTATAGAGCCGGTGGGCGTCGGCGAACCGGGTGTCCGACCACAGACCGATCTCGGGAGCGCCGGATTCACGGGCGGCCTGCTCGACCACGTCGACCAGCCAACTGCCCAGACCGGCCCGTCGGGCCGATTTCGCCACGTACAGGTTCTTCAGCTCGCTGGCCGCGCCCGAGCGCGGTTTGTGCCCGATGCAGGCCATCACCTGGCCGTCGAGTTCGGCCACCCAGAGCCGGCCACCGACCTCGGCGTAGGCCGAGGCGGGCCGGCGCAGCCACGGTTCCTCGGCATCGACCGCGAGCACGCAGCCCGGGTACTCGGCGAAGCAGCCGCCGATCAGCTCGATCAGAGCGGCCGAGTCGGTGTCGACCGCCGGTCGCAGCACCGGCACCGGCTTGCGCATCGAAATGTGCTCGATGCCGGCCTCGACGAACCGCTCGCCCACCGGGGTGTACCCGGCCCGTTGGTAGAACCCGTACGCCGAGACCTGGGCGTGCAACTCGACCTCGGTCAGGCCGCGGTCCCGGGCCGCCCGCTCCAGCCCGGCCAGCACCGCCGACCCGACGCCACGTCCACGCTCGCCGGCCCGGGTCGCGATCCGGCCCAGCACACCGGCCGTCCCGTGCCGCACCAACCGCCCGGTGCCGACCAGGTCGGTACCCCAGAACGCCACCAACTGCACCGCTGTCGCGTCGTGCTCGTCCTTGATCAGCTCGACCGGCACGCCCTGCTCGTCGCCGAAGACCGCCAGCCGCAACGCATGCAGGCCGGCCAGATCCTGCGCGCCGGCCTCCCGGACCAGCAGTCCGTCACGCGCCATCGGGCAACGCCTCCCCGCTCCCGCCGGCGCTGCGCGCGACCGGCAGCACCAACACCCGTAGATCCACCAGAATGTGGAAAGCGACCGGGAGCAGCAGGCTGCCCGTACCCAGGTACAGCACGGCCAGACAGCCGCCGATCACCGCCGTCACCATGATGCCGGCCGCGCCCTGGTACGCGTGTGCCAGGCCGAACCCCAGCGCCGCCACCAACACTGTCCTCAGTGGACCGATGGTGGGCGCGAACACGGCCAGCAGAGCCAACCCGAACCCGCGATAAAGGAACTCCTCGCAGATGCCGGCGCTGATCGCCACCG
Organism: Mycobacteriales bacterium; assembly: GCA_040414495.1. Taxonomy (GTDB): domain Bacteria; phylum Actinomycetota; class Actinomycetes; order Mycobacteriales; family QHCD01; genus DATAVB01. Next base: position 7,996 of record JBEDUI010000083.1, read on the forward strand.
CGGCGAATGCCTGCCGCTCGGGCCGGGTGCGCGGCAACAGGTCGAGCACCGCCGACGGGCCGCGGACGTTAGTCTGCGCCGCCAGCACCCGACCCCGCAGCGCCAGCAATCCGGCGACGCTGGCCACCAGACCGACCAGTCCGACCACCGTGTACGGCAACGAGCCGCCGCTGAACCGGGGCGCGGTGACGCCGAGGTCGGAGAGCCGGAAATGCGAACTCACCAGGACCACCAACAGCGCCAACGCGGCCAGCACCCATTCCAGGGTCAGGGTCCGGTAGTACCGGGCCAGCCGGGCCTGCGGATCGACCGCGACCTGAGCCCGGAAGCGACGGGCGTTCCAGGCCCCGACGACCGGCTGCCCGGCGACCAGGTAGCAGCCCAACAACACGCCCAGCACCAACCCGAAACCGTCCAGCCGGGCCCCCGCGGCGACAATGTGCATCAGCCGGACCGGACGAGCTCGAGCGCGTGCGCCAGATCCTCCGGGTACTCGCTCTCGAACTCGACCCGCCGCCCGTCGGCCGGGTGCTCGAAGGTGAGTTTGTACGCGTGCAGCCACTGCCGGGTCAGCCCCAGCCGAGCCGCCAACGTCGGATCGGCGCCGTAGGTCAGGTCGCCCGCGCACGGATGACGGACCGCGGCCATGTGTACCCGAATCTGGTGGGTACGCCCGGTTTCCAGCCGGATATCCAGCAGACTGGCCGACCGGAACGCCTCGACCGTGTCGTAGTGCGTGACGCTGGGCCGGCCGCCGGCCACGACAGCGAACTTCCAGTCATGCGAGGGATGCCGGTCAATCGGCGCGTCGATGGTGCCGCGGGTCGGATCGGGGTGGCCCTGTACGAGGGCGGCGTACCGCTTGTCGACGGTCCGTTCCCGGAAGGCGTCCTTGAGGATCCGGTACGCGTGCTCGCTGCTGGCCAGCACCATCACGCCGCTGGTGCCCACATCCAGGCGATGCACCACGCCCTGTCGTTCGGCCGCGCCGCTGGTGGAGAGCCGGTAGCCCATGGCGGCCACGCCGCCGGTCACGGTCGGACCGTCCCAGCCGGGGCTCGGATGTGCGGCGACGCCGACGGGTTTGTCGACCACGACGATCTCGTCGTCCGCGTACAGGACGCGTAGTCCCGTTACCGGAGCCGGCGCGGCCACGGGCGCCGGCGTCTCGTCCAACTCGACCTCGAGCCACCCGCCGGCCCCGAGCCGTTCGGACTTGCCGACCGGTTTGCCGTCCACTAGCACGCTGCCGGCCTCGGCCAGCGCGGCGGCTCTGGTCCGGGACACCCCGAACAGCCGGGCCAGCGCCGCGTCGACCCGCAGTCCGTCCAGCCCGTCGGGTATCGGTAGCGACCGCGCGCTCATCGTCTGGGACTCACGGTCAGATCCCGACCCATGAGCATCAGGATGACCGCGATGATTCCGCCGCACACGATCGAGGCGTCGGCCAGGTTGAACACCGGCCAGACCCGCCCCTCCGGGTCGAACAGGCTGATCCAGTCCACCACCGCACCACGCAACGGCGCCGGCGCCCGGAAGAGCCGGTCGGACAGGTTGCCGGCGGCTCCGCCCAGGATCAACCCGAGCGCCGCGGCCCAGGCCAGCGACTGCAACCGCGAGGACACCCGTATCACGATCACGACCACGGTCGCCGCGACCAACGTAAACAAGATCGTGTAGCCCTCGCCCATGCTGAAGGCTGCGCCCTTGTTCCGATCCTCCAGCAGGTACACCGCGCCCCCGGCCACCTTGACCGGGTCATGGCCGGTCAGCTTGGCCACCACCAACGCCTTGCTGATCTGGTCGACCGCCACCACGAACAGCGCCAGCAACAGGACGACCAGGGTGCGGCGATGGGCCCGCGGGACCGTTTCGTCCGCGCTCAAGGCGGGCTCGGTTTCCGGCGGTTCCGCGGCGTTCGGTTCGGAGTCGGCCGACCGCTCGGATTCGGCGTTCTCGACCGGTTCGGCCTGCTCTGGCTGCTCTGGCTGCTCCGTCGCCGCCGTTTCGGTCACGCCGTCGGGCGCGTCCGGTGAGCTCGCGGCGCGCGGCATCGGATTCTGGGCAGGCTCGGTCGATGAGTCGGGCACCGGCCTATTGTCCCTGCCTGGCACCTCCACCTGCGGCGAAGGGTCCGAATGCCGCCGACGGAACATGCCGATCGCGCTCAGCGCCGCTCCTGCCGTTGCTTGCACGTCACGCACAAGGTCGCGCTGGGGAACGCCTGCAGGCGTGCCTTGGCGATCGGTTGTCCGCAGCTTTCACACCGGCCGTACGTAGCGGCGCCGATCCGTTCGATCGCGCGTTGGGTCTGTGCGATCAGCTCCCGTTTGTTGTGCAGCAACGAGAGCTCCTGCTCCCGTTCGAACGTCTTGGTGCCCGCGTCGGCCTGGTCGTCACCGGCGCCGTCGTTGGCGCGCTGCTGCAGGTCGTCGAGTTCGGTCATGGCGGCCGTCAGCTCGCCGTGCAGTTGGTCCAGTTCCGCCTGCAGGTCGTCGCGGATCGCCACCAGTTCCGCATCGGTCCAGACCTCTTCGGGGTCCAGCACGGTCTCGGCCGGTTCCTGGGTTGGCTGCGTCGACTTCACTTCCGACTTCGGGGCCGACTTCAATTCCGACTTCGGGGCCGACTTCGGGGCTGCTCGCTTCGCGTCCGACTTGGCCGGATCCGCCGATTTCTTAGCGGTTTTACGGGCCGTGGTCGTCTTTGTCGCGGTCTTGTTGGCCGCCGTGGCCTTTGCCGCGCCGCTACGGGCGGCGGTAGCCGTGCTCTTTTTCGGAGCGGCCTTCTTTGCGGTCGCTTTCCGGGTGACCTTCTTCGTGGCCGTCCCGCTCTGCTCGGCCGCCCGTGCCACGGTCGGGTCTGCGGTCACGTCGGAGCGCAGAGTCTCGGATTGGGTTTTTGCAACCATTTGCCACCGCCTTCAAACCCGGGCCAGCGCCGGGGCGGTGCCAGCGAAAAGCGCATCGGAATCACGCGAGAGACCGACCAGGATACGGTCCAAGCGGCGTCCGGACAACGCGTCTTCCTACAGCGTGACTCTTAATCCCCGGCCTGTCGCGCGGCGGCCAGGATTTGTCAGACACGCGCTACTCCCGGGACTCCCGACCCCCGCCACCAGCTCGCCAACGGGCCAGCCGGCCAGCCCGCGACAGTGCCCGCAACCGCCGCTCGGTGGCGTCCCGGGCCATCGCCGTCACCACGATCAGCAGCATGTCGCCGGAGTTGATCCGGAACCGGGAGTCGGGCACGAAACTCACCCCGCCCCGTACCACCAGCGACAGCGACGCGCCCACCGGCAGCCGCAACTCATCGACGTACACACCATGCAACCGCGACCCGCCACTGACCTGCACGTACAGCAGGTCCGCGCTCAACTCCTCCAACGGGGCAGACTCCACCGTGATCTCCCGGGGCGCCGTCTCCTCGACCTCACGCAGACTCCGGGCTACCCGCGGCAGCGACGTGCCCTGCACCAACGTAAAGACGATGACCAACACGAAGACGACGTTGAAGATCCGCTGGGCGCCGGGATGACCGGCCGTGATCGGGATCGTGGCCAGGACGATCGGAACGGCGCCGCGCAGCCCGGCCCACGACAAGAGCGCCTGAGCCCGCAGCGACAGCCGGAACCAAAACGCAGAGAGGAACACCGACACCGGCCGGGCCACCAGCAGCAGCACGGCACCGACCCCCAGCGCCGGAATGATCGCGGACGGCAACTTCGGCGGGCTGACCAGCAGACCGAGCAGTACGAACAACCCGATCTGGGCCAACCAGGCCAGTCCTTCGGCGAAGCCAAGGGTGGCCCGGTGGTGCGGCAGCGGGACGTTGCCCAGAACCAGGCCGGCCAGGTATACCGCGAGAAAACCCGACGTATGGGCGACGGTGCCGACCGCGAAGGCCAACACGATGAACGTGATGGTGGCCAACGGGTACAACCCGGCGACCGGCAACGCGCTGCGCCTCAGTACGGCGGCGCCGAGGAAACCGATCGCCACGCCGATCAGGCCGCCGACCACGATCTCGTAGACGATGACCGCGCCGGTGTGCATGATCGACGCGCTGTGTTCGCCGGTGAGCAGCAGGACCAGGATCACGGTCGGTGCGTCGTTCAGGCCCGACTCGGCCTCCAGGATGGCCGAGAGTTTGCGGCGCAACGGCAACCGGCGCAACGTGGCGAACACGGCAGCCGCGTCGGTCGACGACACGATCGCGCCGAGCAGCACGCCGTCCTTCCAACTGATGCCCATGATCAGGACCGCGGCGACCGCCGTGATGATGATGCTGACGGCGACACCGAGCGTGGCCAGCACGATGCCGATCGGCATCGCCGGCCGGACATGCGACCAGCGCGCGGCCAGGCCGCCCTCGGCCAGGATCAGGACCAACGCCAGCAACCCGATCGTGCGGGTCAGCCGCGCATTGTCGAAGTGGATACCCAGGCCAGACTCGCCCAGCGCCATGCCCAGGGCGAGGTAGATCAACAGCGTGGGCAGCCCGAACCGGCTCGATACCCGGACCGCGAGCACCGCGATGAGTACGACGACGGCGCCCAGCAACAGCGCCTGGTTGACCCCAGAACTCACTGATCCGACAAACCGGTCGGGGTGGGTGCTGCGGTCATGCGCCGAGTCTGCCCTACCGCCGCGCGCAGGGCAGCGAGCCGGTGTTGTTAGTCCTCACGCCAAGACATGGTAAAGAGAAAGCAAAACCCGATTTCTTACGTCCGGCGGGAGCGGTCGGCCAGCGTCGCGTTGGGCCGGCACCACGCACACGGCGTGAACCCGGCCTGGCGTGCCTCGGAGATCGGCAGCGACACCGTCTCCCGGCCGATCAGATGCCGACAACCGGGCATGTGGTAACGCGGCCGACCATCGACGACCAGAACGTCGTCGAGCAGGTCCAGCACCCGCAGCTCATCGGAGGCGGAGACGTCTTCGACCAGCGGCTCACCGGGCGGATCGGGGTGCCGTTCGGCTGGTATCTCGGATTGCCGCTCCGCGGCGGATATCCCGGATTGCCGCTCCGCGGCGGGTACGTCGGCCGGCGTTTCCGGCTGGCGTTGCGCGGCTGGTATCCCGGATTGCCGCTCCGCGGCTGATATCCCGGATTGCCGCTCCGCGGCAGCGGCCGACGCCGCGGGCCCCTGCACCCACGTTCGGTCGTCCACCCGCGTCACCGGTTCATGCCGGACCGGCGGTTCGACCGACCCACGGCGGCTCGGCGGTTCGAAGGGTTCGTCGATCGGCTCACGACCGCCCAGATCCGCCGCCTCGTGCCCGTCACGCGCCGAGCCGAACCGATCAAGCGGGTCACCGCCACCGTCCGCGCCTCGCCGTGCCCCGACCGGGACCCGGTCGGCCAGCTCTGGCTCACGGCGACGCCGGAGAACCGAAGCAGTCAGGGCCAGCGCCGCGGCGACGCTGGCCCCGATTGAAGCCCATATCAACAGCTGAGATCCGTCGGCCAGACCCACCACGAGCATGACCGCCGACCCGAGCACCAAAAGCAAGCTGAGCAGTATCACGACACCCGCGACCCCTGTATGTGTGACTGAGCCCTACCGGAGCGCGGGCGCCGCGGTGTGCCTCAGCCGCCGTGACTGTGCTGACCAGATGGAACGGCGTTCGCGTCGTCGTGCCGTCCCGGCGCCGAAACGGCCGGGGCGCCGTAGGACCGACTCCCGTCGGACTGACCGGCCGTCGAAGTGCCGTTGACGGCCCGGGCCCCACCGGCGGCGACGCTGGCCGGAGCCCCGGACGGCTGCGCCGAGCCACGGGAGTTGAGCTCCTGCAGCTGCGACTCCAGATACGAACGCAGACGCGTACGGTACTCCCGCTCGTACGCCTGCAGTTCGGCGATGGCCTTGTCCAGGTCGTTCTTCTTCAGCTCGAGGCTGCCCATCACCTGGTTGTGCCGGCGCTCGGCGTCGGCGGTCAACGCGGCCGCCTTGGTCCGGGCGTCCCGCTCCAGCGCCTCGGCCCGGTTACGGGCGTCGCCGTGCAGGGCGTCAGCCTTGGCCCGGGCCTCGGCGATCATCCGCTCAACCTCGGCGTGCGTCTCGCGCCGGAGCCGGTCGGCCTCAGCCTTGGCCTCGGTGATGTGCTTGTCGGCCGTCTGCTGCGCCAACGCCAGCATGTTCACCGCGGCGATGTGGTCGGACTCGCCGGTGTTCTGCTGCTGCTGTGGCGGCGGCGCGGCCACAACCGGCTGCGCCGGTGGGGGCGGGGCCTGCTCCGGAGCGCTGCGGCGACCGCGACGCTCCTCCTCCGCCTCGTTCTGTCCCCGACCGTCCGGGCCACCCGCGCGACTGTCTGGCGCCTGCGCGGGGGGACGCCGCTGGAGCTCATCGACCTGACTCTTGAGGTCGTTGTTCTCCTCGATCAGCCGAGCCAGCTCGGTTTCGATGAGGTCGAGGAACTCGTCCACCTCGTCCTCGTCGTAGCCGCGCTTGCCGATCGGCGGCTTCTTGAACGCGACGTTGTGGACGTCGGCGGGGGTTAACGACGGCATCGGATCACCTCAGGACTGTCGACGGCAGCGCCGGCCGCAAAGCCGGCCACCGGTAGATGTGGCTCATACAATCACGTTTTGGTCACGCACGTCCTGCGACCACGTTCATCAGGACCAAGACCACAAAGAACAGCACGATGAAGCCCAAGTCAATGCTGATTCCTCCCAGACGAAGCGGCGGTATGAGCCTTCTGAGCAATTTCAGTGGTGGGTCAGTAGCTGAGTACACCACTTCAAGGCCCGCCGCCACCAATCCGGCTGGTCTCCACGACCGAGCGAGCTGCATTACCCAGTCCATGACAAATCGGGCGATGAGCAGCAGAAGGAAAACAAGTAGGACGAAATGCAGAACTTCCCAGAACGGGTGCACGGGACTCAACTCTGGTTGAAGAAGCCGCCCTCGGCCAACCGAGCCTTGTCCTCGGCAGTCACGTTGACGTTCTGGGGCGAGAGCAGAAACACACGGTTCGTCACGCGGTCGATGCTACCGCGCAGACCAAAGATCAGGCCGGCGGCAAAGTCGACCAGGCGCTTGGCATCCGAATCATCCAGCTCGGTGAGATTCATGATGACCGGAACGCCTTCCCGGAACTGCTCTCCGATCACCCGCGCCTCGTTGTACGTGCGCGGATGAAGCGTGGTGATCCGGGCCAGCGGCGAGGGCGTCGGGTCAAGGTCGGTATCGGCCATCGAGTTGCCCATCTGCTGACTCAGGGTCTGGCTGGGGCTGCGGTCGACGTAACCGCGGCCGAGGTAGTTGGCCCGCTCGGAGAGGCCGCTGGACCGGCTGCTCATCGAGACCCGCGGGCTACTCCCGATCGAGCTGGACAGCGTGCTGCTGCTCGTGGTGCTCTCGCTCTGCTCACTCCACGAGCGGCTTGACGGCGTCGAACTCAACGACGTGCTGGATGCCGTGGCGGCGGGCACCGGTTCACGCCGCGCCGATGCCGGCTCCTGCTCGTATTCGCTGTAGTCGGCGTATTCGCTCTCGTCGCCGTACTCGCTGTCGTAACCGTCGGCGTGCTCGTCGAGATTGTCCTCGACCAGCCCGAGGTAGATTCCCATCTTGCGCATGGCCCCGGCCATAATCGGGCGTCCTTCCTCGGTCGACGACGTGCGGTCAACTCGGGCGGTACAACGGTGCATCCGCCTGCTGGCGGACATTACCTGACGATTGCGGGTCTTCCGCCGAGCAACGCCGTGCCAATTCGCAGGTGTGTCGCGCCGTGTCGTACGGCCGACTCCAGGTCGCCGCTCATGCCCGCTGAGAGCACGTCGGCCCGCGGGTGTCGCGCCCGGAAGTCGGCCACGATCCCGGCCAGCCGGTCGTAGGCCACGTCCGGGTCTTCGCCCAACGGCGCCACCGCCATCAGTCCGCGCAGCCGCAGGTTGCCGGCCGCCTCGACCTGCGCGGCCAACTCGGCCAGCGCCTCTGGCCGTACGCCGCCGCGGCCCGGCGCCGGATCGCGGTCGAGATCCACCTGTACGAGCACGTCAAGCTGCCGATCGGCCTTCTGCAGCGCGGTCACCAACGCCGACCGGTCCACGCTCTGGACGCAGTCGGCGAAGCTCGCGACCGAGCGGGCCTTGTTGCGTTGCAGCTGCCCGATGAAATGCCACCGCACATCCGGTACGGCGGCCGCCTTGGCCCGCGCCTCGGCCTCCCGGTTCTCACCGAAGTCGGTCAGCCCGAGCGCGGCCAGCCGGGCGACGTCCTCGGCCGGAAACGTCTTCGTGACAGCGATCAGGGTCAACCCGGCCGGATCGCGGCCGGCCTCGCGCGCGGCCGCGTCGATGCGTTTGCGCACCGTCTCGAGGTTGGCCCGCAGCTGGCTTGTCCGGTCGTCGCTTAGGTCAACGTCCACCGGATCAGTCGATCACTACTGATCGATCCACGCGACGCCGGCCTGCCGACCGGTCACCCCGTCGCGGCGGTAGCTGTAGAGCGTCTCGTCCTCGGCGGTGCAGCGCGGGTCGGCCACGACCCGGCCGACCCCGGCCCCGAGCAACGCCTTGGTCAGGCCGGCGTGCAGATCCAGACCCGTCGTCCCGGCAGACGTGGTGCACGCGCTGCCGGGCAGCGTCGCCTCGACCTCGGCCTGCATCTGCGGCGGCACCTCGTAGCACCGCCCGCAGATCGCCGGTCCGAGCAAGGCCTCGATCGCGCCGGCCCGCGCGCCCGCCTCGACCATCACGGCGATCGCCCGCTGCGCGATCCCGGCCGCGGCTCCGCCCCGCCCGGCGTGCACGGCGGCGGCGACCCCAGCCTGTTCGTCGGCCAGCAGTATCGGTACGCAGTCGGCGACCAAGACCACGAGAGCCAGCCCGGGTGTAGTGGTGACCAGACCATCGGTCGCCGCCACCGACCCGCGTTGCGGACCATCGACTCGGACCACCTCGGCGCTGTGCACCTGGTCCATCCACACGAACCGGTCCGGTGCCACCCCGATACCGGCGGCGAGGCGGTCCCGGTTGGCCGTGACCGCGGCCGGATCGTCGCCGACGCTGGCACCGAGATTGAAGGAACGGTACGGCCCGACGCTACGGCCACCGGCCCGGGTGGTGAGGACCCGTCGGATCGCCACCGGTTAGTCGTTCTTCAGGAAGTCCGGCAGGTCGAGGTCCTCCTCGAACTCGACCTTGCGCGGGGCCGGCCGGGTCGGCGGCAGTGGTGAGGAAGAGACCGGAGCCGGGGTGGTCGGTGGCAACGGGGTGGAGCCGCTGGGCCGGCTCGACTCGTACCGGCGCGGACTTTCGTACGAGCGTGAGGGTGTCTCGTACGAGCGTGAGGGCGAGTCGTACGACCGCGACGGTGACGATGCATAACCCGACCCGGCGGTCGCCTCGGTCCGTCCCAGCCCACCCAGTGGACGTTCGCGCTCGCTCTCCTGGCCGCTGGAGCCATGGCCGCCGCCGGCGCCATTGCCGCTTGGCGCTTCGGGTTCGGCCGCGGCGTCGGCCTTCTTGTACGTCGGCGCGCCACTGTCGAAGCCGGCCGCGATGACGGTCACCCGGACCTCATCGCCGAGCGCGTCGTCGATGACCGCGCCGAAGATGATGTTGGCGTCGGCGTGGGCGGCGTCAGCCACCAGCGAGGCGGCCTCGTTGATCTCGAACAGACCGAGGTCCGAACCACCGGAGACGGACAACAGCACCCCATGGGCACCGTCCATGCTCGCCTCCAGTAATGGGCTGGCGACGGCCATTTCAGCGGCCTGCACGGCGCGGTTGTCGCCCCGGGACGAACCGATGCCCATCAGCGCCGAGCCGGCACCACTCATCACCGATTTCACGTCGGCGAAGTCGAGGTTGATCAGACCGGGCGTGGTGATCAGGTCGGTGATGCCCTGGACACCGGAGAGCAGGACCTGGTCGGCCGACTTGAACGCGTCCATCACGCTGACGTTGGCGTCGCTGATCTGCAGCAGCCGGTCGTTGGGGATCACGATCAGCGTGTCGCACTCGTTGCGCAGCGCGTCGATCCCGGACTCGGCCGACTTGGCCCGCCGCTTGCCCTCGAAGGTGAACGGGCGGGTCACCACACCGATGGTCAACGCGCCGAGCTTGCGGGCGATGTCGGCCACGACGGGCGCGCCGCCGGTGCCGGTCCCGCCGCCCTCGCCGGCGGTGACGAAGACCATGTCGGCGCCCTTGAGCACCTCTTCGATCTCCTCGCGGTGGTCCTCGGCCGCCTGCCTCCCGACGTCCGGGTTGGCACCGGCTCCGAGGCCCCGGGTGAGTTCGCGGCCGACGTCGAGCTTGACGTCGGCGTCGCTCATCAGCAACGCCTGCGCGTCGGTGTTGATCGCGATGAACTCGACGCCCTTGAGTCCGACCTCGATCATCCGGTTGACGGCGTTGACGCCGCCGCCACCGATCCCGACCACCTTGATGATCGCCAGGTAGTTCTGTGGAGGTGTCATGCGGCTACCTTTCGTATCCCTCGGCGCGTGCCCCCGGCCGGGCCTATACCCTCATCCTCAGGTAGACCGTTATAGTTATGTCAACCTGAGCAATACGCCGGACACTAGGTACGCGGTTGCGTGGCATCAAGCACCATGACGCGTGTCGGGCGAAAAGCTGTCCTGATGCGGCGCGATCCCTGGCACAGGGCACGAAAACGCCCGCCAGCGGCGTTTCAAGCTCAGGTTGAGACTTACCGTCAGCGGACCGCGACGACCTTCGGACTGCTCACGTCGTACTCAGTCCCGGACTGCTTGAGCAGCGCCTGCAGCGACTGCGCCTTGTCCCCATCCCGGTCGTCCCCGCCCCAGGTGACGGTGCGTCCCTTGGTCAGGTGCAACGTCACCGAGTTCTGGGTGGCGGCCGTGATCGTGATGGTTCGGGTACGCAGCCAGCTCGGCAGGTCGGCCGCGACGTGCATCGCCGCCTTGGCCGCGGCGGGCGCTGAGCCGGTCGGATCCGCGGTCAGCCGGGGTAGCCCGTGCGGGGTGTGCGCCACCCGTTGGAACGCCACGCCGTGCCCGTCGACGAGCCAGATCGTCCCGCTCCGGTTGATGCTGGCCACCGGGGTCCGCTCGGTCACCACGATTCTTACGGTGTTCGGCCAGGCCCGCTTGACGTCCACCCGGGCCACGCCCGGGATCGCGGCCAGCCGCTGCTCGATCGGCTTGAGGTTCAGCCGGGCCAACGGCTTGCCCATCGGCACCTTCGCCACCGCCAGCACGCCGTGTCGGGTCAGCCGGTGCAGGCCAGTGACGCTGACCTTCTTGACCGCGAACGCCGAGGTGAACCCGGCCAGGTAGATCAGCACGATCGCGATCACCAGCACGATCGCGCCACCCACGGTGTAGGTCTGCCGGCGCAGCATCCGCTCCGGGACCAGTTTGCTGGCGAGCTTGCCCGCCATGGTTCTAGCCCTGGGGCCGGGCGCTCAGCTCGGCCAGCGCGCTCAGCACCTCCGGCCCGACCAGCGTCACGTCGCCGGCGCCCATCGTCACCACCAGATCGCCCGGCCGGGCCAACCCGGCCACCAGCGGCGCGGCGGCCGACCACGACGGCTCGTAGTGCACCTGCCCCGGCGGCAACGGGATCGCGTCGGCGACCAGCGCACCGGTGACCCCTGGCACCGGGTCCTCGCGTACCCCGGCCACCTCCATCACCACGACCTCGTCGGCCAGCCCCAGCGCCTGACCGAACTCGGTCGCGAACGCCTGGGTACGGCTGTACAGGTGCGGCTGGAACGCCACGATCACCCGACCGCCCTCGGCCACCACGCGGGCCGCACGCAGTTGGGCCGCGACCTTGCTCGGGTGGTGGGCGTAGTCGTCGTACACCCGGACCCCGGCCACCGTGCCCTTGAGCTCGAACCGGCGGCGGACCCCGCCGTACCCGGCCAACCCGTCGATCAGCCGGTCGACCGGCAACCCCAGCTCCAACCCGGTCAGCAGCGCGGCGGCCGAGTTCAGCGCCATGTGCCGGCCGGCGACCGACAGCGCCACCGGCATCGGGCTGCCGCCGTCGTGGGTCGCGGTGTACGTCGTGCCGCTCGGGGTGACCGAGATGTCGGTGAGGCGCAGGTCGGCATCCTCGGCCTCGCCGTAGGTACGGACCGAGGCGATGAGCGGACGGGCCAGTTCAGCCAGCCGGCGCGCGCCCGGATCGTCGGCGCAGCAGACCAGGATGCCCGGCGGACGGATACGGCTGAGGAAGTCGTCGAACGCCTTCGCGTACGCCTCTGGAGTGCCGTGCTGGTCGAGGTGGTCGACCTCGATGTTGGTGACCACGGCGGCATCGGGCGACAGGAGCATGAACGACCCGTCGCTCTCGTCGGCCTCGGCGACGAACAGTGGTCCGGTGCCGTGGTGGGCGTTCGAGCCGGACTCCCCCAGGTCGCCACCGATGGCGAACGACGGGTCGACCCCGCAGTGCTGGATCGCGATCGTGAGCATCGACGTGGTCGTGGTCTTGCCGTTGGTACCGGTGACCGCGACACCCCTCCGGCCGGCCATCACGGCGGCCAGCGCGGCCGCACGCCGGATCACCCGCAGTCCACGCCGGCGCGCCTCGGCCAGCTCCGGGTTGGTGTCCCGGATGGCGGTGGAGACCACGACCGTGTCGGCGTCCGCGACATTCTCCGCCCGCTGTCCTATGTAGACAGTCGCACCGAGCATGCGCAGCGCCTCGATGCCGGTCGAGTCCTTGGCGTCGCTGCCCGATACGGAAAGGCCGCGGGCCAGCATGATGCGGGCGATGCCGCTCATCCCGATCCCACCGATGCCGATGAAATGCACCCGGCCGAGGTCATGGGCCGGCACCGCCTCGTTCATCGTTTCCCCTTCAGCAGTTCGCCCTGCCGGCTGGCGGCGGCCTCGAGCACCAGCCGGGCCAGCGCATCGTCGCCGTCCCGGTGGCCGTGCCCGGCCGCGGCCTGGGACATCGCGGTACACCGGTTCGAGTCGGTGAGGATCGGCAGCACGTTCGCGGTGACCCAGTCCGCCGACAGCGCGGCGTCATCGACGATGAGCCCGCCGCCGGCGGCGATGATGCCGGCGGCGTTCAGCCGCTGCTCGCCGTTGCCGATCGGCAGTGGTACGTAGGCGGCCGGCAGCCCGACCGCGGTCAGCTCGGCGCAGGTGTTGGCGCCGCTGCGGCACAGCACGAAATCGGCCGCGGCGTAGCCCAACTCCATCTCGTCCAGGTACGGCACCACGACGTACGGAACGTCGCCGGCCGGAGCCTCGATGGTGTTCTTCGGACCGGTCACGTGCAGCACCTGCACGCCGGCCGCGGCGAACGCGGCGGCCGCTCCTACGGCGGCGTTGTTGATCGACCGGGCGCCTTGCGAGCCGCCGGTGACCAGGAGCGTCGGGCGGTCCGGGTCCAGGCCGAACTTCTGCCGGGCGAACTCCCGCTTGCCGGCCCGATCCAACGTGGTGACCGAACGCCGCAACGGGATGCCGATCACCTGCTGGTGCGGCAGGTGGCTCTCGGCCACCGCTACGGCGACGGCCTGAGCCAGCCGGGAGCCAACCTTGTTCGCCAGACCGGGGCGGGCGTTCGCCTCGTGCACCACGATCGGAACCCGACCACGTGCGGCCAGGTACCCCGGCAGCGACACGTACCCACCGAAGCCGACCAGCACGTCGGCCTCGACCGCGGCCAGCACCTCGCGGGTGCGCCGGACCGAGGCGCGGACCCGACCTGGCACGCCGAACAGCGCCGGCGTGGGCTTGCGCGGCAACGGGACCGGCGGGATCAACTCCAGGTCGTAGCCACGCGCCGGAATGAGCCGGGTCTCCAAGCCGCGCTCGGTACCCAACATCGTCAACCGGGCCTCGGGCGCCAACCGACGCAGCGCGTCCGCGGTGGCCAGAGCCGGCGAGATGTGACCCGCCGACCCGCCACCGGCCAGCACGATCGACACGGTGGCACTCACCGTCTACGACTCCCCTCGGTGGATCCCCGCGACGTACTCGCGCCGCCGGTACGCGGCTGCGAGCGTATCGGCGCGCGGCGCGGCTCGGCCACCGCCCGGCGCTCGCCCGACCGTGGCGTCGGTACCGTGCTCCGCTGGCTCGGTGCCGCGGAGCCCCGCGTCCGCTGCGCCGGTACCGCGGTGGCCCGGACCGGACGGCGGGCCGGGGCCCGCTTGCGTGGCGGCGTCAGGTAGCCGAGGTCGGGCATCGGCAGCAGCAGCCACCGCGCCGGCCGGCTCAAGCCGCGCCGTCGCAGCGAGGCGACCGCCTCCGGCTCGTGCCGGGCGAACGAGGCCAACATGCCCAGAGCGAACAAGGTCGCGATCAACGACGTACCGCCGAAGGAAATCAACGGCAGCGGAATGCCGGTGACCGGAAGCATGCCGGTGACGTACCCGATGTTGATCAGCGCCTGACCGCTCAACCAGATCGTCACCGCCGCACTGGCGAGCCGGACGAACGGATCCGAGGTACGACGGGCGATCCGCAGGCCGGCATACGCCAATGCCGCGAACAGCGCCAGCACGAGCAGACAACCCAGCAGGCCCAACTCCTCGCCGAGGATGGCGAAGATGTAGTCGGTATGCGCGTTCGGCAGCAGCCCCCACTTGAACCGGCTCTGCCCGAGACCGACGCCGAGCCAGCCACCGCTGGCCAGCGCCTGCAGGCCCTGCGCCGCCTGGTAGCCGGAGCTGCTGCTGTCGTTGAACGGGTGCATGAAGCTGGTCAGCCGGGCCAACCGGTACGGCTCGCGAATGATCAGCGCCACCACCAACGCCATGGCCGCGCCGACGATCGCGCCGAAGAGCCGGGTCGGCGCCCCGACCGTCCACAGCAGACCGAACAGCACCAGCACCACGCACAGCGTCGTACCGAGGTCGGGCTCGAGCATGATCAACGCCGCCATCGCGGTGGCCACCGGGACCAATGGGATCAGCAGGTGCCGCATCTGCCCGAACAGCTTTTCCTTACGTACCAGCAGATCCGCGCCCCACAACGCCAACGCCAACTTGGCCGGTTCGGAGGGCTGCAGCTGCAGCGGGCCGAGCTGGATCCACCGCCGGGCGCCGCTGACCAGCAGTCCAACGCCGGGCACCAGCACCGCCAGCAGTCCCAGGAAGGACACGATCAGTGCCGGATAGGCCAGCCTCCGGTAGGACCGCGGCGAGAACCGCACGCCGAGCCAGAACGCCGGTATGCCGATCACCAGCCACATCAGCTGTTTCTTGAACACGCTGTACGCGGAGTGGGTGGTCGTGATCGAGTCGATGCTCGAGGCCGAAAGCACCATCACCAGGCCGATCACGGTCAGCAGACCGGTGGTGGCCAGGATCAGATGGAACGAGGTGAGCGGTCGGTCGAGAAATGGGGGTCGGGCTTCATCGTCCTCCGCCCGCTCCGCGGTCCGCTTGGGCGGCGCAGCGAGCGTCGTCATCCCCGCACCAGCGCGCGTACCGCCGCGGCGAAGGCGTCACCGCGGGCCCCGTAATTGGCGAACATGTCGTACGAGGCCGCAGCCGGCGCCAGCAGCACGGTGTCGCCGGCGTGGGCCTGCGCTCTTGCCTCTGCCACGACCCGCGTCATGGGATCATGGTCGTTGCTGTCGACCTGCCAGACCGGGACATCCGGCGCGTGTCGCGCAATTGCCTGCGCGATCTGCTCCCGGTCTACGCCGAGCAGTACGGCCGCGCGCAGCCGCCCCGCCACCGCCGCCACGAGCTCGTCGACATCCGCACCCTTGAGCTGCCCGCCGGCGATCCACACCACCGGGTCGTACGCGCCCAGCGAAGCGGCGGCCGCGTGCGTGTTGGTCGCCTTGCTGTCGTCCACATAGGACACACCGTCGACCACCGCGACCAGCTCGTTGCGGTGCCCGGCCGGGGTGAACGCGACCAGCCCGGCCCGGATCGCCTCGGCCGGCAGGCCGTACCCGATCGCCAGCGCCGCGGCGGCCAGCGCGTTGGCGACGTTGTGCGGCCCGGCCGGGCGGACCTCCTGCACCGGGGCCAGCGCCGTACCGTCCGGCCCACGCAGCCAACCGTCGACCACACCGAGCTGACCGGGCTTCGGATGATCGAGCGTGAAGCCGAGTACCCGAGGCATGCCCGCCGCCAGCGCCACCACGTCCGGCTCGTCGGCGTTGACCACGTTCACCGCGTCCGGGTGGAAGATCCGGGCCTTGTCGGCCGCGTACGCCTGCATCGAGCCGTGCCAGTCCAGGTGGTCCGGGGCCAGGTTGAGCACGGCCGCGGCGGCCGGACGCATGGAGGAGGTGAAGTGCAGTTGGGCGCTGGAGACCTCCACCGCCAGCACGTCGTACGGCGGGTCGGCGGTGACCGCGTCGGCCAGTGGGAACCCGACATTCCCGGTCGCTACGGCGCGATTGCCGGCGGCGGTCAGCATCGATTCGAGCATCCCGACGGTGGTCGTCTTGCCGTTGGTCCCGGTCAACGCCAGCCAGGGCGCGCCGCCGGCCGGACGCAGCCGCCAGGCCGCCTCGACCTCGCCGATCACCTCGACCCCGGCCCGCGCCGCCGCCGCGAACAGCGGATGGGTGGGCGGCAGGCCGGGCGAGGTCACGACGAGCTCGGCGCCGGCCGGCAAGGACGTGGTCTCGGCCCAGGTCTCGATGCCGGCGGCCGCCAGCCGGCCGGCCGGATCGTTGATCTTTTCGGCCAGTACCCGGACCCGGGCGCCGGCGGCGGCCAACGCCACCGCCGAGGCGACCCCGGCCACCCCGGCACCGGCGACCACCACACAGCGGTCGGTGAAGTCGCTCATCCGGGCAACCCGTACGAGATGTATTCGGCGTAAAAAACGCCCAACCCGAACGCGACCGCCAACCCGGTGATGATCCAGAACCGGGTGATGACCGTCGTTTCCTTCCACCCGGCCAATTCGAAGTGGTGGTGGATCGGGGCCATGTTGAAGATTCGTTTTCGAGTCGCTTTGAAAACCGTTACCTGGATCATCACCGACATCGTCTCGACCACGAAAAGCCCGCCCAGCACGAACAACAGCAATTCGGTGCGGGACAGGATCGCCAGGGCCGTCATCAACCCGCCCAACGACAGCGAACCGGTGTCGCCCATGAAAATCCGGGCCGGTTTGGCGTTCCACCACAGAAAACCGAAACAGGCACCCAGCGCGGCAGCGGCGATCAACGTGAGATCCAGCGGATCCCGTACCTCATAGCACCCGGCGGTCGTTCCCTTCACAGCACCGCACGCATTCCGGAACTGATAGAAGGAAATGATCACGTACGCGCCGAACACCATCGTGGAACTGCCGGCCAGCAAGCCATCCAGGCCGTCGGTGAGGTTGGCCGCGTTGGAAAATCCGGTGATCAGCAGCAACGCGAAGATCACGAAACCGACCGCGCCGAAGCTGATCGGCCCGATATCACGGACGAACGAGAGGTGTTTGGAGGCCGGCGTCAGATGACGGCCGTCGCGGAATTGCAGCGCCAGAATGGCGAAGCTGACGCCGGCGAAAAGCTGGCCGACGACCTTGCCGGTCTTGTTCAGGCCGAGGCTGCGTTGCTTGCTGAACTTGATGTAGTCGTCCAGGAAACCGACCAGGCCCAATGCCACGAACAGATAGAGCGCCAGCAGCCCGGAGGCGGTCGGACCGCGCCCGCCCTGGTTGACCACGAACAGGTGCGCCACCAGGTACCCGAGCAGGGTGGCCACAATGATGACCGTGCCGCCCATCGTCGGCGTGCCCTGCTTGGCCAGGTGCGTCTTCGGTCCGTCGTCGCGAACCTCCTGGCCGATCCCGCGCCGGCTCAAGACCCGGATGGCCACCGGCGTACACAGGATCGACACCGCCAGGGATACCAAGGCGGCGATGAGGACGGATTTCACAGCTGGTCCTCCAGCAGGGCCAGCGCGACCCGCTCCAGCGCTTCGGCATGTGACGCCTTCACCAGCACGATGTCTCCCGGTTTGAGCTGCGGAGCTAGCAATTCGATGGCTGCCCCGACGTCTGGCACCCGGACCGACTCCCCTCGCCAGTTGGCATCGGCCACTGCCGCCTCGTGCAGCGACCGAGCGTCCGGTCCGACCACGACCAACCGGTCGATACCGAGCGAGGCGGTCAACGCCCCGACCTCGGCGTGCGCCGTGTCCGCGTCCGGGCCGAGCTCGCCCATCGCGCCCAGGACCGCCCAACTGCGGCGGCCGGCCGAAATCGCGGCGACGGTGCGCAATGCGGCCGCCATCGATTCCGGGTTGGCGTTGTAGGCGTCGTTGACGATAGTCACGCCGTCCGGCCGCTCGCTCACCTCCATCCGCCAATGGCTGACCGGACCGGTATCGCGCAGTACGTCGGCCGCCTCGGTCAGGTCCAGACCGGCCTCGGCCGCGATCGCGATGGCCGCGAGGCTGCCAGGCACCTGGTGCGCCCCGATTCCCGCCAACCGGACCGGGACCTTCTCGCCCCGGGCCAGCAGCGTGTAGCTGGGATGTCCGGCCGCGTCCAGGCTGGCCTCGACCGCGCGATAGTCGGCGGCCGGGTCCTGCCCGGTGGTGACGATCCGGGCCCGGGTACGCGAGCGCATCGCCGCGACCCGTGGATCGTCGGCGTTGAGTACGGCGACACCGTCGGCCGGCAGCGCTTCGACCAGTTCGCCCTTGGCCTGTGCGATGGCCTCGCGGGAGCCGAATTCTCCGAGATGCGCGCTTCCCACGTTCAGTACCGCGCCGATACGCGGTGGTGCGATCGCGCACAAAGCGGCGATATGGCCGATCCCCCGGGCACTGTTTTCCAGCACCAGAAACCGCGTGTCCACAGTGGATTTAAGCACGGTGTACGGGTGCCCGATCTCGTTGTTGAACGACCCGGGCGGGGCCACTGTCGACCCGAGCCGGCGCAGCAACGCTGCGGTCAGGTCCTTGGTCGTGGTCTTGCCGACCGATCCGGTGATGCCGATGATCGTCAGCTGCGGCAGCCGCCGTACGACGGTCGCGGCCAGCGCGCCGAGCGCGTCCTGTGGATCGTCCACGACGATCGCCGGTACGCCCATCGGCCGGGCCGCCAGCACCGCCACCGCGCCGCGTTCGAGGGCGGCCGGGGCGAAGTCGTGCCCGTCGACCCGCTCCCCCGGCAACGCAACGAACAGTCCGCCCGGGGTGACCTGCCGCGAGTCGAACTCCACCGTGCCGGTGATCGTCGCGGTCGGATCGGGTACGTCGACCAGCTGGCCGGAGACCGCGGCGGCCACCTCATCCAGCCGCATCGGGATCACGCGCGACCCCCGATAACCTCGCGGAGCACGACCCGGTCGTCGAACGGCGTCACCACACCCGCGGTCTCCTGACCCTGCTCGTGGCCCTTGCCGGCGATCACCACGGTATCGCCGGATCCGGCGCGGCGGACCGCCTCGGTGATCGCCTCCCGTCGTCCGGGTACCACCACGGTCTGCGCGCCCGGAACGCTGTCCGCCCCGGCCAGCATCTCGGCCCGGATCGCGGCCGGGTCCTCGCTGCGCGGGTTGTCGTCGGTGATGATCAACAGGTCGGCCGCCCGCGCGGCCGCTGCCCCCATCACCGGTCGTTTGCCCCGATCACGGTCGCCGCCGCAGCCCAGCACGATGATCAAATTGCCTTTCGTCAGCGGCCGCAGGACATCCAGAATCGCCGCGACCGCGCCCGGTTTGTGCGCGTAATCGACGAACGCAAGGAAATCCTGGCCGGCGTTCACCCGTTCCAACCGCCCCGGTACCCGGACGTGTCGCATGCCGGTGGCCGCCGCCTCCGGGTCCATCCCGCTGGCGTGCAGCGCGGCCAGGGCCAGCAGCGCGTTGCCGGCGTTGAACGAGCCGGCCAGATCGAGTTGCACGTCGAAACGCAGTCCGTCCGGCCCGGCCGCGACGAACGTGGTGCCGGCATCGGCGCTGCCGCTGACCCGCTCGGCCCGCCACCGGGCCGCTGGGTCGCCGCCCGGCGATACGGTCACCGTCTCGGCCCGGACCAGCCGGCGCCCCCACTGGTCGTCGACGTTCACCACCTCGGCGGCGGACCGGCCATCGAACAGTTTGGCCTTGGCCGCGAAGTAGTCCTCCATATCGGTGTGGAAGTCCAGGTGGTCCTGCGAGAGGTTGGTGAACACGCCGGCCGTGAAGTCGGTCCCGTCGACCCGGCCCAGCGCCAGCGCGTGGCTGGAGACTTCCATCGCCGCCGCGGCGACCCCGCGCTCGCGCATCGCGGCGAACAGCGCTTGCAGCTCGGGCGCTTCGGGGGTGGTACGTGCGCTCGGTACGGTCTGGCCGGCGATCTGGGTCTCAACGGTTCCGATCAACCCGGTCCGCTGGCCGGCCGCCCGCATCCCGCCTTCGAGCAGGTAACAGGTCGTCGTCTTGCCGTTGGTGCCGGTGACCCCGATCAGCGACAGCGCTTCGGATGGATAGTCGTACGCCCAGGCCGAGACCTGCCCCAGCACCGCCGCCGGGTCGGGCACGATCAGGACCGGGACGTCCACCTGCACGCGCTCGGCGCCGGCCGGATCGGTCAGCACGGCGACCGCACCAGCGGCCACCGCCGCGCCGGCGTAGTCGGCGCCGTGGACCCGGGCACCGCGGCGGGCCACGTACAGGTCGCCGGGCCGTACGGCTTGCGCTACGTGGCTGACCCCGGTGATGGACGCCATTGCGGTGGGGGCGGTCAGGTCGAGCAGCGCGGCAAGCTCGCCGAGCAGGTGCGGCCGGGGTGAACCCGGTCGGGGCGGGGTGATGGTCGCTGGCACGGCTGGCAAGGCTACCCGTCAGTGTCCGAGGATCGGCAGACGAGCCGGGGCAGCCCCGGTCGGCGGTACTCCACCCTGCTTGAGCGCGTAGCTCATCACCTGGTGGAACAGCGGCGCCGCGACGTCACCACCCATGTAGTCGGTCTGCGGGCTGTCGACCATCACGGAGATCACGTACCGCGGCGAGTCGGCCGGCGCCATCCCGGCGAACGTGGACCAGTACGAGGTGTCGCTGTAGCAGCCGCAGTCCGGGTTCAGCTTCTGCCCGGTCCCGGTCTTGCCGCCGACCGTGTAGCCGGGGATCGCGGCCTTGATGGCGGTGCCGCCGGGTTGGGTCACCATCTGCAGCATGTCCCGTACGGTCGCGGCCGTCTGGGCGCTCACCACCCGGGTCGAGTCCGGCTTGGCCGGGGTGGTGACGGTGCCGTTCGGTGCGGTGATCTTGTCGATGATCCGGGGCGGAATCCGTACGCCGTCGTTGGCGATCGTCTGGTACATGCTGGCCAACTGCAGGCTGGTCAACGCCACGCCCTGCCCGATCGGGAGGTTGCCGAACGTGCTGCCGGACCAGGACTTCATCGGCGGCAACAGCCCGGCACTCTCGGCCGGCAGCCCGATGCCGGTGCGCTGACCCTCACCGAACGCCTTGGCGTAGTCCATCCAGGTCTGCGGCCCGAGCTTGTCGGCGATCATCAATGTGCCGACGTTGCTGGACTTGGCCAGGATGCCGGTGGCCGTCCACTTCACCGGGTCGTGCACCCAGTCGTCGTGGATGGTCCGGTCGGCGACCTGCATGGTGCCGGGCACGGTGAACGTCGTGGTCGGGGTGATCAGGTGCTTCTGGACCGCCGCGGCGAACGTGATCAGCTTGTTGGCCGAGCCCGGTTCGAAGACCGAGGAGACGTTGGGGTTGCTCAGCAGCTGTGGCGTCTTGCCCGGGTCGCTGGCGTTGTACGTCGGGGTGGACGCCATCGCCAGCACCTTGCCGGTCTTGACGTCGAGCACGGTCACCTGGCCGCCTTGTGCCTTGGTGCCGGCGACCGCCTGGTCCAAGGCGTTCTGGGTGTAGTACTGCAGGTCGCTGTCGAGGGTGAGCTGCACGGTTGAACCGGCCACGGCCGGATCGTCCTTGTGTACGCCGGACGGGATGATCTCGCCGGCCGAACCCTGGAAGTAGCTCAGCTCGCCCGGGGTCCCGGTCAACGACTTGTCGTCGGCCAACTCGATCCCGGCCTGCCCGACGCCGTCGGAGTTGGTGAAGCCCACCACGTTCGCCCCGACCGACCCGGCCGGGTGCAGCCGCTTGGACTCGGGCAGCTGGTTGATTCCAGGCAACTCGAGGTTGGCGATCTTGTTGGCCACCGACGGGTCGAGCGCATGAGCCAGGTAGACGAACCGGCTGTGCGGCTTGACCAGCAGCGCCTCGATGTCGCCGGCCGGCTGCTTGAGTAACGGGGCCAGCGCCTGCGCGGTCTGCACCGGCGCCTTCACCATGCTCGGGTCGGCGTAGATCGCCCGGGCCTCCACGCTGTAGGCCAGCACCCGGCCCTGGTCGTCGACGATCTTGCCGCGCTGGGACTGCAGCGGCTTGGTGTACGTACGGTCGTTGCTTGCCTCGGTCGCATACCGTGTCCCGTCCAGTCCCTGCAGTTGGATCAGCCGGCCGCCGAGTACCAGGACGAGTACGGCCACCGCGACGAACCCGATCGTGATCCGGCGCCTGCTGTTGCCCAGCCGCAGCATGCGGGTCGGGCGGCGGGTTGGTTTCCGGGCTGGCTTCTTGGCCTGTGGCTTGCGGGCCGCGGGCTGCCGCTTGACCGGGTCCTGCCGGGCGTTCGGAGCCGGCCGGCGGCTCGGTCCGGCCGCACCAGTCCGGCGCGGCGGCTGGCCGGAGCTGCCCGATGACGCGGCCCGGCGGGTACCGGGCTGCTGCCGGCGGGGCGGTTGCGCGGTCACGATTCGACCTCCCGGGGGCTCGCCTGCGGTGGACACGATCGAAGGGTCATCGGTGGTCCCCCGTCGGCGGCGCACCGGTGGTGGGCACCGGGCTGCTGGCCGAGGCGGGTGGCGCGGCGTGCCGGCTCGAGTGCGACCGGTGCGTCCCGGTCGGGGTCGGCGTGCTGCGCGGAGTCGGCTTCTGACTCGCTTTCTTACTCGGCTTGGCCGAACTCGGTTTGTGGGTCGGTTTGGCCGTGTGCGTCGGTTTGGCCTTGTGCTGCGCTTGACTCGGATGCGCCGACGGGGTCGGGCTCGGCGTCGGCGCGGGCGGTGGAGGCACTACCGCCGTAGCACTCGGGCTCGGGTTGCCCACGACCTTGGACGAACCGTCCTTCCCCACGACCAGGAACGCCGGATCGGGCCCGGGCACCATGCCCAACGCGGCCGCGGACTTCGCCAACGCCTGCGGCGCTTCGAGCGCGCTCACGTCGCGCTGCAACGCCTGCTGCCGCAGGGTCAGCGCATTGTTCTGCTGCTGCAACGAATCGGCCCGGAACGAGTCGCTCGCGGTGGCGGTGTTCAGCAGCAGCAACGCGACCAGCCCACAGCCGAGGATGCCCAGGATCAGCAGCACGAACGGGGTTCGCGGCGCCCGGCTCGGGCTGGAGCCGACGAACCAGAGCACCGGCTGGCGATCCCGGAGCGGGGCCCGGCGCGGCGGGGCGGACTGACGATCGGCCGGCCGGGTCCGGGTCGCGACGCCCTGCCGGTCGGCTGGGCGCGTCCGCGTCGCGGTGCCCGAGCGGGTCGCCGCCGGCCGCGGATTCGCCGCGCCCTGGCCGGTACGTGCAGCCGCGGTCCGTCCCGGTCGCGCGGCCGAGGTCTGGCCAGTACGCGGAGCCGGCCGTTCCTTCAGCGCGGCCCCGCCAGTGCGGCTCGCTGGATTCGTACGGGTCTTCGTAGGAGCCGTCATGAAGCCACCCGTTCTACGGCACGCAACCGGACCGACGCGGCCCGTGGATTGGCTTGCAACTCGGTCTCATCCGGACGCTCCGCGCCGCGGGTGAGCAACCGCAGCGTCGGGCCGTGCTCGGGCAGTTCGACCGGCAGATCAATGGGCGTCCGGTTCGCGGTGCCCGCCGCGAAGGCGCGCTTGGCCAACCGGTCCTCCAGCGACTGGTAACTCATGACGACCAACCGCCCGCCCACCGCCAGCGCGTCGATCGCGGCCGGCAGCGCGGCGGACAGTGCGGTCAGCTCGCCGTTCACCTCGATACGCAGCGCCTGGAACGTGCGCTTCGCCGGATGTCCGCCGGTGCGCCGGGTCGCGGCCGGGACGGCCTCGCGGACCAACTCGGCCAGCTGCGCGCTGCTGTCCAGCCAGCCCAACCGGCGCTCCCGTACCAATGCGGCGACGATCCGGGGCGCGAACCGCTCCTCGCCGTACTCCCGCAGAATCCGGACCAGCTCCTCCGGCGCGTACTCGTTCACGACCGTCGCGGCCGTCAACGGCTGCCGGGAATCCATCCGCATGTCCAACGGCGCGTCCTGGGCGTACGCGAACCCCCGCCGCGCCGCGTCCAGCTGCAGCGACGACACGCCGAGGTCGAACAGCACGCCCTCCACCCGCTCCAACCCCAGGTCGGCCAGCACCTGCGGCAGCTCGTCGTACACCGCGTGCACTAACCGCAACCGGTCCTCGTAACGGGCCAGCCGGCGGCGGGCCAGCTCGAGCGCTTCACCGTCCCGGTCCAGGCCGATGACCATCAGCTGCGGGTGTTCGG
Source organism: Mycobacteriales bacterium (assembly GCA_040414495.1). Classification (GTDB taxonomy): domain Bacteria; phylum Actinomycetota; class Actinomycetes; order Mycobacteriales; family QHCD01; genus DATAVB01. Next base: position 32,417 of record JBEDUI010000083.1, read on the forward strand.
ACAGCAGCGCCTCGGTGTGACCGCCGAGACCGAGGGTCGCGTCGACCAGGGTGGCGGGTCGGTCCCGCAGCGCCGGGGCAAGCAGCGCGAGTACGCGGGGCAGCATCACCGGAATGTGCTGGGGCTCGGGCTCGCCGGAACCCGGCGTCGCCTCCGGTGGCGGTGGCTCGGGCGGCTGCATCGTCAACCCTGTCCGGCCAGTCGGGCCAGCACGACCACGGCCGCCACGATGGCGGCGACCAACACGAACAGCAGCAAGGTGCCGCCCAGTTCGCTACCGAGCGACGGTGCGGTGGTCGGTGGTGTACCGGTCCGCGTGGATGTGGTGCGCTCGCTCATCTCGACCCTTTTCTCCCGCCCCCCGACGGGTTTGCTCTCTGCCGTCCGACGAGGTCCCCGCCCGCCTGGTCACCTGGCACCGGGGAAGGTGCGCCAGGGCCTGGCGGGGGGAGGCCACGTCGTACGGATCAATCAGCCGTGCGCGTGCCCGGCTCGTTTACAGCACGCCCGGCAGCACCTCCGTCTCCAAGTCGGCGAAGGACTGCTCACGGTCAGCGAGGTACGTCTCCCAGCTGGTGGTGTCCCAGATCTCGACCCTGGTGTTCGCCCCGATGACCACGCACTGCTTGTCCAGCCCGGCGTATTCACGCAGCGCCGCCGGGATTGTGATCCGGCCCTGCTTGTCCGGAACCTCGTCGGAGGCGCTGGCGAAAAACACGCGGCTGTAATCCCGGACCGCGCGGGCGGTGACCGGCGCCTGCGACAACGCCTCGGTCACCCGCTGGAACTCGGCCATCGGGAAGACGAACAGGCAGCGCTCCTGTCCTTTTGTCACCACGACGCCCTCCGCCAATTCCTCACGAAACTTCGCCGGCAGGAAGAGCCGCCCCTTGTCGTCCAGGCGCGGGTGGTGCGTGCCGAGAAACATCGCCACCACCTCTCCCCCGCCGGGAGCCTTCCCACCACTTCGCGCCACCATACCCCACGATTCCCCACATCTGCGTCGCCTCGCTCCACCACGCGGGGCGATCGACTCCACAACGACCCCTCGGGCGCTCGATCAGCCGCCCGGGAGCGAGGCGAATTCGCGGGGTGGAGCAAAGTGGAGGACGGCGCGGATCAGCCGGCGGCGGCCGGGCCGGAGACGGAAATCGATGGGCCGATCGCGAGTAATTCCTGATCGATCGGGACACTGCGAACGTGCGGTGCGTTATCACGGCGACGAGCGAGCGAACCGAGCAGCGATTTGACAGACTGCTTGCTAGGCGTGGAATCACGACGGGTTCGCACTGCGATCCAGCTCAGCTGTGTGCGGCGCGGCCCTGCCGGAGGAGGACATAGGTGGTACTGGACAGCGCGCTGGGAGACTCGTCCGGGGCGCATCAGCACCCGGCGAACGGCACGGCGGTTGGCCTGCCCAATGGCGCTTCACCTACGCCGTTGGCGTCGCTGGCCGATGCGGCTCGCCGAATCACCGAAAGCATCGACCGGGTGATCGAGGGCAAGCCCGAGGTCGTCAGGCTGGCCGTGATCGTGCTGCTGGCCGGCGGGCACCTCTTGATCGAGGACGTGCCCGGTGTCGGCAAGACCAAGCTGGCCAAGGCACTCGCGCGGTCCATCGACTGTTCGGTCCGCAGACTTCAGTTCACGCCAGACCTGCTGCCCAGCGACGTGACCGGCGTGAGCGTCTACAACCAGGAGACCCGCGACTTCGAGTTCAAGCCGGGCGCGGTCTTCGCCAACCTGGTCGTCGGCGACGAGATCAACCGCGCCTCCCCCAAGACCCAGTCAGCGCTGCTGGAGTGCATGGAAGAGCGGCAGGTGACCGTCGACGGGACGACGTACCAGCTGGAAAGCCCGTTCATGGTGATCGCGACCCAGAATCCGATCGAGATGGAGGGCACGTACCCGCTGCCGGAGGCGCAACGCGACCGCTTCACCGCCCGGGTCTCGATGGGATACCCGCACCCGGACGCTGAGATGGCGATGCTCGCCGACCACTCCGGCCACGACCCGCTCGACGCGCTCCGCCCGGTCTCCACCGCCACCGAGGTCCGCGCCCTCATCGACGCCACCCAGTCGATCCACGTCTCTGACGCGGTCCGGCGGTACGCCGTCGACCTGGTCAACGCGACCCGTACCTGCACCGACCTCGCGCTGGGCGCCTCACCGCGGGCCGCGCTGCAACTGCTGCGCACGGCCAAGGCGCAGAGTGCGTTGGAGGGCCGCAATTACGTCCTGCCCGACGATCTGCAGCGGCTGGCCGTGCCGGTCTTCGCGCACCGGGTCATCCTGACCGCCGAGGCGCAGATGGCCCAGCGCAACCCGGACGCGATCATCGGTGAGCTGCTACGACGGGTCCCGGTTCCGGTACCGCAGCACGATCCGCGGGCCGGGTACCCCCGACCACACCACGAAGCCGCGCATCGCTCACCCGGTCGCTGACCATGCGGCAGGCGATGCGGGGCCTCACGACGCGGGGCAGATGCCTTCTCGCCGCCGGCGTTGCGGCCGCTCTGTGCTCCCTGCTGCTCGGTGAGAAAGACCTGCTACGGGTCGCGATCTTCCTGTTGGCGTTGCCGTTGTTGTCGGTCGCGGTGCTGGCCCGGACCCGGTTCAAACTGTCCTGCTCGCGCGGCATCGTGCCCGAGCGGGTCGGGGTCGGCCAGACCGCCGAGGTGCACCTGGTCCTGAACAACGTCTCGCTGCTGCCGACCTCGTTGCTGCTGCTCGAAGACGAATTGCCGTACACCCTGGGCGGCCGGCCCCGGTTCACCGTCGAGCGCATCGGCGCCGGTCAGCACCGGACGGTTCGGTACGCGGTCCGCTCCGACGTACGAGGCCGGTTCCCGGTCGGGCCGCTGCGACTGCGGCTCACCGACGCGTTCGGCCTGGTCGAGCTGACCCGGAGCTTCTCCGCCCGCGACCGGCTGACCGTCGTACCGGCCGTGCATCCACTGCCACCGGTGCACCTGCCCGGTGCCCGGATGGCCGGGTCCGGGGCAACCGCGCGCTCGGTGACCGCGCGGGGCGAGGAGGACGCCGCTACCCGGGAGTACCGGCACGGCGACGACCTACGCAAAGTGCACTGGCGCTCCACCGCCCGGGTCGGCAAGATCATGGTCCGCCGGGAGGAGCGACCCTGGCAGGCCCGGGCCACGCTGTTCCTGGACACCAGGGCCGGCGGGCATTGCGGCGACGCGCCGAACTCCAGCTTCGAATGGGCGGTGAGCGCGGCCGCCAGTATCGGCGTACACCTGCTGCACAAAGGCTTCGTCGTGAGCCTGATCAGCAACGCAACCGTGCCCCTGGTCGGGATCGCCACGGAGCAGGCGCTCCTGGATGCGCTGGCCGACGTACAGCTGACCCGCAACCGCGGGTTGGGTGTGCTCTCCCCCGCGGTCCGGTCGGCCGCTCGCGAGGGCACGATGATCGCCATCCTGGGCGCGGTCAGCGACGAGGACGCCCAGCAACTGGCCGGTGTCCGGGCCGGCGTGGGATCCAGCATCGCCATCTGCGTCGACCCGATGTCCTGGTTGGCGCAGGACCAGAACGGGCGGGAACGCGCGGCGCGGGCCGCGCAGCAGCGGGCCAAGGTCTTTACCGGGCAGGGCTGGCGGGTGGTCCCCGCCGACCGCCGTACGCCATTGGCGCAGGTCTGGGCCAAGGTCGGGCGGGTCAGCGATTCGGCGCCGGGGTTGCCTTCGGCCAACACCGCCAGCAGCGGGCTTGCCGCGGGACGGCGCCCATGAACGCGCCGCATTTCGCCGCCCGTCCCGCGCTCGCGGAAGGCATTCGGTCATGAGTTCCCAGACCCGGGTCACCCTCACCGCTGGGCTGGCCACCCTGCTCGGTGCGATCCCGCTCGCCGGCGGATTCGCCCAGCAGCGCTGGTTCTGGTACGCCGCGATGGCGGTCGCCGTGGTCAGCCTCATCGGCGTCGCGCTGCGGCTGCTGCGGGTGCCGGCCCCGCTGATCGTGGTCGCCCAGTTCGCCGGCCTGTTGGTCTTTCACACGGTCACGTTCGCCAGCAGTGACGGGTACGGCGGCATCATCCCGAACGGCCGTACGATCTCGGACCTGTCGACGTCGATCTCCGACGGCATGCACGACATCCAGTACCTGGCCGCGCCGGTGCCGGCCCGGACCGACATCGTCGTGCTCACCTCGCTGGCGGTCGGTCTGCTGGCCATCGTGGTCGACCTGATCGCCGTGTCCGCGCACCGGCCGGCGGTCGCCGGTCTGGCCCTGCTGGCGCTGTTCGCGGTGGCCACGGCGGTGAGCGCGCGGACGTTGTTCTTCGAGTTCGCCGGAGCCGGGGCGGGCTATCTGCTGCTCCTGGCCGTGGAGGGCCGAGAACGGTTGGTGCGGTGGGGGCGGGTGGTCTCCGCTGACGATCAGGTCGGGGGTGCGCGCCACGGCGGTGCGGTTGTCCGGACGCCCCGCCATGGCACGGCCGGCCGGATCGGCGTGGCGGCGGTGGCCGTGGCGTTGGTCGTGCCGATGCTGGTGCCAGGCTTCACCCGCAACGTGCTGGGCAACATCGGGCAGGGCTCGTCCACGAGCGTTTCCGGCGAGCAGACGCTGGGCAGCAGCCTGAACCCGTTCTCTTCGCTGAAGGGCTCGTTGGCGCAGTCCAAGACGTACGGCGTGCTCTCGGTCAAGTCGAACCAGCAGCCGTGGTACCTGCGGGTCACCGTGCTCGACGAGTACACGGCCGACGGCTGGCGCCGCGGATCCTCCCGCGAGGCCAGCACTCCGGTCGGCAACTCGATGCACGTGCCCAGCGACGTGACGAACCTGCAGGACGAAGGCCACACCCGACCGATCGACGCGACCGTCCGGGTCACGGCGTACAAGGACGACCGGCTGCCGGTCTATTACGCGCCGACCAGCGTCACCAACGCCGGCAAGCACTGGGCGTACGACCCGGAGCGGTCCGAGATCTGGAACGGCCACGGCAGCACCAGCTTCGGGCAGACGTACCACATCAAGGCGGCCGAGCCGGACCCGACACAGGCCGAACTGCAGGCGGCCAAGCCGCTGCCGCAGAGCGACGCGATGATGCAGCGGTGGGGTACGCGGCCGCCGGTGACCCCGACGGTGCTCAAGACCACGCAGCAGATCATCAGCGGCGACCAGAGCCCGTGGGCGCGGGCTGACGCGCTCAACAACTACTTCACCGACGGAAACCACGGCTTCACGTACAGCCTGCAGACCAAGGCCGGATCCAGCACGGACGCGCTGCAGAACTTCCTGGAGCAGAAGCAGGGTTACTGCGAGCAGTACGCCTCGGCGATGGCGGTGATGTTGCGGCTGGCCGGGATCCCGTCCCGGGTCGTGCTCGGCTACGCGCAGGGCACGTACGACAGCAAGTCCAAGAGCTGGACGATCACCAACCACGACGCGCACGCCTGGGTCGAGGGGTACTTCCAGGGCGTCGGGTGGGTCGAGTTCGACCCGACGCCGCGCGATGACGGGCACACCTCGCCGCCGGCCTACCAGCAGCAGGCGAGCTCGGCTCCCCCGGTGCTGCCCAGCCCCGGCTCCACGTCCCACTCGACGACGACCCACACAAGCGCGCCGCACACCACGCAGAGCACCGACCCGGCCGCGGGCGGACCGACCACCACCGGCGGCGGCTCGGGCGGCTCGACCACTCCGTCCGTGGTCGGCGGGGTGGCGGCCGGTCTGGCCGTGCTAGCCCTGCTGTTCGTGCCGGCGCTGGTACGGCGATCGGCCCGCCGACGCCGCTACGCATTGGCCCGTGGCCCGGACCCGGCTGTCGCTTCCCACGCGGCCTGGGACGAACTGTCGGCGACGCTGGCGGATCTGGGAATTCCGTCGGTGTCGGCCGAATCGCCCCGCGGTACCGCGGCCCGGTTGACCCGGCAGCGGTCGTTGGATCAGGTCGCCAAGTCCGGCTTGAGCATCATCGCCCTGGCTGAGGAACGGGCCCGGTACGCGCCGGAGGCCGGGGTCGACGCGGACCTGCCGACGGCGTTGCGGGCCGCCCGGACCGGGTTGCTGGGCGGTGTCAGCCGGTGGCGCCGGTACTGGATCACGGTCGCCCCGCGGTCGGTGATGCTCAGCGTGTCCGCGAGCCTGGCCGCCGGGTCGGCTCGGACCAACGCGGCGATCAGCGGACTGGGCCGGGTCCTGCGGCTGCGCGGCGCGCATCGCTGATTTCCCACCGCGCCGAGGTGCATCCGTTGTTTCGTGCGACCGACGGGGTCCGGCCGATGCGGGTTGCTTCGTGCGACCGACTGGCCTGGCGTGCGCGAAGCCGCACGCGTCGAGACTTCGCGCCTGCACGGCGGGGCCCGCGATTTCGGCGGCAGGCATAACTAAACGGGCCGGAGCCATCGAGGCTCCGGCCCGTACCGGTTAATCAAGCTACCGCTCGTCGAAGCGGCGCTTGAAACGCTCCTCCAACCGCTGCAGCGGGGATGTGCGTTGCTTACGCACCCGCGGCGCGCCTGGTCCGTCGTGACCGGCCACCCGCAGATCGGGGCGACCCATCCGGCGCTTGTATTGCGACCAGCCGTACACCGCGGCGGCGAGCATGATGCAGAAGCCGAGAACCCCCAACGCCGGGAACGTGCCACCGAGCATGTAGGGGTAAACAGCGCCGGCGATCAGCACGCCGAGCCCGATAACGAACAATCCAGCGGCGAGGCGCATCCTTCGTCGCGCGACAGTGCGAAGGTCAGTCGAACGCACCGTCGAGGCGAACTTCGGATCCTCGGCGTAGAGCGCTTGCTCGATCTGCTCGAGCAGGCGCTGCTCATGCTCCGAGAGCGGCACGGTGCTCCTCCCAGCGACGCACCCGCTGCGGGGGAACCTCGCGGCGGTCGATCACACCATCCAGACATCAACAAGTCCTTTGGACCTGTCTTACTGTGAGGATACGAGTCCCGGGGCACGTGCGAAAGCCAGACTCTCGGACATGTCCACAGTTGGTACATCCGAGTCTTGTCGAACAGTGGTACGCGCAGCAGGTCAGGTCCGGGTGAGCATCCGATAACGCCGCATTTACGCCCCCGATGCGGGACGTTCACGGCGGCCGGAGGGAGCCGAATCGCGGCCGGTGTGATGTGCATCCAGACCGGTCTTTCCGCCTACATCGCCCTCGGTCCCGCTGGCCCAGCGTCGGGTGTTCCGACCCGGGGTCGCGGACCGGGTCGAAGGGCCGTCGGCCAGCAGCGAGGCCGGCCGGATCGCGCCGGCGCCAAAGCGGGCCGACGCGGCATCCACCGCCTGGTCGGCTTCGCGCCAACCGTGCTCGGGCATGCCCAGCAGCAACTGCTCGGCCGCGCCCTCGGTCGCGACGATGCCCTCGACCCGTACGCCGATGAGCCTGACCGGCGCGCCGGCCCGGTCGACGGCATCGAACAGCGCCTTAGCCACTGAATAGATCTCCTGGCCTGAATCGGTCAGCTGGCCCAATGTCCGGGACCGGCTCAATGTCGTGAAGTCCGGCAGCCGGACCTTGATCGACACCGTCCGGCCGCGTTGCGACGTCGAACGCAGCCGGGCCGCCGTCTTGGTCGAGAGCCGGAGCAGTTCTCGGTGCAACGCCGGTACGTCGCCGACGTCGGTGTCGAACGTCTCCTCGGCTCCGATCGACTTGTCCGGCTCGTGTGGCACGACCGGCCGCGGGTCGTGCCCGTGCGCCAACGCGGACAGATGCCCGGCCGCGGCCTGCCCGACCAGACGGTGCAGCCGGGCCTGCGGGGTGCGGGAAATATCGCCGACGGTGCGCAGGCCGACCCGGTGCAGCTGCTCCTCGGTACGCGCCCCCACGCCCCACAGCGCCGCCACCGGCAATGGGTGCAGGAAATCCAGTACGCCGGCGGCCGGTACGACCAACATGCCGTCCGGCTTGCACCGGGTCGAGGCGATCTTGGCGATGAACTTCACCGGCGCCACTCCGACCGAACAGGTCAGCCGCTCCTGCGTCGCGACGCGAGCGCGAATCTCGGCCGCGATCGTCGCCGGTGAGCCGAGCCGGCGGCGGGCGCCACGTACATCCAGGAACGCCTCGTCCAACGACAGCGGTTCAACCAGCGGGGTGATTTCCGCGAAGATGTCCATGATCGCCCGGGACGCGGCCGCGTACGCGCCCATCTCCGGAGCGATGACTATCCCTTGTGGACAGAGCCGGCGGGCCCGCGACATCGGCATCGCGCTGCGTACCCCGTACCGCCGGGCCTCGTAGCTGGCCGAACTCACCACACCGCGCGGACCGACGCCGCCAATGATGACCGGACGGCCGGCCAGATCGGGCCGGGCCCGGATTTCCACCGACGCGAAGAACGCGTCCATGTCGACGTGCAGAATGTCGCAGCCGGTGTCGTCGGCCGGCGGGCCGGCCGGCGGACCCGACCGCGGCACGGACTGACTGCGTCCCACTGCACCCCCATGATGTGTCGCTGACAGTCGCGAGGGTATCGCGGGGCGCCGACAAAAACGCTCAGCGGCGGGCCAACAGGTGCAGTTGGGCGGCGATGTCGCGGTACGGCGACAACTCGGAAGCGGCTCGCTCCAACGCCCGCAGCTCCTCCAGCGCGCCGGGCTCCCGGTCCAGCACCGCGCCGGGTACGAAGTCGGCGAAGATCCGTACCCCGTGTACCGACTCGACCCGCAGGCCGGCCTGATCCAGTAGCGCCGAAATCCCCGGCAGGTCGAACCGGCGGTGCGGCCCATCGGCGGCGCCCCACACCCCGTCGCCCGCGGACAGGGCCCGGTGCGCATCGGCCAGATGGCCGCCAAGCGCCCGGGCGAACACGGCCGCGGCCCGGTTGGCGACCAGGAGGCTGAGCGCGCCGCCCGGCCGCAGGGCGCCGGCCAGCGTGCCGATCGCGGTCCGCGGATCGTCGACGAACTCCAGCACGCTGTGGCACAGGACCAGGTCGTACCCGGCCGGCTCGACCAGGTCCGCCAGCCCGTCCAGGTCACCCTGCAGACCACGGATCCGGTCCCCGACGCCGGCCTCGTCGGCCCGCCGGCGCAGCGTGGCGAGCGCGTCCGGACTGGTATCCACCACGGTTACGGTCGCTCCGCGCTCGGCCAGCGGTACGGCCAGCACGCCGCTCCCGCCGCCGGCGTCCAGCACCTCCGGCGCCCGGTCAGCCGGTTTCGGCGCGTACCGGTCCAGCTCGGCACCCAGAATCGACCACACGATTCCGGCCCGCACCGCCGATGACCACCGGTCCACTGGGCGCACCTTCCCTCTGCCGACCCGTCGGCACGACCCTAGCCAATCGGTCCGCCGGCCCGGCACACCCGTGTCGGCTTCGCGACCGGGCCGGGCTCGCTTTTACGATTGCGGTCCGAGATCGACCACGAAACGGTAGGAGCGCGGCATCGATGAGCACCACCGGAACCGTTACGGCGCTGCGTCGCTACCCGGTGAAGTCGATGCTCGGCGAGGACCTTGACGCGGCCACGCTGACCACGGCCGGAGTGCAGGGCGACCGCACGTTCGCCGTCATCGACCAGGCCACCGGCAATGTCGCGTCGGCCAAACACCCGAAGCTGTGGCGCGGGCTGCTGGGCTTCGCCAGCCATTGGAACGACGGCCAGGTCCAGATAACCCTGCCCGACGGCCGGTCGATCACGACCGAGGACGCGGACCAGACCCTCTCCGACCTCCTCGGCCGCGACGTACGGCTGAGCTCGACTCGGCCGGCGCAGGCCCAGGTCGGCCGGCCCGCTCCCGAGGACGTCATCGACGCGGGCGACGACGCCGATGTTCCGTACGAGATGCTCCAGATCGCAGGGGCGACGCCGGGTACGAGCTTCGTCGACTACGCCCCGGTGCATCTGGTCACCACCGCGACGCTGGCCCACGTCGGCGCCGAGATGATCCGCTACCGCCCCAACCTCGTCCTCGACACCGGCGACGGCGCGCCGTTCGCCGAGAACGACTGGACCGACCACGTGATCACGATCGGCGACGTACGTCTGGCCGTCATCCAGCCAACACCCCGCTGCGCCGTCCCGACACTCGCCCACGGCGCACTGCCACGCCGGACCGACGCCGTACGCACCCTGCTCGAGCAGAACCGCATTTCCATGGGCGATGGCTTAGCGCCCTGCCTCGGCGCGTACGCCCAGGTTCTGCGGCCGGGAGCGATCGCCGTCGGCGACCACGTTGCGGTCTCGTGACCGGCTATTCGGGTTCGGCGACCAGCTGACGGGCGGTCTCGCGGCACCGGGCCAGGGCGCGGCGCGCGTAGGCCGGGCTGGCTCCGGCGAGCCCGCAGGCCGGTTGCAACACCACCCGTTCGGGCAAGACCTGCGCGGCGAATCCGAGCCGGTGCCACAGGCGCCGGGCCACCCTGGCCGTATTGTCCACTGTGGACAGATCGGCGTCGGTACCGGGGACGACACCCAGGAACAGGGTCAGACCGGCCTCGACCGCCAGCCCGAGCGGCTCGTCGTCGGCCGACCCGAGCAGGCTCGCATCCAACGACACCGCCGCCGCTCCAGCCGCCCGCACCAGATCCACCGGCGCACCGGGCGCACAGCAGTGCACCAACGCCGGCACCGGCAACGCCTTGATCAGATCGCCCAACGCCGAACCGGCCACCGGCTCCGGCACGGCGGCCAAAGTCCCGTAGCCACTGGCAGTCGGGATCCGGCCGGCCAGCACGGCTGGCAGTGACGGTTCGTCCAGCTGCACCAACAGCCGAGCCCCGGGCACCCGCCGGGCCACGTCGGCCACGTGCGCCCGCAACCCCTCGGTCAGCGACTCGCGCAGGTCCCGGACCGCGCCCGGGTCGGCCACCACCTTGTCGCCCCGGGTCAGCTCGACCGCTCCGGCCAGCGTCCACGGTCCGGTGACCTGCAGCTTCAGCGGACCGGAGTACCCGTCGGCGACCTCTTCGAGCGCATCCAGGTCCCGGGCCAGAAAATCCTTGGCCCGGCGCAGATCCATTCCCGGTCGGGACACCAGCCGCCAGCCCGAGGGCTGCAGGTCCACGGCGAGGTCGACCAGGAACCCGGCCGACCGGCCGATCATGTCGGCCCCGGCGCCACGGTTCGGCAACTCCGGTAGGTGCGGCAGGTCGGGTAGCTCGCCGAAGACCAGCCGGCAGGCCTCCAGCGGGTCATTGCCGGGTAGCGATCCGGCCCCGGTCGCGGTGCCGGGCGCCAGCTCCAGCGCCACTACGCGGCCCGCTCGATCGTGGCCGAACCGAGCACGGTGTCGTTGTCGTAGAGCACGATCGCCTGCCCGGCGGCCACGCCCCGCTGCGGCTCGTGCAGGGCAACGGTCAGCCGCTCACCGGTCAACGTCGCGGTGGCCTTCGAGACCTGGCCGTGCGCCCGAAGCTGGGCCAGGCAGTCGAACGACTCGGCCGGCGGGCGGCCCGATGTCCACACTGGACGGACGCCGGCCACCTCGGTGACGTCGAGGCGTTCGGCCGGGCCGACGGTCACCGTGTTCGAGACCGGCTCGATCGATAGTACGTAGCGCGGATGGCCGTCGGCGGCGGGCCGTTGCAAGGCCAGACCGCGGCGCTGGCCCACGGTGTACCCGAACGCGCCGCCGTGCTGACCGACCACGACGCCGTCCTCGACGATGTCGCCGGGCGCCTCGCCCAGCCGGTCGGCCAGAAAGCCGCGGGTGTCGCCGTCGGCGATAAAGCAGATGTCGTGGCTGTCCGGCTTCTCCGCGACGCCGAGTCCACGGCGGGCCGCCTCGGCCCGCACCTGCGTCTTGGTCGAATCGCCGAGCGGGAACATGGCGTGCGCCAACTGCCCCGCGGTGCAGACCGCCAACACGTACGACTGGTCCTTGCCGGTATCGACGCTGCGCCGCAGGACGCCGTCGGTGAGTTGGGCGTGGTGTCCAGTCACGACCGCGTCGAAACCCAGCGCCAACGCCCGGTCCAACACGGCCGCGAACTTGATCTTCTCGTTGCAGCGCAGGCACGGATTGGGCGTCCGGCCGGCCGCGTACTCGGACAGGAAGTCATCGACCACATCGGCCCGGAACCGCTCGGCCAGATCCCATACGTAGAACGGAATCCCGAGCACATCGGCGGCCCGGCGCGCGTCCCGGGAATCCTCGATCGTGCAGCAGCCGCGGGCGCCGGTGCGTACCGACGACGGCGCCTGCGACAGCGCCAGATGCACCCCGGTCACCTCATGCCCGGCGTCAACGGCACGGGCCGCGGCCACGGCGGAATCGACCCCGCCGGACATTGCCGCGAGAACCTTCATCGTCTCCTCACAGTGCTCATCAGCGACTACCGAATCAACGGCTGCCGGCCAGCTGTGCCCCGGCCTGTCGGGCCCGCTGCACCGCCGGCCCGATCGCGGCCACCGCGGCGGCGACATCCTCGCGGGTCGACGTATGGCCCAGGGAGAACCGCAACGAGGCGCGGGCGTCCGGCTCGGCGACGCCCATGGCCAACAGGACATGGCTGGCCCGCGCGACTCCGGCCGAGCAGGCCGAGCCGGTCGAGCACTCCACCCCGGCCGCATCCAACAGCATCAGCACGGCGTCGCCTTCGCAACCGGGGAAGGTCAGGTGTGCGATGCCGGGCAGCCGGTCGACCGACTCGGCATTGACCACGACATCGGGCACCGCGGCCCGGACCCCGGCCACCAACTCGTCCCGCAAGCCGGCCAACCGGGCCGCGGTCTGCTCCCGGTGCGCCACCGCTTCGGCCACCGCCGCCGCGAATCCGGCCGCGCCGGCCACATCGAGGGTGCCCGAACGGACGTCGCGTTCCTGCCCCCCACCGTGCAGTACGGCCTCCAAAGCGGCATCGCGTCGCAGCAGCAGAGCGCCCACGCCGACCGGTCCGCCGAGCTTGTGCCCGGTGATGGTCAACGCATCCACGCCACTGCCGGGGAAATCCAGCGGCAGCACGCCGGCGGCCTGCACGGCGTCGCTGTGGAACGGAACGCCGCGCTCATGCGCGATGTCGACCAGCTCTTGGATCGGCTGGATCGTGCCGACCTCGTTGTTGGCCCACATCGCCGACACCAGCGCCACGTCGTCGTCCAACGCCTCCCGCAACGCCTCCGCGCTCAGCACGCCGTTGCGATCGACCGGCAGCCAGTCCACCACCGCGTCCTGCCGATCGGCCAGCCACTGCGCGGTGTCCAACACCGCGTGGTGCTCGATCGAGCTGATCAGCAGCCGGCGGCGCTTCGGATCGGCCGCCCGGCGGGCCCAGTACAGCCCCTTGACCGCGAGGTTGTCGCCCTCGGTGCCGCCGGAGGTGAACACCACCTCGGCCGGCGCCGCGCCGTACGACTCGGCGATCAGCTCGCGCGACTCCTCCACCACCCGCCGGGCCTGGCGACCGGAGGCATGCAGGGAGGAAGGGTTGCCGATCGCACCGAGCTGCTCGGTCATCGCCGCGATCGCGGCTGGCAGCATCGGTGTGGTGGCGGCATGGTCGAGGTACGTCATCGATGCCAGCGTACAAGCGGTCTGTGACAGCCGATTCGCTCCGTCGCTAACACCGCGTCAGCGGTTTACCCGGCCCGCCAGCACCGCCCCGGTCAACGCCACTCCCGCCATCGCCACATCGACGATGCCGAGCGCCCCGTGCAGCGAGAGCATCCCGCGCGTAGCCGCGGCGATCAGCACCCCGCCGATCCCGATCGTGACCGCACCGCTGAGCGCGTCCGCGATCTGCAGGGCCGAGCTGTTCTTCCCACGTTCGGCCACCGGCGAGAGCTCCAACAACAGCAGCGACAGGACCGGCATCGCCAACCCCATCCCGGTGCCACCGAAGACCCAGGCGAAGTACGCGATCCAGCCGGGCGTACCGGAAACGGTCAACGTACTCATCAACAACGCGGCCACCGTGATCAACGTGAACCCGACCCGGATCAACCGGTTGCGGTGCTCCTGCGCCCGGTGTCCCTGCCACCACGAGCCGGCCGACCAACCCAGCGCGCCCACCATCAACGGCAGGCCGGCCAGGGTCGGGCCGTAATGGTGCAGCCGGGTCAGGGTCAACGGCACGTACGAGTCAACCGCGAAATAGCCACCGGCCAGCAGCCCCCGCAGCAGCACCACCGCCGGCAGACCGCGGCGTGCCCGCCCGGTCCCGGCCGGCAGCAACCGGCCCAACGCCGGCACCAGCAACACCAGACCAACCGCCAACGGCAGCAGCGAAAGCGGGCGCAGGTGCTGGCCGGCGTACTGCATGGCCGCCACCCCAGCGGCCGCCAGCAGCGCGAAGCGCCACCGGACCAGCCGCTGACCCGAGCGTTCGTGCGCCGGCAGAGACCGGACCGAAGGCAAGACGAGGAACAGACCCAGCAGCACGAACGGCGCGATGACCAGGAACACCAACCGCCAGCTGACGTGCTGGGTCAGCGCGCCCGAAGCGGCCGGACCGATCAGCGAGGGCAGCACCCAGGCCGCCGACAACGCGGCGAAGATGCGCGGCCGCAATCTCTCCTCGTACACCTCGGCGATCACGACGTAGACCGCCACCAGAACCAGCCCGCCGCCAAAGCCCTGCACCGACCGGCCGAGGATGAAAATCCCGATGTCCGGCGCCGACCCGGCGACCAGCAGGCCGGCGGTGAAGATCCCGAGCCCAGCCAGAAGCGACCGACGCGGGCCGTCCCGGTCGGCCATCTCGCCCCCGGCCACCAGGCCGACCATGTTGGCGACCAGGAAGCCGGTGAACGCCCAGCCGTAATAGGCCAGGCCGTGCAGCGAAGACACCGCGGTCGGCATCGCGGTCGCCACCGCCATGGCCTCGAACGCGACCAGGGTGATGACGAGCAGAATGCCGATTGTGCTGACCCGGTAGGTCGCGTCGAGCACGCTGCCGGCGGGTCGGCCGGTCTCAGGACGCGTGCTCGGGTCGTCGATGGTGGTCACGGACCTGACGTTACGCAGCGCCACGGCCGGTGACATTGGCAATTTTGCCAGCCGGGCCTAGGTCCTTGGTCCTAGGCCGGACGCTTACGGCCTTAGCTCTTGCGTTTGGTGATCTCGTCGGTCAGCTGCGGTACGACCGTGAACAGGTCCCCGACCACGCCGTAGTCAGCCAGCTCGAAGATCGGCGCCTCGGGGTCCTTGTTCACCACGACGATGGTCTTCGAGGTCTGCATGCCGGCGCGGTGCTGGATCGCACCGGAGATGCCGACCGCGACGTACAGCTGCGGGGAGACCGTGACCCCGGTCTGGCCGACCTGGTGCTGATGCGGATACCAGCCGGCGTCGGTCGCTGCCCGGGACGCCCCGACCGCGGCATCGAGCGAATCGGCCAGCGCCTCGATCAGGCTGAAGTTGTCGGCCGACCCGACGCCGCGTCCACCGGAGACCACGATCTGCGCCTCGGTCAGTTCGGGCCGGTCGCCCTTGGCCTCGACCTGCCGGTCCACCACCCGGGCGCTCTTGGCCGCCGCGGACAGGGTGACCTCGACGTTCTCCTGCACCCCGGCGCCGGCCTGCTCCAGTGGGGCGAAGGCGTTCGGGCGGATCGCGAAGATCGGCGTGCCGGCGCGTACCCGGGAGTGCACGGTGATGCCGCCGCCGAAGATGGACTGGGTACCCACGCCATCGGCGGTCAGGTCGACCACGTCGGTGAGGAAACCCGAGCCGGTACGGACCGCCAGTCGGCCGGCGATCTCCTTGCCCTCACCGGTGGCGGCGAGGAGCACCGCGGCCGGCGCCTTGTCGGCGACCAAGCCGGCGAGCACCTCGGCCTTGGGCGCGACCAGGTAGTCCTCAAGGTCGGGCGACTCGGCCAGATAGATCTTCTGCGCGCCGTGCGCGGTCAACGACTCGACCAGGCCAGCGCCGGAACCAGGGCCTCCGGTCACGACGGCGGCGGGCTCACCCAACAACGCGGCCGCGGCCAGCAGCTCGAAGGTCACCTTCTTGGGCGTGCCATCGGCGTGCTCGACGAGGACCAGAACCTCAGACATCGCAGTCTCCTCAGATGATCTTCTGGGTGGCCAGGAACTCGGCGAGCTTGACGCCGCCGGAGCCGTCGTCGGTGATGATCTCGCCCTGTTGTTTGGGCGGCCGGGGCGCGAAGTCGACCACCTCGGTGGTGGCGCCGGCCAATCCGACGGTGGACGGTTCGAGGCCGAGGTCGGCCAGCGACAGCGTCTGCACCGGCTTCTTCTTGGCCGCCATGATGCCCTTGAACGAGGGGTACCGCGGCTCGTTGATCTTCTCGATCACGCTGATCACGACGGGCAGATCGGCCTCGACGGTCTGGAAACCGGCGTCCACCTGACGTTCGATCCGGGCGGTGGTGCCCTCGATCGTGACCGAGCGGGCGCCGGTCAGCGCCGGGATCTCCAACCGCTCGCCCAGCATCGCGCCGAGCGCCCCGACCCGGGCGTCGGAGGCCTCGGTGCCGACGATCACGACGTCGAACTCCAGCGTCCGCAGCGCCGCCGCCAGCGCCGCCGAGGTGCCGACGGCGCACGATCCATGCAGCGCTTCGTCGCTCACGTGGACGGCCGCGTCGGCACCCATCGCCAGCGCCTTACGGATGGTCTCGGTGGCCCGCTCGGGACCCATCGACAGCACGGTCACCTCGCCGCCGTGCGCCTCTTTGAGCTTGAGCGCCTCCTCGACGCCGTGCTCGTCCATTTCGTTGAAGACGGCATCGGCGGCGTCGCGGTCGACGGTGCGGTCGTCCTCGCGCAGCTTGCGGTCGGACCACGTATCGGGCACCTGTTTGACGAGTACGACGATCTTCATCGGCGGCTGACCCTCCCTGCAGCTGGCTCGGTCCTCGTTGGCGCGAGCCTACGCGTACAACATTGCAGGAGGTTACCCGCCAGTAGCATTGGTACGCGGCCGAAAAACATGGTGACGCCAGTCACGTTGTGAGGCGAGTCCCGGTCCCACGGTTGTGATGCCCAGCGAACGCACATCGTGAACGAGTGTCCACAGTGTTCAGATGAGTGTCCGTTGTGGATTGACCGCGGGAATCGTGTTACGTACAACTTCCGTATCGTCCAGCACGATGATGTAGGCGTGTACGAAGAAATTTTCGACGCGGGCCCAATGTAAATGCCCGGCCAGGGCGCTATCGCCTTGTTTTCCTAGCACTACATGCAAATGCGCCCGGCCCGCGGTGATTTCCCCGGTACCAGACAATTCAAAGGGCTGCTCGTATTCGGTGATGATGTCCTTGCCCGCATCGGAAGCGTCCATATTGGAAATGGCACACGCGTCAACGGCGCCAATCAATGAAACAACAGCGGCATCGGCGATGCCGCGTTCCCGGAGTTGGGTTTCCAACTCGGCCAGGACCTCCTGGCCCGGGGTAACGGTCAGCAGAAGCACTGCGGTGAGACCTATCAGGCATCGTGCACGAATTCAGGCCGGTTGCGCGAGCGCGGCCCCGAGCGCCCGCAACGTTTCCCGCGATTGTTCGACCGAGAGTCGGCGCAGCAACAAATCGCGGGACTTCTTCGCGTTCTCCCCCAGTAGGCTCAACGCGCACCAGCGCGCCGCGCCGTCCCGGGGATTGTCCAGTTCGGACAGTAACGCCGCTACGTGCCGTTCGGGAAGCCGGACCTCGCCGCGTTCGACCGCCGTGGCCAACATGCCGGCCTGACCCCAGGGCAATTGCAGCACGCGGGCCGCGACCGCGGTCATATACAGCACGCGTACCCGCGGATCATTGCGCAGGGATTCGATGACATCGTCGATCGCATCCGGTTCGGGCAGCTTCGCCAACACACCGGCGGCATTGACCTGCAGCACCGGCACCGAGGCCTGGCGCATCCACTGACGCAGCAACCGGCGACTGGCCTGATGCTTGGCCACATAAGCGCCGATCACCAAATCGGTGGCATGCGTTGTCTGCGAAGCGGCCAGCGCGCGGGAATCGCCCACGGCAATGGCACCGAAGATCTGGCGACCCAGCCGGGTCGGCGCATCGGCCGGAGGCAGTATCGATCCCGGCGGCACGGGTCCGGAATCGGCCGAACCACGCGTCACCGCACCCGTCGGCGCTGACATCACCGCGGCCGACGCCCCCGTCGTCACCCCGGTCAACGCTGCCGCACCCAGGCGCAAAAACTCTGCGCGCCGCACAGCGGCTTCCTCCTCCTCATCGAAGATCCGTCCGACGATGCGCCAGAACTGCGCGCTGCCCGGCCGCTGGCCGTTCTCGATCATGCTGAGGTAATTGCGCGTAACCCCCGTACGGCGACTCAGCTCAGCCTGCGACCAGTTGCGGGCGTTACGCAGCGCACGCAACTCGGCACCTGTCAGGACTCTTCGCATGGTAATCATCACGTCGTGTTACCCCTACTTTTTGTTACCCCCTGTCCGGATCGCTGCTCCATAAGCAGGCTCTAGGACATGAATCGGTACGTGGATTTGCTGGCGCGTAAGGCGCCCCGGCCCGTCCGACGTCCGTTGCCGATCTCTGCGATGACGTGCCGCCGCTGCGACCAACCGGCCGCCGTACGGGTGGACCACGCGCAGCTCGGGGTGCGCGTGTACTGCCTGCAGCACTTTCACCGCCTCGGCGACGTGCCGCCCGGATCCTCGATCCGGTGGGCCTGACACCAAGGAGGTGATGCGAGCCCGGGTCGGATTCCGGCCATGACGACACGGGTACTCGGCACCGGCAATGGCTGGGCGGTCGCGTGAGCACCGACGCACTCGCCGACCGCGGTCTCGCACACGGCCCCAGAGGCATCGGGCTACAAGCCGGGCTCGTTGCCACACGCTGTGCGAGGCGCCGGTGTCGGGGCGACCAAGGACAACCTGAACCTGGACGCTCGGGTAGCCGGCCCCGATCTGCCGCCGCACTGGCAGAATCCTGGGCGAGACATCCCGGCCCGGTGCCGCCGCCAGCGGTCACCGGGCTAGCGGTCGGTCTCGATGGATCTGACCGGAGCTGAGCGCAGAGGTGAGAGCGATCGCTGACAACCCCGCTGGTCACCGGCACGACCTCGCGTTGACCGGGGAACGCACACTGCCGGGCATCGCGGTCGAGAATTACTGGTTCCGCCGGCATGAGGCGGCGTACGCGACGATCCGTCCGTGGTGCCGCAGCGCGGTGGTGCTGGAGGCCGGTTGCGGCGAGGGGTACGGCGCGGCGCAGCTGCGTGAGGTCGCGTCCCAGGTGGTCGGCCTGGATTACGACGAGCCGGCGGTCGCGCACATCAGGGCCAGTTACCCCGAGGTCGAGATCGTCCGGGGCAACCTGGCGCAGCTGCCGGTGCGCACCGGTGCCATCGACGTGGTTGTCACCATGCAGGTCATTGAGCATTTGTGGGATCAGCCCGGCTTTCTTGCCGAAACGGCCCGGGTATTACGCCCGGGCGGAACCCTGGTGGTCAGCACTCCCAACCGGCTCACCTTCTCCCCCGGTCAGGCGGAGCCGCTGAACCCGTACCACACCCGCGAGCTGTCCGGCGCCGAGCTGACCGAGTTGATCGTCGGCGCCGGATTCTCGATATTTCGCCGGTACGGCATCTGGCACGGTCGTCGGCTGCGCCGGCTCGACCGCCGGCACGGTGGCTCGCTGATCGACGCCCAGCTGGCCGGCCCGGCCGCGACCTGGCACCCGTCGCTGCGCTCGGATGTGGCGTCGGTACGGGCCAGCGATTTCGATATCCGGACCGACAACATCGACGACTCCCTCGACCTGTTGGTCGTCGCCGTCAAAGCGCATTAGGTCTGTCCTGTGGATCTTGGTGGATGCGGGCGGTGATCCAGGCGGCGAATGACAAGGCGGAGAAGGAGCCGGTAGCGGTGTTCTACCGGCGACGACGACAACGCAGTCAGTCGTCGTCTGGGCGCCGAGCCGCGCCGCCGAAGATCCACAGGACAGACCCTGCGTGGTGCGGCCCTGGTTCACCAGACCGCGGCCGCACCTTTCGCTAACCTTTAGCGAGCGCCAAACCGATAGAACGTCGTGGAAACGAACTGCTGGCCCGGCCGCAGAATGGTCGACGGGTAGCTCGGCTCGTTCGGCGAATCCGGGAAATGCTGCGTTTCCAGGGTGAATGCGTCGCCCTGCCGGTAGGTCCGTCCGCTGATCCCAACAATGCTGCCGTCCAGGAAGTTGCCGGTATAGACCTGAACGCCGGGTTGGTCGGTAAAGCATTCGACGAACCGGCCGCTCTTGGGATCGGTGACCTTGGCCGCGAAGCTCGGTTTCGAGCCGGCGCGCCGGTTCAGCACCCAGTTGTGGTCGTAACCGTGCGCGTTCACGATCTGCGTGACGCCGTCGTGAATGCGCTCTCCGAACGTGTGCGGTTTGCGGAAGTCGAACGGCGTCCCGGCCACCGGGTCCAGCGGCCCGAGCGGAATCGACATGTTGTCGATCGGGGTGTACCGGTCGGCGTTGATCACCGCGACGTGGTTGTAGATCTCGCCCGTGCCCTCGCCGGCCAAATTGAAATAGGCGTGATTGGTCAGGTTGACGACCGTCGGCTTGTCGGTGGTGGCGTGGTAATGAATCGTCAGCGTGGCGTGCCGGTCGATGGTGTAGGTCACCATGACCTTCATCGTCCCCGGAAAACCCTGGTCGCCGTCGGGGCTGACGAGGCTGAATTGCACGCCGACCCGGTCGCGCTCCTCGATGACCTTGGCGTCCCAGACGTGCTTGTCGAACCCGACCGGGCCACCGTGCAACGCATTCTGGCCGTCGTTGGGCGGAATCTGATACATCTTCCCGTCGATGGTGAACTGGCCCTTGGCGATGCGGTTGGCGTACCGGCCAATCGTCGCGCCGAAATACGGGCTCACGGCCTGATATTCCTGGACCGTCTTCAGGCCGAGTTCGACGTTGGCCATCCGACCCCAGCGGTCGGGCACCCACATCGTCTGGATCAGCGCGCCGTACGTCAGCATCTGAATCCACAGGCGCTTCTTGTCGCCGAAGGAATACCGCTCGACGGGCTCACCCGCATTGGTCGTACCGAACGATTCCTTGCGGATAAAGAGCTTCCCGTGCGACGAGTGGCTCGGGGTCGCGGCATCGGCCGTACCGGAGGACAACGCCGACACCGCCACGCCGCCGATTCCGGCGGCCGCGGCGGCTTTCAGGACATCTCGACGGGCCAGATCGTCGCTCATGCCGCACACCCCAGCGAACGGTTGGTCATGACAATCCCCTCGTGGTGTCGGGGCCGAGGAACCACATTGTTCCTGATGTCAGCCCTTGATACCGGTTTGCGCAACACCTTGGACAAGGTATCGCTGCAAGAATATGAAGATTAGTACGAGGGGCAGAATTGCGATGGCCGCTGCCGCAAAGAGTTCATGCAAATTTATGGTCTGCGCGGTGATAAACGTGGACATCACGACCTGAACGGTTTCCGAAGTATCGGATTGCCCGATTACCAAAGGCCACAGGAATGAGTTCCAGTTGCCGATGAACGTGATAACCCCGATCGCGGCGAAGAAGTTGAGCGAGTTGGGAACCACGATCCGCCAGTACGCACCCCAGTAGTTCAGACCGTCGACCCGTCCGGCTTCTTCCAGCTCCTTAGGGAAGTTGAGGAAGTACTGCCGGAAAAGGAATGCGGCGAAACCGGAAAACAGGCCCGGAATGATCAGGCCACGCAGGGTCGATACCCAGCCGAGCGAAGAGACCAGGACATAACTGGGAACGAACGTCACCGCGGCCGGAATCATCAACGTCGCCAGGATGGCGTAAAAGACCTTGTTGGCATGCCGGTATGGAATACGGGCCAAGCCGTAGCCGGCCATGGACGCCAATACGATCTGCCCGCCGGTCTGCACGATTCCGATGATCGCGGAGTTCTTCAGCCCGGTGCTCATCGGAATATCGGTGAACAGTTCCTTGAAATTGCCGAAGTGCAGCGAACTGGGAAAGAACGTCCAATGCGGCGAGGTGAGGTCGGCCTCGGTGGCCAGCGAGTTACGGACAATGAGGTAGAACGGCACCAGAAACAGCAGTGCCAGCACAATGAGCGCGCTATAGATCGCGACCGTGGCGGCGATACCGCCCGGAGTTCGGCGCTTTTTGCGCCGGGTGATGTTCGGGGTCGTCGTGGTCATGAATCATTCACCCGCCTTGCCGAAACCGAAAAGCTTGAACTGGCCGAACGTCACGATCGCGATCAACACCGCCAGAATCAACGCGCCCGCGCTGCCCCGGCCGTAATCCTGCGTCGCGCCCAGCGACACGTAGTACAGATAGATCAGCGGCGGTCGGGCGTAGTTGACGTTGCCGATCAGGTTGTAGAACTCATCGAATGCCTGGTAGGCCGCGATCAGGTTGAGGATGACCACGGCCACCGAAGTGGCCCGCAGCTGCGGCAACGTGATGTGGCGGAAGGTCTGCCACCCCCGCTTCGCGCCGTCGACCTGGGCCGCCTCGTACAGCTCGGCCGGGATTCGTTGCAAACCGGCCAGGAACAGGATCATGTAAAAGCCGATCTGCAACCACAGCCGCAACGTCACCAACGCCAGCCAGTACCACGGCGGATGAACGGTGGTGAGCCAGGCGATCGGCGAATGACCGAAATCGCCGAGCACCGTGTTGGCCAGGCCGAACCGGACGCCGTTGAAGATCGACAGCTTCCAGATCAGCGAGGCCACCACGTACGAACACGCCGTCGGAATGAAGAACACCGACCGGAAGAACGTCTGCGCGACCTTGGCCCGGTGGACCAACAACGCCAGCCCGAGCGACAGGATGAATGTCAACGGGATGATGAATGCGGCGAAGATCGTGAACGTGACCAGGCTCGAGGTGAACTGGTTGTCCCGCAACATGTCGGTGTAGTTGCGGAAGCCCACGAAATCGGTCGGGGTGACCGTCCCCTGCGCGTTGTAGAAGCTGAGGACGGCGCTCCAGATGATCGGAACGTAGGCGAAGATGATCAGCCCGATCAGAAACGGGCCAACGAATATCCAGAAATTGAGGGCCGCCCCTTTCGGACTTTTCTTCCTGCGCCGTCGCAACCGGTCCATCCGGGCCGGAGCGTCGGCCCGGACGGCGACATCCGGGACACTCACCGTTCGCACCTCCAGAGCATTTCCCAGGGCATTCTGTGGACCGCGACCTTAGCCGTTCAGCCGCTGCAGCTGCGTCTTGACCAGGCCGGTGGCCTTGGTGACCTCTTTTTGCGGGTCATTGCCCTTGCGCATGATGTTGGTCAGCATGTCGCCGTAGGGTGCGCTGACATTCGGAGTCCACATTGGATTGTCGGAGAAGCCGTACTGCGAGTTGAGCTTGACGACGTCGGCCGCCGCGCCGCTTTGCAGCTTGGTTGCCTTGGCCGCCACGCTCTTGCGCGGCGGAATGTGGAATCCGTAGCTGAGGGCCCAGTCCTCCTGGTCCTTGGTCTGGTCGATCCACAGCCACTTCAGGAATGCTTTGGCCGCGTCGACCTGCTTGCTCTTGGCCGCGACAAATGACGTCCAGCCGCCGCTGTAGACGGCCGGCTTTCCGGCCGCGCCGATCTTCGGGAACGCGATGACGCCGAAATCGTCCTTGAACTTGGCCTGGATCTGCGGCATCGCCCACATGCCGCACCACTGCATCGCACACAGTTCGTTGAGGAACGAACCGGGGTCGGCCCAGTCGGTCGGCGCGCCCATCAACAGGCCCTTGCTCTTGGCCAGCTTGCGCAATTGGGTGTACGCGTTGATCGCGTTCTCGTCGGTGAATCCGGGCTGGTTGTCCGAGGTGAGCTGCGCCCCGCCGGCCGCGTGCAGCGCCACCAAACCGAGCGCACCGACTCCCGCGTCGTTGCCGACGAAAAGGCCCTTCGTTTTCGCCTTCGCCAACTCGTTGGTGGCGTTGATCAGCTCCTCGATCGTGGTTGGCGGCTGCAGACCGGCGTTCTGCAGCAGGCTCTTGCGGTAGTACAGGAGCTGCGGGTCGTCGATCATCCGGATCCCGTAGAGCTTGCCGTCCAACGAGTTCGTCTGCAGGTCGATATCGCTGAAATCGCTGCGGGCATCGCCGATGATGTCGTCCAGCGGCACCACCTGCTTGGAGTGGACCATCTGTACGTTGAATTGCGATTCGAAAACATCGGGCACATTACGGCCCAGCAGCGCGGCCGAGAGCAGCGTCGCGTAGTCGCCGGTCTTCCAGCTGACCTGCACTGTTTCTTTCTTGTACTGCTTGGCGTATTTCTTCGCCGCCTGCTCGGTGCCCTGCTCACCGTACTGGTGGTACCACTGCGACAGGTGCTTTCCACTGCCACACGCCGCCGCGGCAGCGCCGACGAGAGCGAGCGAGCCGGCTCCTTTGAGGAACGTCCTACGGCTGGGCATGTTTGACGTGGTCATGCGATTACCTCCGGATGTTGACCAAAAGCTGCGCACAAAAGCGCTCACACGGAATTGAAGCGGATCAGGTTCCACGAGACCGGCGGCAACGACAGCGTCAATACACCGTCGGCCATAGTGTGCCCGGTCATCTCACGCGGCCGGACCTGCCGCGAATCGTCGTCGTACAAGGCGATATGACTGAGCACTGTGGACCCGGGTACTGCTCTGACATCGGCCCGCAAGACGGTCGGCTCATGGGCCCGGTTCACCACGAACAATGCGATCGTGCCGTCATCGTCGATGGTGGCCGTGGCGCCGATGAGCGGTACATCGGCGCAGCGCTGGGTGTCGTGGGTCGGCGCGTTCGGCTCCACCCGCAGCACCTTCTGCCCGGCGTGGCGGGCGGTCAACGCGAACGGGTGGAAAATCGTCTGGGCCCGGGCCGGCCCACCCCGCTCGGTCAGAATCGGGGCGATCACATTCACCAACTGGGCCTGGCAGGCCATCGTGACCCGGTCGGCGTGCCTCAGCAAGCTCATCAGCAGATCGCCCACGACGACCGCGTCGGTGACGGAGTATTCGTCTTCGATCAGCCGCGGCGCCCGAGCCCAGTCCAGGTGCTCGGATCCGGGGAAACGGCTCTGGTACCAGACGTTCCATTCATCGAAGGACAGCTGCATCCGCCGGGGTTTGCGGAGTTTCGCGGCCACGTAATCGCAGGTGGCGACAACCCCTTCGATGAAGCGGTCCATCTGCACACCCGAGGCCAGAAAGCTGTCCACGTCGCCGTCGCTGGGATCGTAATAACAATGCAGCGACAAATAATCGACGTGGTCGTAGGCGTGTTCCAACACCGTCGATTCCCAGGAACCGAATGTGGGCATCGAGCTGTTCGAGCTACCGCTGAGCACGAGCTCAATTTGCGGGTCGATCAGCTTCATCGCCTTGGCCGTTTCGGCGGCGAGCCGGCCGTATTCGTCAGCGGTTTTGCCGCCGATCTGCCACGGGCCGTCGAGTTCGTTGCCCAGGCACCACAGCCGCACGTTGTGTGGTTTTTCCACGCCGTGGCTGGCTCGTAGGTCTGACCAATAAGTGCCGGAGGGGTGGTTGCAGTATTCGAGCAGATCACAGGCCGCCTCGACCCCACGGGTGCCGAGATTGACCGCGAGCATCGGCTGGGCGTCCGCCGCCGCGCACCAACCCATGAATTCGTTCAGACCGAATTCGTTGCTTTCCAGGCTGCGCCAGGCCAG
This sequence comes from Mycobacteriales bacterium, assembly GCA_040414495.1. GTDB lineage: Bacteria > Actinomycetota > Actinomycetes > Mycobacteriales > QHCD01 > DATAVB01. The sequence continues at coordinate 57,911 of JBEDUI010000083.1, forward strand.
ATCCAGCCGCTGCGGGCGGTGTTGGACCGGACCGACCCCATCCTCCCAGCGGTAGCTGGAAACGAAATTCCCGCCCGGATAACGCACCGTGGTGACGCCGAGCTCGCGTACCAATTCCAGTACGTCGGTACGCAATCCGGCGGGATCAGCGGCCGGATGACCCGGCTCGTAAATCCCGCCGTACACACTGCGACCCATATGTTCGACGAACGAGCCGAACAGTCGGCGGTCCAGCGTTCCGACGACAAACGCCGGATCCACGGTGAGCGTTACCTCGCTCATCCATCACCTCTCCGAAAAACTTCCGGTGGACCCGAAAACTGCGATGAGCCCGATTTTTCGAATCTGGACGGCTTTCACCATGACGCGACCTCTAACGCCGGTCGCGTCCGCGTTATGGCCGGCCGAGTCCCCCAGGTCGGCGTCCAGCACCGTGACCCGGCTCACGCGGCCGTACTTGCTGCAGATGTTGTACTCAGATATTGCAACGTTGTAAAGCGATTCTTTCGACCTGGTAGCGTGGCTATGTCAGCTCATGCGACAGGAGAACGTGCACCATGCCGACCAGCCTGCGTGATGTGGCGGCTCGCGCCGGAGTGTCGGTGAAGACCGTGTCCAATGTGGTCAACGGGTATCTGCACGTCAGCAGCGCGACCCGGGCCCGGGTCCAACAGGCCCTGGATGAGCTGAACTACCGGCCGAACCTGTCCGCCCGGAACCTGCGCAACCGGCGTTCGGGCATTGTCGCGCTCGCCCTACCCGAGCTGGATCTGCCGTATTTCGCCGAGTTGACCCGATGCGTGATCAAAGCGGCCGAGGCCAAATCGTGGACTGTCCTCATTGACCAGACCGACGGGCTGCCGGACCGTGAATCGGTTGTGCTGCAAGGAATCCGCGATCAGCTGATCGACGGGCTGATATTCAGCCCGCTGGCGACCTCGCGCGAGCAGATTCTCAGCCGGCGCGACGACACGCCGATGGTGCTGCTCGGCGAGCTGGTGGCCGAGGGCTCGGCCGACCACGTGGTCATCGACAACGTGCTCGCCGCCCGCGAGGCCACCGAGCACCTGATCGGGTTGGGTCGCCGGCGGATCGCGGCCATTGGCGATCAGAGCCGCAGCGACCTGGGTACCGCACCGCTGCGACTGGCCGGGTACAAGCAGGCGTTGGAAGGCGCGGGAATTCCGTTCGACCGCAGCCTGGTGATGCCGGCCGCCAGCTACCACCGGGCCGACGGCGCCGAGGCGATGCAACGGCTGCTGGACCTGCCCGATCCGCCCGACGCGGTCTTCTGCTTCACCGACCTGCTGGCGCTCGGCGCCCTCCGCACCCTGCTGCGCCGGGGCGTATCGGTGCCTGAGCAGATTGCCGTTGCCGGCTTCGACGACATCGAGGACGGCCGGTTCGCCACCCCGAGCCTGACCACGATCGCCCCGGACAAGGACGAATTGGCCCGCGTCGCGGTCGATCTGCTGGCCTCCCGGATCGCCGGCGAACCGCAGGCACCGCCGCGTGAGGTGCAGGCCTCGCACCAGTTGGTGGTCCGGGAGAGCACCGTCGGTCATTGACCCACCGGCCGTGGCTTAGGGCATGTCTGTTGAGTCCTCGGTCTGCTGCGCGGCGCCCAGGATTCAACAGACATGCCCTAGGTTGGCCAGTATGAATGCCCGACTACGCGCGCTGTGCGACCTGTCCGTCCCGATGGTCCGGGAGTACTCCGGCCGGCACGAGTACGACGGGGTGTTGCAGGACCTGTCCGCCGACGGAGTGGCTCGCGGCCTCGCCGCGCTCGGCGGGCCGGCGGTGGACGATCCGCAGGATGATGCGCATCTGGCCGCGTTCGAGGATCTGGCCCGGGTGACCTACGGCGAGTTGGCCCTGCACCGCAGCAACCCGCTGTTCCACGTCGCCAACCTCGATCTGGCCTGTTACGACCGGGAGTACGCCCCGGCGGCAGAACGGGCGGAGGCGCGAGCCCGGCACGTGGCGGCCTGGCCGGAGGCGATCGACGCGGCCGTCGGCGTCCTGGACGCGGTCCCGGCGCCGATCGCGGCGGCCACGGTCGGCGCGGCGCGCGGATTGGCATCCGGCCTGCGGCCGGGCGATCGCGGCCCCGAGGACGCGGCTTTGCGTGCGCACACCCGCCTGGTCGAGCACCTGACCAAGCAGGTCCGGATCGGCCCGCGGGACGCGGCGCTGGGTGCGCCGGCGTTGGCCCGGCTGTTGGGAAGCGCCGAAGCGATGACCGTCGACCTGACCGCACTGTCCCGCCGGGCCGACGCCGAACGGGATCGGTTGCGGGCGATGCTGGCCGAAGGTTGCAGGCGGCTGGCGCCGGGCGTACCGGTGAGCGAGGTTGTCGCCGGGCTGCTGGCCGATCACCCCGACGCGGCCGGCGTACTCGATGAGGCCCGGGCATTGACGGCCGAGACGATCGCGTGGACGGCCGAACGCGAATTGGCGCCATTCCACGACGGCGAATGCCGGGTCGGCCCGGCGCCGGAGTCGCGGCAGTGGTCGATGGCGATGATGTCGTGGGCGGCCGCGGGTGAACCGCCCGGTCCGTCCTGGTACCACGTCACCCCGCCATCCCCGCATTGGCCGGCCGACCAGCAGGAGGAATGGCTGCGGGTATTCAGCCGCACCACGCTGCCGACGATTACCGTGCACGAGGTCGCGCCGGGGCATTTCTCGCATGGCGTCGCACTGCGACATGTGGACAGTCCGGTACGGCGCACATTGCTCGGCGAGGCTTTCATCGAGGGCTGGGCACATTACGCCGAGGAAATGTCTGTCGAGGAAGGATTTCACGCCGCCGATCCGCGTTATGCGATCGGCGTGGCAATCGAAGCGCTGGTCCGGGTCACCCGACTGGCGTGCTCGATCGGCCTGCACACCGGCTCGATGACGGTCGGCGATGCCACCCGGCGATTCGAAGCTGATGCGTTTTCGGCTGGGCCGGCCGCGGTGGCCGAGGCGCAGCGCGGCACGTTCGACCCGACGTACGGTCGCTATACCTGGGGCAAGTTCGCGATCCTTGATCTACGCGAAAAAGCCCGTGCCAGTTGGGGATCGGAATTCAGTCTGTCCCGGTTGCACCGCGAATTACTGGCGCTGGGCGCTCCGCCGTTGGGATTGATGGACGCGATTCTTTAATCTACGGCGCGAAAGGCGCCAACTGTTCGAGGTATTGGGTGATGTCCAGTCCGCGGGCGGCCAGCCATTCATCGTTGTAATACGTGTGGGCATAACGTTCCCCACCATCACAGATAAGGCTCACCACACTTCCGGTCCGACCGGCCGCCCGCATTTCGGCAATGATCTGAAAAACGCCCCACATATTGGTGCCGGTCGAACCACCGGTACGCCGGCCCAAAACCTTGTGGACGTGCCGGATCGCGGCCATTGACGCCGCGTCGGGCACCTTGATCATGCGGTCGATCACCTGCCCGACAAAGCTCGGCTCGACCCGCGGCCGCCCGATGCCCTCGATCCGGGAGGCGCCGGAGGCGACACAGGAAGGATCGTCATGCAACCAACCGTCGAAGAAGGCGGAGTTCTCCGGATCGACCACAGCCAGGCAGGTGTCATGCCGGCGATAGCGGATATAGCGGCCGATGGTGGCGCTGGTTCCGCCCGTTCCCGCGCCCACGACGATCCAGCGCGGCACGGGATAGCGCTCCATCGCCAACTGTTCGAATATTGATTCGGCGATGTTGTTGTTTCCGCGCCAATCGGTGGCCCGCTCGGCATACGTGAACTGGTCCATGAAATGCCCACCGGTCTGTTCGGCGATCCGCCTGGACTCGGCATATACCTGGGTCGGATCGTCGATCAGGTGGCACCGTCCACCGTGGAACTCGATGAGCTCGATCTTCTCCGGGCTGGTCGTCGCCGGCATCACCGCGACAAAAGGCAAGCCGAGCATCTGGGCGAAATACGCCTCGGAGACGGCGGTTGAGCCGCTGGAGGCTTCCACCACCGTGCTGGATTCGGTGATCCAGCCGTTGCACAAGGCATAGAGAAACAACGACCGGGCCAGGCGGTGCTTCAGGCTGCCGGTCGGGTGGGTCGACTCGTCTTTGAGGTAGAGATCAATGCCCCATTCGGCCGGCAACGGGAAGACGATGAGATGTGTGTCCGCCGACCGATTGGCGTCCGCCTCAACCCGCGCAATGGCCTCGCTGACCCAACGTCTGCCATCGGGACAGGCCCGATCGACCACACTGACTTCCTGCATGCCCGGACCCTAGGGCATATCGCGCGAGTTCTGGCCGCCGTCCTCATCGCGCGGCTTGAGGCGACTGCGGACCACGCGGGCCGGGACACCGGCGGCGACGCTGTAGGGCGGGATCTGCCCGCGGGCAACGCAGTTCGCGGCCAATACCGAACCGCGGCCGACCCGGGTCCCCCGCAATACCGTGACTTTCGTTCCCATCCAGACATCCGGACCGATCCGGACGGATGACTTCACGATTCCCTGATCCTTGATCGGTACGGTGATGTCCTCGGTGATGTGGTCGAAGTCGCAGATGTACACGCTGTCCGCGATCAGCGCCGTGGCGCCGATTTCGATGTCCAGATAGCAGTTCACCGTGTCGCCACCGCCGAACACCACCTTCTCGCCGATCCGCAATGTCCCTTCGTGGGCGCGGATCGCGGTGCGGTCACCGACATGGACCCAGGAGCCGACGATCATCCGGGCGTGATCTTTGCGGGCGTACAACCGGGTGCCGCGACCGAGAAAGACAAATCCCTCGGTCACAATGTGCGGCGAACGCAAACGGAACCAGAAGAACCGCCAATATCGCACCAGATACCAAGGTGTCCAGGCCCGGTGCCGGACAATCCAGCGCAGCGAAGCCCAGGTCAGGAACCGGGCCTGGCGTGGATCACTCACATAGCGACCGTAACAGCACAGACAACCGAGCCCGTCCGATCACGATCTATGTCGTGACCCGGACGGGCTCGTTCCGTTGTTCTGTGCAGACGGCAGTCCAGTTCAGACTGGACGTACGTTCTCCGCCTGCGGGCCCTTCTGTCCTTGGGTGGTGTCGAAGTCGACCCGCTGGCCTTCTTCCAGGGTGCGGTAGCCATCGGACTGAATTGCCGAGTAGTGGACGAAGACATCAGCCCCGCCACCATCCACTGCAATGAATCCGTAGCCCTTCTCCGCGTTGAACCACTTGACCGTGCCTTGTGCCATTCCTTGCGCTCCCCGGGAAACGGTGCGGCGTCCGCACCTCGCGGACGCCGAGTCGTAAACGGAACCGGCTCGACACCGGCGCCCTGCCGTTGTCCCGCACGCGTGAGAAACACGATTGTGGAACGTCGACCGACTTTGGCGACCGTAGCACGCGGAAACCGCGAACGGGAGGACTCGTTTCCTGTTGTTATGGCTTTATGCCGGTAACCAGGGCGTTATAGAACAATCCGGCCGGTACGAACTTGGCAAAAACCCGCTCATCGACTCCGGAGAGCCGCTGCCACATGTGGTAACTGAACATCGCCCAACCCCAACCGAGCTTCTCCTTCGGCACTGCGTACTCAAAGGTGCGCGCCGGCCAGCCGAACCACGCCGCGGTCAACTCTTCCGTTCGTACCGCAACGTCCACCGCACCAGCGGCGATCGCCATCCGGCGCAGGCGAGCCGGCGGGAAGGTGTGCAGGTCCACGACGGACTCCAACGCCGCCGCGCGCGACGATTCGTCCAATTCCACCTGCGGGCGCTGCCACGCGGCCAATACCGGCAAGCGGGTCAGCCGGGTGGCGGTCCACCAGGTGGCCCGGGACAGCCTGCGGGCAACGGCATCACCAAGCCGCGTCGGTTCTCCGGCGAAAACAAAACGGCCGCCGGGCCGTAATACCCGCAAAACTTCGCGCAGCGCCATTTCCACATCCGGAATGTGGTGCAGGATCGCGTGTCCGACCACGACGTCGAAAGAATTGTCCGGATGCGGTATTGACTCGGCATCGGCGACGCGGCCTTCGATCTGGAATCCCAGCCGCTGCGCGTTCTGCTGTGCCACCGCCACCATGCCGGGACTGATGTCGGTCACGTGGACCTCGTCCAGAACGCCGGCCTGCTTGAGGTTCAGCGAGAAGAAACCAGTGCCGCAACCGAGCTCCAACGCACGGCCATAGGGCCACCCGGCGGTACCAGCAACCAACTCGAAACGTCCACGGGCATAGTCAATGCATCGCTCATCGAAAGAGATCGACCACTTCTCGTCGTACGTCGCGGCTTCCCAATCGTGATAAAGCACATTCGCGCGTTTCGGATCGCCGAACGCGGCCTCGACCTGTTCGGCCGATACCTCGATTCCCGAGCTTTTCGGGCTTTCTTCTGTTGTCTTCGCGTCTGTCTTCGCGTCTGTCTTCGCGTCGGCCGAGTGCTCGCTCATATCACCGACCTACGAACTCGGCCTTGCCCGGGCCATTCTCGACGAACGATCGCATCCCGATCGTTCGGTCCTCGGTGGCGAACAGGCCCGCGAAAAGAGCACTTTCCAGTGTCAGGCCGGAACTCAGATCGCCGTCCAGGCCGCCGTCGATGGCCGCTTTCGCCGCCCGCAAGGCAACCGCGGGTCCGTGCGCGAAGGTCGCCGCCCACGCCTTCGCCGTCGGATAAACCTCCTGCGCTGGCACCACCCGGTTGACCAGACCCATCTGCAGCGACTCGGTCGCGTCAACAAACCGACCCGAAAAGATGAGGTCCTTGGCCCGCGAGGGACCGACCAGGCGAGCCAGCCGCTGGGTGCCACCAGCGCCGGGGATGATGCCCAGCAGGATTTCCGGCTGACCGAGCTTGGCATCTTCGGCGCACACCCGGAAGTCGGCCGCCAGCGCCAACTCACAGCCACCGCCCAACGCGTATCCGGTTACGGCGGCGATCACCGGCTTGGGAATCCGCGCGACCGCGTCCAGACAGGAGGTGAGCGCGCCGGCCCGCTGCGCCATATCGGCGTAGCTCATATCGGCCATTTCCTTGATATCGGCACCGGCCGCGAACACCTTCGGCCCGCCATAGATCACCACCGACCGCACGTCCGAGCGCTCCGTGCATTCGGTGGCGGCGGCCCGGATCTCCTCCTGCACCTGCGTATTGAGCGCGTTCATCGGCGGCCGCTCCAGCAGGATGGTGGCGACCCCGTCCTCGACCTGCACACTTATCGACTGGGGCACCTGCTGCTCCTCTCGTTCGGTGCCGGACACCCTAAAGCGTGGGGGTGGCCCGAGCGAAGAACCGGTCGCCGGAGCGTTCCAGCGTCAACGGCAGGCCGAAGGTCGCCGACAGGTTCTCCGAGGTCAGCACGTCGTCCAGCAGACCCTGGGCCACGACCCGGCCGCCTCGCAGCAACAGCGCGTGGGTGAACCCGGGCGGGATCTCCTCGACGTGATGGGTCACCAATATCAGGGCCGGCGAATCGGGGTCGGCCGCCAGCCGGCCCAACCGGGCGACCAGATCCTCGCGGGAACCCAGATCCAGCCCGGCCGCCGGCTCATCCAGCAATACCAATTCTGGGTCGGTCATCAGCGCCCGGGCGATCTGAACCCGCTTGCGCTCCCCCTCGGACAACGTCCCGAACGCCCGCTCGGACAGGTGCGCGACCCCGAACTGCGCCAGCAGGGTGGCCGCGCGGGCCGCGTCGATGCCCTCGTACCGCTCCCGCCAGCGACCGATCACCGAGTACCCGGCGCTGATCACAACGTCGTCGACCCGTTCGCCGCCGGGAATCCGTTGCGCCAGGGCCGCACTGGTCAACCCGATCCGCGGCCGCAACTCGAAGACGTCGACCCGGCCCAGCCGTTCGCCGAGAACACGCACGATGCCGGTCGTCGGGTGCAGGTACGCCCCGGCCAGCTGCAGCACGGTCGTCTTGCCGGCGCCGTTCGGGCCGAGGACGACCCAGCGCTCATCCAGCTCGACCGACCAGTTGACGTCGCGGACCAGATGGGTCTGCCCTCGGCGCACGCCCACGCCGTCCAGGTGTAGTACGACGTCCGGCGATGTCCACGGACTGATTGCCCCGTTGCCCGCCGGCGCGGCGCCGATTTCGCTCACGCCGTCGCCGATCTGATTGTTGCCGATCTGACCCTGTCCGTCCGCGCTCTCTGCCACGTCCCCATCCAACAGCACGGCCGATCCGACATCACGCCCGCGTCATAGCTGTGCCGGTCACAGGTTGCTCAGCGTCTGGCCGTGCTCGGCGCAGGCCTTACGCACCCGCTCCCGGACCGAGCCGGGAACGTCGTCCGGCTTGGAGGCCGAGACCAGGTCCTTGGCGTCGTTCAGCCATTGCTTCTGGTCGGGGCTGAGCGAGCCGGCGTCGGCCAGCTTGCCCAAGCCGGCCGCCGCCAGCTTGCGGGCCACCGTCCCGGCGCCCAGCGCGGTATTCACCAATGGGCAGCCGACAGCGTACGCGTCCTTCGTGGTGACCTTCGTACTCGACGAGCTGGCCTTCGCGGACGACTTGTCGCTCGAGGAGTTGTCGTCCGATGTGGAGCAACCGGCCGCAAGCGCCAAGACTGCCAGAATTGCGGCAATACGGATTCGCATGGTTTGAACGGTACGTGGCGCGGGCGATTTTCGCCGCACGGGCTACATTGGCGGTTCGTCGTCACCCGGCCGGTTCACGTCGGGCCGGATGTGTTCGGAAGGGATGCGATGAGTGACCTGACCCAGGCGCGTGGCTTGCGGGTTGTCGACGTCGAACGGTGCATGGTGCAGGTGCCGTTCCGGGAGCGCTGCCGGCCGTGGAACGAGATCCTGGTTGGCCAATGGGGCGTGGTCGAAGTCATCCGGCTGCGGACCAATTCCCCCGATGTGGTCGGCTATGGCGAGACGTTGCCCGGGTACAGCTGGGCCAGCATCGATGATTCCGCCGTCGCCGCGCTGATCGGGAAAAGCCCGGCCGAATTCCTCGGTCACGACGAGATCGGGGCCGGGCTGCAGATGGCCTGCTACGACGCGTTGGGCAAGGCGTTGGAGGTACCGGCGCGCAAGCTCTTCGGTCTGCCGGAGGTACGGGACCGGGTTCCGTTGGCCTGGTGGGACACGAAGATGCCGCCGGAGGTGCTGGCCGAAGAGGCGGCCGAGGCGGTCGCGTCGGGCTATCTGCACCACAAGTTCAAGGTGCGGCCGTGGTTCGACGTGTACGAGCAGGTCGCGGCGATTTCGGCCGTCACCCCGCCGCAGTACCGGCTGGATCTGGACTGGAACGAGATGCTGCGCGATGTCGGTACGGCCGCGCCGGTATTGCAGGAATTGGAGCAGGAGGAGCGGGTCGGCATTTTCGAGACCCCGATCCGATTCGGCGACCTGGAAGGCTTTCGGCGGCTGCGCGACAAGGTTTCCCGTCCGATCGCCGATCACGTCAAGCAGAGCCCGTTCGCGGCGGCGGTGCGGGCCGAGGCATTCGACGGTTACGTGATCGAAGGCGGTGTGCACGCGGCCATTCGGGACGGGCTGCGGGCCGACGCATTCGGAAAGCCGTATTGGCTGCAATTGGTCGGGCCCGGTTTGACCACGGCGTTGACGTTGCAACTGGGTGCGGTGCTCTCCGGCGCGGTATGGCCGTCGGTGACCTGCCTGAACATTTACTCCGACGACCTCATCGTCGACCCGATCACGGTCTCGGCCGGGTACGCCACTGTCCCCAGTGGACCGGGGCTGGGCGTCGAGTTGGACGAGTCGGCGGTGTCCCGGCTGGCGATGGAACCGCCGTACGTCGTGGATTATCCGGATTCGGTGCTGACGATCCGCTGGCCGGGCGGGCGGGCCTGCCATTACGCCACGATCGCGGCGATGTGGGAGGACTGCCGGACCGGCAACGTTCCGGCGCAGGAACGAGGCGCCCGCCTCGAGGTGTGGAATGACGACGGGTCGGCGGAATTCGCGGCGCTGCGCAAGCGCGCCCTTGCCGCACCGGTGCGCGTATGACGGCGGAATCCTGGCCGGGTCGCGGCGTACCGCTGGGAGCGACCCCGGATTCGGCCGGCACCAATTTCGCGTTGTGGAGCAGTTCGGCCTCCTCGGTGCAGTTGTGCCTTTTCGACGAGTCGGGGGCCGAGCGCCGTGTCGAGTTGCGTGAGAAAACGCACCATGTCTGGCATGGCTATCTGTCCGGGGTCGGGTCGGGACAACGGTACGGCTTTCGGGTTTCCGGCGATGCTGGGCTGCGGCACGATCCGGCCAAGCTGCTGCTGGATCCGTACGCCCGGGCGATCGACGGGGAATTCGACCCGCAGGCTGCGGTTTTCAGCCCTGGAGCCGATTCGGCGCCGTATGTGCCGCGCTCGGTCGTGGTCGCCTCCCCCGGTCCGGCCAGCGAACGCAAGCCGCGAATTCCCTGGGACGAAACGGTTATCTACGAACTGCACGTCCGCGGCTTCACCCGTACCCATCCCGACGTTCCTGAAGAACAACGCGGGACGTACGCCGGGCTGGCGCATCCGGCCGTGATCGGCTATTTGCGCGATCTCGGCGTAACGGCGGTGGAATTGCTGCCGGTGCACCATTTCCTCACCGAGCCGATCATCAGTCAGCGCGGGCTGAGCAATTACTGGGGCTATAACTCGATCGGCTTTCTCGCGCCGCACGGAGCCTATTCGTCCTCGGGTACCCGCGGCGAACAGGTCGCCGAATTCCGCGCGATGGTGGCGGCATTCCACGCCGCCGGCGTCGAGGTCATTCTGGACGTGGTGTACAACCACACGGCCGAACTCGGCGCGGATGGGCCGACCTTGTCGTTCCGGGGTATCGATGATTCCGGTTACTACCGACTCGATGGCCGGCGATATCTGGACTACACCGGGTGCGGAAATACCCCGGACGCACGGCAGCCCTACACGCTCGGCCTGATAATGGACTCGTTACGGTACTGGGTTCAGGACATGGGCGTGGACGGATTTCGGTTCGACTTGGCACCGGCGTTGGCCCGCGGCGGCGCCGACGTCGACCGGCTCTCCCCTTTCTACGGCGCCATTCACGCCGATCCGGTTATCTCCGGCAGCAAGCTGATCGCCGAGCCGTGGGATCTTGGGCCCGGCGGGTACCAGGTCGGCAATTTCCCGCCGCCGTGGGCGGAGTGGAACGGTAAATTCCGCGATACCGTACGGGATTTCTGGCGCGGCCAGTCCGGTGGCGTACAAGATCTCGGCTACCGGCTGACCGGCTCGTCGGATTTGTACGCGCGCGAGGCCCGGCAACCGTTCGCGTCGATCAATTTCATCACCAGCCACGACGGGTTTACCGCGCTGGATCTGGTCAGCTATAACGCAAAGCACAATGAGGCCAACGGCGAAGGTGGCCACGACGGCACCGACGACAACCGGTCCTGGAATTGCGGTGTGGAAGGCCCCAGCGACGATCCGGCCGTTTCCGCGCTGCGCCGGCGCCAGGTACGTAATCTCCTCGCCACGACGCTGCTGTCCACCGGCGTACCGATGCTGCTGGCCGGCGACGAGCGGCTGCGGACCCAGGGCGGCAACAACAACGCCTACTGCCAGGACAATCCAACGTCCTGGGTGGACTGGACCAGCACGCCCGAGGCGGATCAGTTGCGCGATTTCGTCGCGCATTTACTGGAATTGCGGCACACCTCGCCGGTATTGCGGCAACGTGATTTCTTTGCTGGATTGCCCGCCCCGTCCGGCGATATCCGTAAGGATCTGGCCTGGTTCGGCGCCGACGGCGAGGAGATGACGGCCGACGACTGGCACTCCCCCGCCGCCGTCACGATCGGCGTTTTTCTCGACGGTGAGGGAATTCGGCAACGTGGGCCGCACGGCGAGCGGATCATCGACCGCAGTTATCTGCTGATCCTGCACGCCGGTGCCGAACAGACGACGTTCGTCCTGCCCAGCGCCGCGTGGGCCGGCTCGTACGACGTCATGATCGACACCTTCAGCGAGACCGGGCGCCCGAGCGAACCGACCGTACACAAGGCCGCGGAATCGGTCGCGGTCCCGGGCCGTAGCATGTTGCTGCTCAAAGCGCTGTCCGAGGCGGGAAAGAGGCACTGATGCGGCTGCTCGTCGTAGGTGGATCGGGGCATGTCGGCAGCCTGGTGCTGCCATTGTTGGCGGCCGAGCACAAGGTGCGGGTCTTTGACCTGAAGCCGCCGCGTTCCTCAGATGTCGAATACGTGACCGGCGATGTCCGGGATTATGCCGGATTGCGCGCCGCTGCTTTAGACTGCGATGCGTTGGTCTTCATGGCAATGGGACCAATGACAGACTGGGGTTCGCCGGCCAATGCCGCGGCGCATTTCGACGTTTCGGTGACCGGCTTATATTTGGCGCTGCGGGCCGCGCACGATGCGGGCATTCGGCATACGGTTTTTACCAGCAGCATGTCGGTGTACGGCGAGCCGCGCAGCCCGGAAAATCCGTACCCGGCCGAAACCGCGCCGGCCGACGCGACGGATTTCTACGGCCTGGCCAAGCGGTGCGGCGAGCAGGTCTGCGTCAGCGCCGTGGCCGAATACGGAATGAGCGTCGTAGCCTTACGGCTGTGCCATCCGGTGGCAGACTGGCCACCGGCCGAGCCGCACAAGGCCAGCATCGCGACATCCGGCCGGGATACCGCCCGGGCGATTTTGCGTGGGCTCGCCTACCGTGGTCACGGCTTCGAGGCGTTCACGATTTCCGGTGATGCCGCCGGGCGAATGTTGAGCATCGAGAAGGCCCGCCGAATTCTCGACTGGTCGCCTTTGGATCCGATAGTCCTAGACTGAACCCCTTACGCAGCGGAATATCTGGCCCCGTCGCTCGTCTGCGGCAACACTCCGCGCGATTTTCGCGATCGGCTCCACCCGCCACTCGCCTGCCGCAACAATCCCCGCGATTTCGCGCTGGCTTCCGCCCGCCGCTCTGTTTGCCGCAACAATCCGCGCATTTTTCATGATCATGATGGCTTTCGTATCGGATTTGCATACGAACGCCATCACGATCATGGAATCGCATCCTGGCCGAGGAAATCCGCCAGGAATTTCCGACCCAATTGTCCGGTTGACTCCGGCCTCAGTCAGCGATTTTCATGATCGTGAGCAGATTTGGTACCGAAATCCATATCAAATCTACTCACGATCATGAAACCGGAGATGGCTGCTGCCCGTCGCGTTTTGCCGGAGCATTCCGCGCGATTTTCGCGATCGGCTCCACCCGTCGCCCTCCCGCCGCAACAATCCGCGCGATTTTCATGATCATGAGTAGATTTGGTACCGAAATCCGTATCAAATCCACTCACGATCATGAAACTGGAGATGAGGGCTGCCCGGACCCCACTTGGTCGAGGGCGCGGCCGATTCACCCAACAGAAGACGGGGCGGGGTTGGACGGCGCGGCGAGCCGTGCTGGCAGCTCGCCCGATCGAGCCAGAAACGCAAAAGCCGGTGTGGCGGGCAGTGAAATGCCCGCCACACCGGCCAGCGTCAAACGCTCCGGCCCACCGGCCAGGGTCACAACAAGTCAGGCGACGGTCACCACACCGAGATCGGCCGGGGTCACCAACAATTCGTTCTTCGGCAGAATCCTTACGGTGTAACCGAAAGCGCCGGTCGTCCGAAGTGGAACGTCACCCTCGAAGTGGTAACCCTCCCCGCCGTTGCCGACGAAACTCATCGACGCCGTGGCGACATCGTGCAGTCCGCCACTGTCATCGACGCGACCGAAAACCGCCTGCACGTCGACATCGTCGGGCGACAGTTTGCCCAAGTGCACCTCGGCCCGCAGATGCAGGTTGGAACCCAGGCCGGGAGTGTCTCCTACCCCGCTGGAGTCGACGTGTCCAACTTGGACGTTGTCCCACTCGCCCAGCACCCGCGACTGCCAGGCCGACAGCGATCGAGCGGCCGAATAACCGCCCGCAGCAAGGCGATTCGAGGTCGCAGCGGCCGGGGCGTACAGCTTCTCCACATACTCCCGGACCATGCGGGTCGCCTGCACCTGCGGCCCGAGCGAACGCAACGTGTGCCGCACCATTTCGACCCAGCGGTCCGGAACTCCGTCGTCGTTGCGGGCGTAGAACCGCGGCGCGACCTGAGTCTCGACCAATTCGTACAGTGCCGAGGATTCCAGATCGTCGCGCCGGTCCGGGTCCTCGACGCCGTCCGCGGTGGGAATCGCCCACCCGTTGGCGCCGTCGAACATCTCGTCCCACCAACCGTCGCGAATGGACAGGTTGAGGCCACCGTTCAACGCGGCCTTCATGCCCGAGGTGCCACAAGCCTCGAGCGGGCGCAGCGGGTTGTTCAGCCAGACGTCGCAACCCCAGTACAGATAGCGCGCCATGCCGATGTCGTAATTCGGCAGGAACACGATCCGGTGCCGCACCGCCGGATCATCGGCGAACCGGACCATCTGCTGGATCAACGCCTTGCCGGTGTCATCGTGCGGGTGCGATTTACCGGCGATCACCAACTGCACCGGGCGTTCGGGATGCAGCAGCAACGCCCGCAGCCGTTCTGGATCGCGCAGCATCAGCGTGAGTCGTTTGTACGTCGGGACGCGACGGGCAAACCCGATCGTCAGCACGTCCGGGTCGAACGCGCCGTCGACCCAGGCCAACTCGGCCTCGGTCATGCCGCGCTGCCGCGAGGATTCGCGCAGCCGACGCCGGACCTCAGCGACCAACTGCCCCCGCATCGCGCGCCGTACCGACCACAGCGCCTCGGCCGGCACCTTTTCCACGTCGTCCCAGCGCTGCGGCTCGGACAACAGGGCCGGATCCGACTTCGGGGCCACCAACTGAAGCATGTCCCGACCCATCCAGGTCGAGGCGTGCACGCCGTTGGTGATCGACCCGATCGGCACCTCGCCCGGGTCGAAGCCGGACCACAGATTGCCGAACATCTCCCGGCTGACCGCGCCGTGCAACCGCGACACACCGTTGGCTCGCTGGGCCAGGCGCAGACCCATGTGCGCCATGTTGAACAGCGCCGGGTCATCCTCGGCGCCGAGGCCGACAACGCGGTCGATCGGCAGCGACTCGGCGCCACCGCCCAGGTAATTCGTCACCAGCTCGCGGGTGAACCGGTCAATACCGGCCGGCACCGGCGTGTGCGTCGTGAAGACCGTGCCGGCCCGCACCGCCTGCAACGCCTCGTCGAAGGACAGCGACCCGTCGGCGGTCAGCTCGCGGATCCGCTCAATACCCAGGAATCCGGCGTGACCCTCGTTGGTGTGGAACACCTCCGGCATCGGCGTCTCGGTGATCCGGCAGTACGCCCGCACGGCCCGTACCCCACCGATGCCCAGCAGCAACTCCTGCTGCAGCCGGTGATCGACATTGCCGCCGTACAGCTTGTCGGTGATCTGCCGGTCCGCCGGCTCGTTCTCCTCGATATCGGAGTCGAGCATCAGCAACGGCACCCGGCCGACCTGCGCCTTCCACACCTGCGCGGTCACGGTCCGGTCGCCGTGCATGGTGACGCGGATCCGCAGCGGCGAGCCATCGGTCTCGCGCAGCAGCACCAGGGGCAGGCCGTGCGGGTCGACCGACGGGTACTGCTCCAGCTGCCAGCCATCCGGCGAGAGGGACTGCGCGAAGTAGCCTTCGTGGTAGAGCAATCCGACGCCGATGATCGGCACGCCCAGATCCGACGCGGCCTTCAGGTGGTCGCCGGCCAGAATGCCGAGACCGCCCGAATACTGCGGCAACACCTCGGTGATACCGAACTCCGGCGAGAAGTACGCGATCGAACGTGGCACGTCGACCTGCCGCTGATACCAGCGGTCCTCGGTCAGATACGTGTGCAGCGCGTTCGCAACCCGGTCCAGCTGGGCCAGGAACTCCTTGTCCTGGGCCAGCTCGGCCAGTCGGTCAGCCGATACCGCGCCCAGCAGGCGTACCGGATCCGAGCGGCATTCCTGCCACAGCTTGGGGTCGACCGACTCGAGAAGGTCAAGTGATTCTGCATGCCACGACCAGCGCAGGTTCAGGACGAGCTCGTCCAGTGCGGCGAGCTCCGGCGGCAGGGTGGCGCGGACGGTGAATCGACGAAGGGCTCTCACGTCGGAGGACCATACCGGCGCTCCGAACCGGGCTGACAGTGGCGGGTCACGCTCAAATACGCTCGGCGTGTCGCGGGCCCGGACGTTCCGGTCGGAGCGAGTTTGGGCCAATATCAGCCGGTTCGCGCCCGGTGTGTCCAGGCCACCAGGTCCGGCGCCGACCAGGTCGTGATGAGCGATTCGGCCGGCACCCCGCAGGCGGCCGCCCGCTCGCAGCCGTAAGGCAGCCAGTCCAGTTGGCCGGGCGCGTGCGCGTCCGAGTCGATGGTGAATACGCAGCCGGCTTCCACCGCCAGCCGCAGCAGCCGTTTGGGCGGGTCGAGCCGTTCGGGTCGGCTGTTTATCTCTACGGCCACGCCGAATTTCACGCACGCGGCGAAGACGATTTCCGGATCGAAATCCGATTCCGGTCGGCGCCGCTTTCCTTTGACCATCCGGCCGGTGCAATGTCCCAGTACGTTGACCCGCGGATTGGCGATCGCCCGCACCATCCGTTCGGTCATCGCGTCCCGGTCCATTCGCAGTCCGCTATGGACACTGGCCACCACGACGTCGAGTTCAGCCAACAAATCGTCGTCCTGGTCGAGCGACCCGTCGGCGTTGATGTCGACCTCGATTCCGGTCAACAACCGGAACGGCGCCAGTTCCGCGCCGATCCGGCGTACCTCCGGCAGCTGTTTTCGTAACCGCTCCGGCGATAGTCCATTCGCGACAGTCAGCCGCGGTGAATGGTCGGTGACCGCGATGTACTCGTGGCCAAGGTCGCGCGCGGTCCGGGCCATTTCCTCGATCGGCGACCCGCCGTCGGACCAGTCGGTGTGGGTGTGGATGTCACCGCGCAATGCCTTACGCAGCGCCGCCCCGCCCTCGGCCACCGGGGTGCCCGCGGTCGCCTCCAGCCGGCGCAGATACACCGGCGTCTCCCCGCGCAGCGACTCGACCACGCAGCGGGCCGTCACGTCCCCGACCCCGGACAGCTCGGTCAACGTGCCGGCGGCGGCCCGGTCGGCGATCTCGCTTGCCTCGTGCTGGGCCAACGCGGCCGCGGCCCGGCGAAAGGCCCGTACCCGGTAGGTCTCCTCCTGCGCGCGTTCCAGCAGAAATGCGATCTGACGGAGATCGGCCAGGGGATCTCGAGGCGAGTTCATGCGCTTATTGTGCGCAAAGACGCCCCGCGGGCATGCGCAATGGTGATCCGTTTCGTGTCCAACTCGTGGCAGGCTCGGGGCGTGACATCCACTTCGCCGCTGGCCGCCACCCTGCAGCGCATCGAGCGGGCATCGGGCTCGCTGGCGACCCAAAGCATCGCGCGGATGGACGAGCAACTGGCCTGGTTCCGCGCCATGCCGCCGGATCAGCGCTCCTGGATCACCCTGGTCGCGCAGGCCGGCATCGCCTCGTTCGTGAACTGGCTGCGCCACACCGGCACCGAACCCTCCCCGATCGGCGACGTGTTCGGCACCGCCCCGCCGGAGCTGGCCCGGGCAGTGTCGCTGCAGCAGACGGTCGAGCTGGTACGGATCACGGTCGAGGTGGTCGAGACCGGGGTCGGACCGCTGGCCGCTCCCGGTGAGGAGGTGGCGCTGCGCGAGGCGGTGCTGCGGTACAGCCGCGAGGTCGCCTTCGCCGCGGCCGAGGTGTACGCCGGGGTCGCCGAGAGCCGGGGCGCTTGGGATGCCCGGCTGGAGGCCATGATCGTCGACACGCTGCTGTCCGGCGAGCCCGACGACGCGATGCCGAGCCGGGCCGCCGCGCTGGGTTGGGCCACCGTCGCCGAGGTCATGGTCGTGGTCGGCACCGCGCCGGACGGCGACCCGCAGAACGTGCTGGACGCGATCCAACGCACGGTCCGGCCGCGCCGCATTCCCGCACTGGCTGGGGTACACGGCGACCGGTTGCTGATCGTGCTGGGCGCAGCCGACCAGAAGGCCTCGGGCAACAACCACTCGACCGGTGCGCTGGGCGGCCACCCGTGCACCGACCCGAAGGACGTCATCGAACCGCTGCTCGGGGAATTCGGCGACGGGCCGGTCGTGATCGGGCCGGTCGTACCGGACCTCGCGCACGCCAGCGCCTCGGCCGCGGCGGCCCTGGCCGGGCTGCGGGCCGCGTCCGGTTGGCCCGGCGCGCCGCGCCCGGTGCTGGCCAGCGAGTTGCTACCCGAACGGGCCCTGGCCGGCGACGCCGAGGCGCGCCGCGAACTGGTGGCCGAGGTGTACAGCCCGCTGGCCGAGGCGGCCGGGCCGTTATTGGAAACGGTGGCCGGGTATTTGGAGCGGGGCGGGGCATTGGAGGCGACGGCCCGCGACCTGTACGTCCATCCCAACACTGTGCGTTACCGACTGCGGCGGGTGGCCGAACTGACCGGCCGATCCCCGACCGAGCCGCGGGACGCCTTCGTACTGCAGACGGCTCTGGTCCTGGGCCGACTCGAAAAGCCCTGAGCCAGCGGCAGAACGTGAGCCGCGTGACAATCCACCGGCAGCAGCGGCCCGCATCCGCCGTACCGTTGTAGCTAACCTCCAAAATCGCGCCGGTTGACTTCGTGCGCGTCGCCATCGCATCCAGTACGCCCAACCAGAGAAGGTCAACAAGTGCTCGCACTCCTGGCACCCGGACAAGGTGCCCAAACGCCCGGCATGCTCGAGCCGTGGCTACAGCTACCGGCGGCAACCGCACGTGTCCGGTGGCTCTCCGCACTCACCGGGTTGGATCTGCTGCATCTCGGGACAGTCGCGGACGCCGAGGAGATACGTGACACCGCGGTGGCCCAGCCGCTGATCGTCACCGCCGGACTGTTGGCCGCGGCCGAGTTACCGCCCGGCGCCATCGGGGTTACGGCCGGGCACAGCGTCGGCGAGCTGACCGCGGCCGCGGTGGCCGGAGTGCTCACGCCCGAGATCGCGGTCGCGCTGGCCGCCTTCCGGGGCCGGGCCATGGCCGCCGCCTGCGCCGAGGCCGACACCGGGATGTCGGCGGTGCTGGGCGGCGATCCGACTGAGGTGGTGGACCGGATCGAGGCCTGCGGACTGACCCCGGCCAACCGCAACGGCGCCGGCCAGATCGTGGCCGCCGGCGCCAAGGACGCGCTCGCGCAACTGGCGGCCGAACCGCCGGCCGGCGCCCGCGTCCGGCCGTTGTCGGTGGCCGGCGCGTTCCACACCGAATACATGGCGCCCGCGCAGGAGACCCTGGCCGCCCTGGCCGATGGGATCACCAGCCAGGACCCGAGCATGCTGCTGCTGTCCAACCTCGACGGGTCCGCCGTCTCGGCCGGCCGCGAGATGGTCAAACGGCTGGTCAACCAGATCACCTCGTCGGTGCGCTGGGACCTGTGCCAGTCGACGCTGGGCGAGCTGAACGTCACCGGCATCATCGAGCTGCCACCGGCCGGCACGCTGGTCGGGCTGGCCAAGCGCGAGTTGCCGGACATACCGCGGTTCGCGCTGAAATCGCCCGACGATCTGGCCGGCGCCGTGCAGTTCATCGCCGATCACGCACCCGTCCCGGCAACCAATCTTTCGGAGGGCACTCGGTGAAGGTCAGCTCCGGCGCGCCTGGCGCACGCATCATCGGTCTCGGCGACTACCGGCCCAGCCGGGTGCTCACCAATGACGACCTGTCCAAGATGGTCGACACCAGCGACGAATGGATTCGTACGCGGGTCGGTGTGCGGTCCCGCCGGATCGCGGCCGAGGACGAGACGATCGTCGACATGGGCACCGCCGCCGGCGGCAAGGCGCTGGCCGCCAGCGGACTCGCCCCGGATGACATCGACCTGGTGATCACCGCGACCTGCACCCTGCAGGAGGCGATGCCCGGCGCCGCGACCCGTATCTCCTCCCGCCTGGAAATCCCCGCACCGGGCGCGTTCGACGTGGACGCCGCCTGCGCCGGGTTCTGTTACAGCCTGTCGCTGGCGAACGACGCGATCCGCGGCGGCTCGGCCCGCAATGTCCTGGTCGTCGGCGCGGAGAAGCTTTCCGCTCTGCTGGACTGGACCGACCGCTCGACCTGCATCATCTTCGGCGACGGTGCCGGCGCCGCAGTGGTCAGTGCGTCGGACGAGCCGGGCATCGGGCCGGTGGTCTGGGGCAGCAACGGCCTGGCCTCCGACACGATCACCATGACCGAGAGCAACCACATCCAGATGAACGGGCGCGCGGTGTTCCGGTGGGCCACCACCGAGATGGGCAAGGTGGCGCTCGAGGCGTGCCGGCGGGCCGGGGTCGCCCCGACCGACCTGGCCGCCGTCGTACCGCACCAGGCCAATCTGCGCATCGTCGAGTCGATCGTGCGCCAGCTGGGCGCACCCGACGCCATCGTCGCCCGCGACATCGTGGACACCGGCAACACCTCGGCGGCCTCGGTACCGCTGGCATTGGCGCGGTTGGCCGAACGCGGCGAAATCAAGTCCGGCGATCTGGCGTTGATCGTGGCGTTCGGTGCGGGCCTCACCTATGCCGGACAGGTCATCGCTTGCCCGTAACATCCACAGGTCGGGCAAGTACCGACCGGGTGGCTGATATCCGTATATCGAATCCCGTACGACATCCCTACCGAAAGGACCGCACATCGTGACGACCGAGGAGATCCAAGCCGGCCTCGCCGAGACACTCGAGGAGGTCGCCGGGGTCGCGCCGGCCGACGTAACCCCCGACAAGTCCTTCGTCGACGACCTCGATGTGGACTCACTGTCGATGGTCGAGGTCGCCCTGGCGGCCGAAGAGAAGTTCGGCGTCAAGATTCCCGACGACGAGCTGTCCAACCTCAAGACCGTCGGCGACGCGATCACCTACATCGACAAGCATCAGTCGTAGGTCGCGGCCGGAGCAGACAACGCATCGGCAGCGACGAAACGAGAAGGGCCAGTAGCCATGGCAGAGCACGACGTCTACGTGACCGGCATTGGCGCCACCACTCCACTGGGCGGTGACGTTGCTTCCACCTGGGCTGGGATGCTCGAAGGCCGTTCGGGTGTGAGCAGTCTGGACGATGAATGGGCCAAGGACTTTCCGGCCCGCATCATCGCCAAGCTCGCGGTAGACCCGTCCGAGGTGATTCCCCGGGTACGGGCGCGCCGGCTGGACCGTTCTCAACAGGTTGCGGTGATCGCCGCCGAGCAGGCCTGGGCCGACTCCGGCCTGGCCGACGGCGGCGCCGATCCGGAGCGGGTCGCGGTGACGATGGGCACCGGCATCGGCGGCGCGCTCACCCTGCTGGCGCAGGATGACCTGTTGGAGGAACGCGGCCCGGGTCGCGTTTCGCCGCTGTCGGTTCCGATGCTGATGCCGAACGGCCCGTCGGCGGCGGTCAGCCTGGCCCTGGGTGCCCGTGGTGGTGCGCACACGCCGGTCAGCGCGTGCGCCACCGGCGCGGAAGGAATTGCCTGGGGCATCGACCTGATCCGGTGGGGTCGGGCCGACGTGGTGGTGGCCGGCGGCGCCGAGGCGTGCATCCACCCGATGCCGATGGCCGGCTTCGCCCAGGCCCGTACGCTCTCCACCCGCAACGACGACCCGCAGGCCGCGTCCCGGCCGTTCGACAAGGGCCGGGACGGGTTCGTGCTCGGTGAGGGCGCCGGCGCGGTGGTGCTGGAGCGGGCCGATCATGCCAAGGCGCGCGGCGCGACCGTGTACGCGGTCGCCGCTGGTGCCGCGATCACGTCCGACGCGTACGACATCGTGGCGCCGGAGCCGTCCGGCCGGGATCAGATCCGGGCGATGCGAATGGCGTTGGAGCGGGCGGATCTAACCGCGGCGGATATCGGGCACGTCAACGCGCACGCCACGTCCACTCCGGTCGGCGACATGATCGAGGCGCGGGCGATCACCGCCGCCATTGGCGAGCACGCCGTCGTGACCGCGACCAAGTCGATGACCGGGCACCTGCTCGGCGCGGCCGGTGCGGTGGAGGCGATCGCGACGATCCTGGCGTTGCGCGACGGTCTCGTACCGCCAACCCGCAACCTCGACGATCCGGATGACGACCTGACCCTGGACGTGGCCCGGATCGAGGCCCGCAAGGTCGATGTGAATGCCGCGATCAACGACTCGTTCGGGTTCGGCGGACACAACGTCGCCATAGTTTTCACTCGGGCGTGAAATACCAGTTCGAGTACGACGAGCGAATTCGGTGTGCGTTCATCGGCGCCGGTGGGCATTCCTTCCGGAACGTCTATCCGGCGCTGCAGTACGCCCCGGTTGATCTGGTCGCGGTGTGCGATCTGGATGCTGGTCGAGCCGCAGATTATGCCCGGCTTTTCGGCGCGGCCTCGCATTACACCGATCACGAGCGGATGTTGGCCGAGCAGCGGCCGACCGCGGTTTTTATCGTCACCAGCTATAACGCCGACGGCCGGGTCCAGGCGACCGATATCGCGGCCGAATGCCTGCGCGCCGGCGCCCATGTATGGATGGAGAAACCGACCGCCAGCTCGGTGGCCGAGGTCCTCGATCTGCGGCGCATTTCGACCGAGACCGGCCGATACGTCATGACCGGGCTGAAGAAAATGTTCACGCCCGCGGTCGAGAAAACAAAGCAGATCATTGAGTCGGCCGAATTCGGTGGGGCCCGCTCAATCTCCGTACGTTATCCGCAACACCTGCCGACCGAACGTGATCTGCCTGCCCTGGTGGGATTTCTGGATCACATCTATCATCCGGGCGCGATTCTGCATCATTTAATGGGCCCGATCGCGCGGATTTCGTACGAACGGGAGCCCGACTCGGGCGCGAGCGTCACCAGCCTGCGATTCGTTTCCGGCGCGGTCGGCACACTGCACCTGGCCGCCGGTTCTCCGGCCACCAGCCCGCTGGAACGGGTTGAGGTCACCGGCGCCGACGCCAGCGTCGTGATCGACAACGGCGTCGATCTGACCTATTACCGGCCGGGCAGCACCCTCCCTTATGGACGGTCGGCGTCGTTCGTGGTGGACGATTCCGTCGCGCCATTGCATTGGCGGCCGGAATTCTCGCTTGGCCAGCTGTACAACAAAAATCTCTTCTATCTCGGTTACGTCCCCGAGATCCTGCATTTCTGCGACAGCGTGCTGAACGACGAGCCGCCGAAAAAGGGAACGTTGGCCGATTCGCTGGCGATCATGCGGTTGTTCGAGGCGTACCGCTTCCAGCCGGAGGGAACGGTTATTCAGCTTTCTCCGGAATCTGTCTGAGGATCGGTCCGGTGACCGCGTACGGGTTTGTTGGGACCGGCGAAATCACCGCTGCCATCGTGCAGGGCCTGAGCGCCGGGGTCACCGATCCGCCCGCGATCTTCCTGTCACCGCGTGGCCGGGCGGTCAGCCGCGAGCTGGCCGACCGATTCGCGAATGTGCACGTATGCGCCAGCAATCAGGAGGTGCTGGCGCATGCGCGCGCGGTCGTGCTGGCAGTGCGCCCGCCGCAAGCTCGCGAGGTCCTCGGGGAACTGTCGTTTCGGGCCGAGCACGTGCTGATCAGCGCGCTGGCCGGAGTACGGCTCTCCGACCTGCGGGCGTGGAGCACGCCGGCCGGTCACGTCGTACGGGCGATCCCGCTGCCGCACGCGGCTCAGCGGGCCAGCCGCACCGTCATGTACCCCGACGGCGAGGTCGCCCGCGAACTGTTCGGACGGGTCGGTGACGTCCTGGTGGCCGGCGACGAGCAGGGCCTGAGGGCGTTCAGCGCCGTGACGGCGACGTTCGCCGCGCATCTGGATTACCTGAACACGATCACGGGCTGGCTAACCGAGCACGGCGTCGAGGATGACCTCGCGAGCGCGTACACAATGCACATCTTCGGTCAGCTGGGCCAGTCCTTAGTGGACCGTCCGGAGTCCCTGATGGCGCTCACCGGAAAATACATGACGCCCGGCGGAATCAACGAGCAGCTGATGAGCGACTTACGCCGCGAAGGTATGCCTGATGCCGTACGGCACGCCCTCGACCGAATCCTGAACCGACTGTCCTAACAGGACACCTTGTTGACCTGTTCGCTGCCGACCAGATCGATCCGGTATTGCCCCTGATAACGAACGAGCGAGTACCTGATCGACCAGGTAAGGCAGCGATAACCGCCGCCGTACTGCGGCGCCTGCTCGCTGGTGAAGCCGACCGAGACGCGCAGCGACCCGTCGTTCTGTTCGGCGATCGCGTTGATGGAAATCGCGCTGTCGTGGCTGGTCTGGTACCCGTTGTAGGCATCGAGCGTGCCCCGGTCGGGTGTCGGGACCAGGGTGTCCCGCCAGCGCGCGTAGTCGTGGTGGTTGTTGATGGCGGTGAAATACCGGCTCAACACGTCCATGGCCGCACTCACCTGCGGGCTGGCCCGAACCGCCGGCGCGAGCTGGATCGCCGCGTCACCCACTGATGCGGGCAATGTGATCGGCGCCTTGGGACTGGTATGGGTCGGGCTCGGTTGCAGCGGCACTGACGAGGCGAGCGAGGACGTGGGTCCCTTGTGGCCACCGCCGGCATTGGCTACGCCGACAACGATTCCCACAATGATGACGAGCGCCGCGCCCAGCGCGACGGCCAACCGGCGACGCCGGCTCACCGGCCGCTCCGGCTGCTGGCCCAGTAGCTCGGCCTCCCCCAACGATTCCGTGTGACGGGATCGGGCCGGCGGCAGTTCGCGTTTGGGCTCCTCCTCGGCTCCCCATGTCGCCAGCTCCGGTACGGCCGCACCAGCGGCGAGGCCACAGCGCGGGCAGTACCGCGAGTCCTCGGGCAGCGGCGTCGTACAGCCCTGACAGTTCGTCATGACCGCGGCCGATCGACGACCGGATCAGCCAGCGGCCGCTGCGCGAACAGCGCCGCCAACCGGGGTGCGGCCGTACCAAGCGCCGCTCCCCACGCCGCCGGTACCAGCACCGCGGCCCACAACGGCGCCGCCACCATGGCCCGCTCGCCCCCGGCCGGCCGCGGGTCGACACCGAACCGGCCCAGCCCGTACACCACCAGCCCCAGGACGCCAAAGGCGCCGGCCGTGGCCAACGTTCCGACCCGCGGATCCCGTCGGGCGGCCACGATCCCGGCCGTGAGCAGTGTGGCCAACGCCAGCACCGGAGCGAACGCCAGGACTGGCACGCTGCGCGCGGCGTCCAGCAGCGTCGCCGTCCCGCTCAACGAGAACCCACCCAGCGCACCGGAGAAATGCAGCGGGACGCCGAGGCCGAGCAACGCCACGTCGCCGATCAGCGCCGGCGCCAACAGCAGGCCGAGGGTCGCGGTGAGTCCGGGCGGCATCGGACCGCCGACCAGCAGGGCGTCGATCGCGCCGAGGTTGGGATTTGCCAGGGCCACCACGAGCAGCGCGAGTACGCCCACTGCCAACAGGCCGGTGGCCGCGATCAGGCCGATCCGCAGCGCGGCCGCGAGCTGGCCCGAGCGGCGGATGAGCACCGCAACCGCCGCTGAGCAGCCACCCAGCACGGCCGCGCCGATCGGCGTTGCTACCAGTCCGGGCGCAAGCGTGCCGGAGGGCAGGGAGGTCCGGGCGGCGACCGCCAGCAGCAGGCCGAGGACGGCGAAGCAGCCGGCGACCGTAGCGACGAGCGGGCCGAGTCGATCAGCGCCCCGCAGCGACCAGCCGACCACGATGGCGGTGATGACGGTGAGGGTCAGCGGCATCGCGGTGATGGTGAGGTGCCGGGTCGGGCTGCCGCTGGCGTCGGGCGGGCCGAGCAGGCCGCGACTCGCCAACGCCGACACGTGCCCGGCGACAGGCCCGTCGACATGCAGCGTCCCGCCCAACGCCAATGCGGCCAGCAGTAATGGCAGCCGCCAGGCCAACGCCGACGGCGGCGCGCTCGGCAGGGTGAGCAACAGGCCGACGGCAGCGCAGGTCGCGCTGACCAGGAGCGCGAGCGCGGCAAAACCGACGCTCCGGCCCAGACTGCTACTCCACACGCTGAACACAGTAGGGCAGAGAGCGGCCCGACCTGTCCCGTTCGTTGCGGTCCGACCCGGTGCGTACCAAATATCGGTCGACGTGATCTATATCAGGGTCACCGGCGTGCAGCCGACTTTGAGTTCAGCCGCGTTGATTCAGCCGTGTTTGGTTCAGCCGGGTTGGTTCAGCCGACCTGGTGCAGCCACGCCACCTCGGCCCCGTCGCCGGCATGCCGGAACGGCTCCAGCTCGGCGTCCCAGGCCAAGCCCAGGGCAGTGTCAATGGCGTGGGTGAAGTCGTCGGCGCTGGCGCATTCGGCCCGGATCGCCCGCAGTTGCTGCTCGCCGACCAGCAGGTCGCCGTTGGCTCCGGTGATGGCCCGGTGCACCCCGCGGCCGGGTACGAACATGATCCGCTCGCCGTCGCAGCCGGGGCTGGCGTCCTCGGTCACCTCGAAGCGCAGCATCGGCCAGGCCCGCAGCGCGGTCGCGAGCTTGCCGGCCGTGCCGGACGCGCCGGTCCAGGCACACTCGGCTCGCAGTGCGCCGGGCGAGGCTTCCTGCGCGGTCCACGGCAACGACACCGGCGTGCCGAGGACAGACGAGATCGCCCACTCGGCATGTGGACACACCGCCGGTGGGCAAGAGTGGACGTATACGACGCCATGACTTGCCACGGTGACCTCCAGTCGACGAGGGACGCCTTCCCCGACGGCCTCGTTCGGAAGTACCGTGCCGAGCCATTGTGCCTGGTGTGATCAATGGTGCGCCAGTGAGGGTCCCTCATTTACGTGTTGATCATGAGGTTTCCTGCCCGACACGCCGACGACACGCCGATAGAGCCGCCGGGAACTTCATGATCAACAAGAGACCGGGGGGTGTGAATCGAGAGGCCAGATCTGTCTAGCGGCCGGTCCAGCCCGCTACTGGCCGAGGCGGGTCAGTTCTTTTTGGACAGTCTTGGCCGCGACCTGGAGTTCCTTATTTGCATCGGCGCCCTTTTTCACGATGTTGGTCAACGCGCCCTGGTACGCGGTGGTCATGACCGGTGTCCACAGTGGAGGCGAGGCCGGGTGGGCGTACCGGTTCGAGTACGAGACGGCGTCCGCGGCCGGGCCGCTCTTCAGCTTTCGAGCGGTAGACGCGATGCTCCGGCGCGGCGGTAGGTGGAATCCGTAATTGAGGTTGAAATCCTCTTGGTACGTGGTCTGGTCGATCCAGAGCCACTTGATGAACTTCTTGGCCTCGTCCTGCTGTGTGCTTTTGCCACTGACCATTGCGGCGTACGTGCCGATCGGGACCGACGCCCCTCCCCTGCTGTCCAATTCCGGGAACGGCAGCACGCCGAAATCGTCGCCGAACTTCTGCTGGATCGCCGGCATCGCCCATAGACCGGTCCACTGCATTGCCGCCAGCCCCTGGGTGAACGCCGACGGGTCGGACCAATCGGTCGGCGCACCGAGCAACAGATGACCGCTGTTATAGAGCGAACGCAGTTCGCCGATGGCACTGGCTGCGCGCGGGTCGTCGAATCCGGCGCTGCGGCCGTCGCTGGAAAGCAGGTCCAATCCGGCCGACCACAACAGCGGCCCGCCCAGTGGCGTGATCGTGCCGCTGCCGTCGGAATCGACGAAGTTGCCGACGAACAAGCCCTTCACCGATTTTGTGGTCAACGCCTTGGCCGCCTCGGCCAGCTCGTCCAGTGTGGACGGTGGCTTGATCTTCGCCTTGTCCAGCAGGCTTTTGCGGTAATACAGCAGCTGCATGTCCTCCACCATCGGGATGCCGTACAGGCGTCCGTCGACAGTGTTGGTGGCCAGGGTCGCCTCGACGAAATCGCTCCTGGCCGCGCCGATTACGTCATCGAGCGGGATGACTTCCTTGGCCTGCACCAACTCGACGTTCAGCTGGTCCTCGAAGACGTCCGGGCCGGCGGTTCCCAGCAGGCCGGAGGACAGCGCGCTGACGTACTGACCACGAATCCAGCGCACGTTGACCTTGGCCTTGGTGTACCTGGCCGCGTAGCGCTTCGCTGCCTGCTCGGTGCCCTTTTCCCCGTACGCGTGGTACCACTGCGACAACGTGCCCGATCCCGAACCGCCCGCGCCGCCGTGGTTGGAGCCGCAGGCCGCCAGCGCGCCCAGCATCGCCAACCCGCCGCTGCCGCGCAGGAATGCGCGCCGGCTCGATCTGGTCATGGCGGCCGTACCTCCGAATCCGACACCAAGGACGATCCGACAATAGTGAGCCCGCCCGGTGCACCTTGGTGGGCGCGCCGGGCGGGCTCTATGTGTCGAGAATCGCTAGTGCAGATCCGCCACCGGTTCGCGGTGCGGCGGCTCGGGCAACCGATCGGCCTCGCGGGCCTGATCGGCGTGCCCCGGCCACCAGGCCCTGTGCCCGATCAACGCGGTGAGGCTCGGCGTGAAGAACATCGCCATCACGAACGCCGCCACCGCGATACCGAAGCCGAGCGCAAAACCCATCTCGGCCAGCAGCGAATTACCGGCCAACGCCAGCGAGCTGAACGACCCGGCCAGGATCAGACCGGCCGCCGCCACGGTCGGACCGGCGTGCTTGACCGCGATCGCGGCCGCCTCCCGCGGCGAACGGCCTTCCCGCGCCTCCTCGCGCAGTCGGGAGACCATCAGGATGTTGTAGTCCGTACCGAGCGCGACCACGAACATGTACATGATGATCGGCAGCATGAACAGCAGCCCCGACTCGCCGCGCACATTCTGGAAGATCAACGTGGTGGCGCCGAGGGTGGCCGCGAAGCCAAGCCCGACCGAGGCCATCAGGTACCACGGGGCGACCAGACTGCGCAGCTGCAAGCCGAGGATCAGCATGATCAGCAGCGCGGCGGTGATGAACACGACCACGTAGTCGCGGTTCATCGCGGCGTGGATGTCGACGTAGACCGAGGTCGTGCCGCCGACCAGCGCGGTCGACCCGGCCGGCGCGTCCCGATGGGCTACGTCCCGCAGCGGTCCCTTGACCGTCGCCAACGCCTTGTCCGAGGCCGGGTCGTTGGCCAGGGTGACGGTGTAGTCGGCCGTCGCCTTGTCCTTGGACAGCACCGGCGTGGCGACTTCACCCACTCCGCTCACGCCCTTGAGCTGCTGACGGTAGGTCGTCAGCGCGGCCTTGGACAGTTGACCGGAGCCGGCGTGCACGTAGACGTGGGTCGGGTCGGTGGCGCCCGAGGGCAGACCCTTCTCCAGATCAGTCAGAGCCACCTGCGACTCGGCCGTCTTGGAGGTGGAACCCGCAGCCAGATCGAAGGTCGGGTTGAAGCCCAGCGCGCCCAGCGCCAGCGCGACCATCACCACACCGGAGACGCCGGCGTAGATCGCCGGCCGCTTGCCGAGCCGCTGACCGATCGCGTTGAACCGGGCGCCGGTCGGCTCCTTCTTCCAGGCCTTGGACGGCCAGAACACCTTCGTGCCCAACAGCGAGACCACCGCCGGCACCAGGGTCAGACCCGCGAGCAGGGTCACCGCGACGGCGATCGCCAGCGCCGGGCCCATCGAGCGCAGGAACGCCAGCGACGACAGGGTCAGGGCCAGGAACGCGATGATGACCACACCGGCGGCCGAGGCGATCGCCTCGCCGACCCGGGTGACAGCCTGCACCATCGCGGTCTTCGGGTCCTCACCCATCCGCAGCCGTTCCCGGTACCGGAACATCAGGAACAGGATGTAGTCCGTACCGATACCGAACAGGACCACGATCAGCAGCTGGCTGATCGAGGGATCGGTCTTGAGGTCCAACGCATTGCTGATATCGGCGATCAGGCCGTTGGCGACCTGCGAGACGATCGCGATCAACACGACCGGCAGCAACGCGATGATCGGGCTACGGAAGATCACCAGCAGCAGGATGAGAATCAGCCCGATGGTGGCGATGAAAACGATCGCATCGGCGCTGTTGCCAGAATTTCGCTGGTCATAGCTCTGCGCCACCGAGCCGGTGGTACCGACCTTCAGATCAGTCCCGCTGATCATCGGCTTGACGTCATCGCGCAGCGTTTTGATGGAGTCGATGACCTTGTCGTCGTTCGACCCGCCGTTCAGCTGTGGCATCTGAATGCCGACCGTCTGTACCAGCCGGTTGGGTGAGGCCTCGCCAGGGATCACCTGTTGGATGTAGCGAATGTGCTTGGCCTTGATCTGGCCGGCGATCTGGGTGATCTTGGCCGAATCCGCCGTGGTCAGCTTCGCGCCATCCGAGCGCTCGAAGACCATGATCGCCGACGGCGTGAACGCCGCCGGAAATGCCTTGTCCTGTAGCTGGATTGCCTTGATCGACTCGTAATGCTTAGGTAGGAAGTCGCTCTCCTGGCTGGTGCTGGTGAGCTTGGACGAGAAGCCGATGATGGCGACCGCCGCGACCAACCACACGGCGATGACACGCCACGGGTGCGCGACGACGACGCGTCCCAATCGGGCAAACATCTTTGGTTCCCCCATGCGATGACAGGTGAAATCGACAGTATGGATTCCGGGTGAAACTCGTGCCGCCGGCCGAGGTTGCGAACAGTGGTCCCACCCTGTCGCGCCGCCGGTTTTGTTGTTCTACGTGTGGAGCGGGCCAAAACAGTACTGATACCTACGAAGGACGGATGAGGTCCGTTCCCAGCTGTGATCCTCCCGACTCATCGCTGAGAACATGCTGAGATCGCGCACGGCGAACATCACACTTTCCGGTCCCCGCAGACACGGTACGGGCGAGCCCGGCGCGGACACAGTGGATTTAGCCCCCGAGTTGAGGTGGGGCCAGCTCCACCGCGGTTGTCTAGCGGCCCCTCGCGAAACCGGTGGCGACCTTGGCCGTGAGCTCGATGTACGCCCGCTTGGTCCGACCCGAGAGGGCATCCCAGTCGAACCAACCACCGCCGACGAGGCTGCGCTCGTGCGGAATGACCACTACGCCCCGGCACCGCTGTTTGAACGCCGACTCGAGCGCCGGGATCGGCACCTGGTCCCCGCCGGGCGCCTTGACGATCGCCACGATCGCGTTCTCCACGAGCTTCCCGTAGCCGCGCTGCTCGACCGTCTCGAGCGTCTCCCAGGCCAGGCCGGCAACGTCCTGAGCGGTCGAGGCGGCGATAACCAGCGTGTCGGTCAACTCGAGGACCGACTCGACGACCGGGTTGGTCAGGTCGATGCCGGTGTCGGTGATGATCACCTGGCGGAACGCCCGGACGACCTGCTGCACGGTCCGGTACTCATCCGGTGTGAACGCCCGGGCCTTCACCGGATCGCGGTCGGAGGCGATGACCTCGAACCGGGACGGCGCCTGATTGGTGAACCGGCGCAGCTCGTTGTCGCCGGTGATGCGCTCGAGGTTGTCCAGTAGGTCGCGGACGGTGTACGTGTGCTCCTGGCCGACCCGCTGGGCCAGGTTGCCGCGGTCGGGGTTGGCGTCGATGCCGATGCAGCGGTCCCGGCGGTAGGTCGCCAGGACCGTACCCAGGGCCATGGCCGTGGTGGTCTTACCGGCGCCGCCCTTGACGTTCATCGTGGTGATCGAGTGCGTGCCGACCGGGGTGCGGACCTTGCCCAGCCACTGCTCCAACTCCCACTCGGCCGAGGAGAGCCCGGGATTGATCGTCTTTCCGGACAGTCCGTACAGCGCCCCGCGCCAGCCGGACTTGGGCGCCTTGCGCTGCTGCGGGCGGGCGCCCGGCGGCGTCTCCCACGGCGCGTACGTGAACTCTTCGGTACGCGGGGTCGGGTTCAGCTCTTCCGGCTCGTCGGCCGGTTGGTCGCTCCCGGACTCGTCCACTGCTCTGATCTGCAGCTCAGACTGAGCTTGGGTCGCGTCGTCCGGGGCCGCGTCGGGTACGGCCTCCGGTTGGGCCGATTGGGCCCGCTCGCGGGTGCCGGCGCGCCGGGGCACGGCGACCACCCGAGCCCGCCGTGCGGAGGACTGCTCGCGTGTTTCCTGCGCGTCGCTGGTCGCGCGCTCGCGCTCGGTCGCCTCTGTCACCGGTCTGCCCCCAATCGAGACGTCGGCTCTCGGCAGAACGCCTATACACCACGGCACGCTACCGACGGGATACTCAGCGCCTCAAACGGTACGACAATACCGGCCGGTCCGTGACAAAGACCTGCCCGGTTCACCTGCCCGTCACCGCCGCGCCGGGGTTCGCGAGTCGTGGCCGAGGTCGTCGGACAGCCCGGCCGCGGCGGCCCGAACGGCGGCC
This sequence comes from Mycobacteriales bacterium, assembly GCA_040414495.1. Lineage (GTDB taxonomy): Bacteria > Actinomycetota > Actinomycetes > Mycobacteriales > QHCD01 > DATAVB01. The sequence goes on from JBEDUI010000083.1 coordinate 90,010, forward strand.
ACGACGTCCTGCACCGGCTCCAGCTCGACTGCGCCGTCCGGCGGCACGTCCGGGCTCGCCACCTCAACGGCCGCCAGCACGATGCCACGGAAGTCGCGGACCGGCGCGGCCACCCCGGACCGGCCCGCCCCGGAGCCGTCGATGTGCGCGTAGTAACCGCGGCTGCGTACCCGGTCCACCCGCTCGGCCAGCTCATCGGCCGTACCCAACTGCTCCAGCGAGTCCGGCGGCCAGTCCAGCAGCAACGCCGGCCCGGCCGCCGTTTCGGTGACCGCGACCCCGGCCTCAGCCTCGGCCGAGCTGTCCTGGTAGAGCGTCTGGCCCGGGGCGAGCACGGCCAGCGTGAGCACCTGCCCGCCGATGAGCACGCAGAGTCGGACGGTGTGGCCGGTTTGCTCAGCCAGGCCGCGCAGCCAGGTGGCCGCGGCCCGTACGAGCCGGGTCTCCACGCCCCGCGCGGCCAACGTGTAGAGCGCCCAACCGAGTTGGTAGGTCCGGGTCCGCGGGTCGCGTTCGACCATCCCCTCGGCCTCCAACGCGCGCAGTGCCCGTGACACCTGGCTTTTCTCCCGGCCCAGCCGCTCGGCGATCCGTACCACGCCGAGCCCGCCACGGCGCAGCGACTCCTCGCTGGCGAGCTCGCGTAACACCTCCAGATCGCGACGCAGTCCAACCGACTGTGGCGACGACACTTCCACCGGCCTCGTGCTCCTGTCCGTTCCAATGGTTTGTCGGCTATATAGCGTGGCTGGCCGGCGGCGCTCGGCGGGCATAGCCGTGGCCGATGCCGGCCAGCGGCACGGCTGACCGCGACGATGCGACCGTCATCACTTTAGGCATCAATTTATGGCCAGTGGGCACAACTTTCAGGCCGCCGGGGGCGCTCGCATGCGGCCCGTCGCCGGCCTCGATGTTTGCGCTCAGCGCAACTCGCTTTGCGCGCAGTCGAACGAGTCCTTTAGGGTTGTTCGAGCGCTTGGGGGGCGTAGTCGCGATACGCGGTGCCACGAGTACGGCATAACCACCGCCGTCCAGGCCGCCCCGTGTCGCGCATGCGGCGGTCCGAGCACGGGTCGGTTGGCTGGAGGTTCCTCTGACACTCACGGAGTACTGGCGGGAAAACTGGGTTGACATCGTCAACGACGCGATCCACCACGTGGATCTCGTCGTGGCGGCCATGGCGATTGCGATCGTCATTGGCGTGTCCCTGGGCATCCTCACTCATCAGCGACCGGTGTTCGCAAATGGCGCGACCACCGTCACAGCGGCGTTCCTCACTATCCCCTCTATCGCTCTGGTCGGAATTTTGATTCCCATCCTGCATCTGGGATTGAAGAACGTGCTTTTTTGCTTGGTGGTTTATGCCCTGTTGCCGATTACCAGAAACACAATCGTCGGGTTGCGTTCGGTCGATTCGGCCATCGTTGACGCCGGTCGCGGCATGGGAATGAGCAACCGGCGACTGTTGTGGCAGGTGAAAATTCCGATGGCCTGGCCGGTCATTCTCGCCGGAATACGCGTGTCCACCCAGATGATCATCGGTATCGCCGCCATCGGCGCATACGTCAACGGTCCTGGTCTCGGGAATGAAATCTTCACCGGCCTGGCCCGATTCGGTTCGGTCAACGCGCTGAACCAGGTGCTGATCGGAACGATCGGCATCATCGTGGTCGCGATCATCTTCGACCTCGTCTACGTCGCGATCGGACGCTTCACCACCTCGAGGGGGATTCGTGCTCACTCCTGACAACACCGCGACCGGTTCTGGCACCGGCAAGAACGGCCACGGCGCGACCATCGTTCTGGACGACGTGGTGAAGCAGTATCCGGGCCAGCAGGCTCCGGCGGTCGACCATCTGAGCATGGAGATCCCGGCCGGCGAGATCGTCGTGCTGGTGGGCCCCTCCGGCTGCGGGAAAACCACGTCGATGAAGATGATCAACCGGTTGATTGAGCCCACGTCGGGTCGAATCCTCATTGACGGCGTGGACGCGATGACGCTGCAGCCGGACGAACACCGCCGGCATATCGGCTACGTGATTCAGCAGATCGGGCTTTTTCCGCACATGACGATCGCCGAGAATGTCGGTCTGGTCGCGCGGATGGAGAAGTGGGACAAGTCGCGGATCCGCAATCGGGTCGACGAATTGCTCGATCTGGTCGGCTTGGCGCCGTCCGAATACCGCTCCCGTTATCCGCGACAGCTTTCCGGCGGCCAGCAGCAACGCGTCGGTGTCGCCCGCGCACTCGCGGTTGACCCGCCGGTCATGCTGATGGACGAACCGTTCGGCGCGACCGACCCGATCACCCGCGAGCACCTGCAGAATGAATTCCTGCGGCTGCAGCGTGAGTTGCGTAAGACAATCGTCTTTGTCACACATGACTTCGACGAGGCGCTCAAGATGGGTGACCGGATCGCGGTCTTGCGCGAACGCTCGTCGATCGTGCAGTACGACACCCCAGAGGCGATTCTGGCCAACCCGGCCGATGAATACGTGGAGAGCTTCATCGGCCGCGGCGGTCAGCTCAAACGCCTGGCGTTGTTGCCGATCAGCGAATATCCGCTGCACGACGTGCCGAGCGGCAACGGGGCACTGCCCACAGTGGACGTCGAAGCGAGTCTGCGGGACGCGCTGGATGAAATGCTGGCCGCCGGCAAACAGACCGCGGTTGTCCTTGAAAACGACAAGCCACGCGGATCGCTGACCCTCGACGACGTGATGGCGGCGATCAATTCGCACGAACCCAGCACGGCGAAAGACCCCAGTCGGGCGGGCCTCTGATCATGGCGACAACCGATCAGGCCGCGCGCCAGGAGCCCGCGACCACGGGCGTGGCGGGCACTCCCCCGCCACCCAAGGCCGAACGGCGCTGGAGCTTCGGTCTCCTCATCCGGCCGGTGTTTCTGGCCGTTGTCCTGCTCCTGCTGTATTGGTACGTCCACTCGCAGACGTTGGATTCAATCGAGAAGCGCAGCCTCAACCAGCACGCGATCCTCACCACGCTGGCCCAGTCCATCAAGCTGAGCGTGGTGGGCACCGCGATCACGATCGCCATCGCCGTTCCGTTGGGCCTGCTGCTGACCCGACGGGGAGCCCGACTCATCACGCCGCTAGCTCTGGGACTGGGCAATCTCGGCCAGGCGATCCCGTCGATCGGCTTGTTGGTGCTGATCGCATTCTGGCGCGGAAATGGCTTTGCCACGGCGATTTTCGCCCTGGTCGCCTATTCGGTGCTTCCGGTGTTGCGTAACACGATCGTCGGTCTGGAGCAGGTCGACCCGGCGTTGATCGAGGCCGGGCGCGGCATGGGCATGTCCCGGCTGGCGATTCTGTTCCGGGTCGAATTGCCGCTGGCCGTGCCGGTCATCCTGGCCGGAATCCGGACCGCGTTGGTGTTGACCTTCGCCACCTCGACGTTGGCCACGTTTATCGGTGCCGGCGGGTTGGGTAACGGCCTGGTCGCCGGCATCAAGCTGGACCGCACGGATGTCGTCCTCACCTACGGCGTGCTGGCCGCGGCGCTCGCGCTCTTTGCCGACTGGGTGGGTGGCCTCGCCGAAAACTACCTACGGCCACGGGGAATGTGACCCTCGAAATTACCCGAATATTCAATTAGTCAATGTGTTCCTTGGAGGACAACCGAATGAGCTTTCGACCAGCTAGCGCCGTCGCTTTGGTGGCTGGCGTTTCATTGTTGGCGGCCGGATGCAGCATCAAAAAGAACGACTCGGCCGACAAGAACCTCGGGGGAGGCTCAATCAAGAGCGACACACTCAAGGGTGCCTCGCTCAAGGTGGGCTCGAAGGAATTCGACGAACAGCTGCTGCTGGGCCAGATCACCGTGCTGGCGCTGAAGGCGGCCGGCGCCAATGTGACCGACAAGACCAATATCCAGGGCACGAACAACGCCCGGAAGGCGCTCACCGACGGCGATATCGACCTGTACTGGGATTACACCGGCACCGGCTGGATCGATTTCCTGCACAACACGAAGCCGATTGCAAACCCGCAGCAGCAGTACCAGGCGACCAAGAAGGAAGACCTGGCCAAGAACAAGATCGTGTGGGTTGATCCGGCGCCGGCGAACAACACGTATGCCCTGGCCGCCAAGCAGTCCACACTGACCAAATTCAAGGTCAAGACGCTCAGCGACTACGCCGCGCTGGCCAAACGCGACCCGTCCAACGCGTCGTTGTGCGTGGAGAGCGAATTCAAGTCCCGCGACGACGGATTCCCCGGCGTGGAAAAGAAGTACGGCTTCACCCTGCCCGGCAACGACGAAAAGCTGTTGGACACCGCCGTCGTCTACACGACCCTGAACAAGGGCGGGGACTGCAATTTCGGTGAGGTATTCGAGACCGATGGCCGCGTCGCCGGGCTGCATCTGAAGCTGGTGCAGGACGACAAGAAGTTCTTCCCCGTCTACAACCCGGCCGTCACGATGACCGAATCGATCTACAAGAAGTACCCGAAGATCGAGAACGTATTCAAGCCGATCGCGGCCAAGCTGGACACCGCCACCCTGTCCGAGCTGAACAAGAAGATCAGCGTGGACGGCGAGAAGCCGGACAAGGTCGCGCACGACTGGCTCAAGTCCGAGGGCTTCATCGGCTGAGCTACCCGCACCGCCGAGGCATAACGGCCGGGCGACTGGGCATGCAGCAAGGACAAGATCGACTGCTGCGAGTCCGGTCGCCCGGCCGTTTGTCATGGGCGAGCGGGCGAGCGGCGCGACCCGACCGACCGGAGGACCTGGCATGAGCTCACCCGATGACCGGCCGCGCGACCTCGACCGCGACGAGCGGACCGAGCAGGAGCAAACGCACGAGACCGAGAGTCGGTTTGATCACGTCGACCCCGAGCAGCACCTGACTCCCGACGAGGTGAAGCGCGAGCAGCGCCCTAACGAGTGATCAGCTCGTCCGCGACCCAGTGCGCGACGTTCGGCGGGTACGGGGCGGGCAGGTTGAAAATGATGTGCGAGAAGCCACCGTCGATGGCCGCGGCGGCCGCTTTCCGGGTGGCCTCCGGCGTCTCGTAGGAGACCGGAAGCACCATGGACCGGGTGATCGTGGCCGGATCGCGGCCAATCTCGTGGCACAGCCGGTCCAGCACCGCGCTGCGGCCGATGGCTCCCTCCATGTCGACGTCGCCGCCAGGGATGTTCCAGATGTCAGCGTGTTCGGCGACCACGCGCAGCGTCGACGTCGCGCGACCTCCGATGAGGATCGGCGGATGCGGCCGCTGCACCGGCTTGGGGTTGCCGAACGCTCCGGTCAACTGCACGTATGTGCCGTCGAAGTCGAACGGCTCGTTCTCCGTCCACAAGCGACCGATGACCGTACATGCCTCGGCCAGATTGCCTACCGCGTAAGCGGAATCGTGGAACGGCATGCCGTGCGACTCGTACTCATGCCGGGCTATCGGATGGCCCGGCCGGGACCCGGCCCCGATACCGAAATCGAGCCGCCCGCCGGAGACGACATCGACGGTCGCGGCGATCTTGGCCAGCATCGCCGGCGGCCGGAAGCGGTTGCTGGTCACCAGCAGGCCGAGGCGCAGCCGTTCGGTCTGCGCGGCCAGGGCCGACAGCAACGTCCAGCCCTCGAATACCGGCCCACTCAGGGGCCCGGCGATCGGGATGAGGTGGTCGAACAGCCAAGCATGCTCGATTTCCGGAATCGTGTCAGCCTCGCGCCATACCGCGAGCAGATCCCGGTAGTCGACCTGCATCGGCGCGGTCATGATCCCGAAGCTCGCGCGGGCCATCAGTGCGATCCCGGCGAGTACGAGAGGACGTCGGCACTACGCAAGTACATGATCTTCTCCTCCGTGACGAAGTGGCGGGCCCGGGCGTGCGGATCGTTCCGCACCCTGGCACGATGAAAAGCGGAACCGTGCTCCGCCTCAACATACGGAGCAACGTTCCGTTTCGCAAGACCGACGAGAGGACTTGAGGCGTGTCCGACCACGACGGGCCGGCACGGCGGACGGCGCCGCACAAGCGGGCCGACGCCCGGCGGAACGAAAAGACGCTGCTGGATGCCGCCGCGTCCGTATTCGTCGCCTCCGGTGTGGAAGCACCCGTACGCGACATCGCGGCCAAGGCCGGCGTCGGGATGGGCACGATCTACCGCCACTTCCCCACCCGGGCCGAGCTGGTCATCGCGGTCTACGAGCATCAGGTCGACGCCTGCGCCGAGGCCGGGCCGAAACTGCTGGGCAGCAGCGCGACGCCGTACGCGGCACTGCGCGCCTGGGTCGATATGTTCGTCGACTTCCTGGTCACCAAGCACGGTCTGGCCGCGGCGCTGCGCTCGGACAACGCCCGCTTCGAGACACTGCACGCCTATTTCCTCGACCGGCTGGTGCCGGTCTGCGCCCAGTTGCTGGATGCTGCCGCCGGCGAAATCCGGACCGGTATCGATCCGTACGGACTGCTGCGCGCCATCGGCAACCTGTGCGTCGGCGGCGAGGGTGATTCCCGCTACGACGCACGGCGCATGGTCCACCTGCTCATCGCCGGGCTGCGGCAACCACCCACCCCGCAGGTCAGTTAAGTGCGCTCATCGCCTTCCACTGGAGCCACGGAACGGTCCAGTCGTAAACATCACCGTCGGAGGCCGACAACGGAATCGGGCTGCCGGTGACGATAACCGGATCGCCGTAGAGCACCGAGTCGTAATAGGCCTTGGCGTTGGTCGCGTCCAAATTCACGCAGCCATGGGTGACATTCGCCGAACCCTGAACGCCATCGGTGGTGTCGTTGTCGTGAATGAATTCGCCGTTATTGGAGATCCGAACCGCCCACCGTTCCGGAATATTGACATAGCCGTACGCCGGATTGGACATGTATTTGATCGGATATTTCTCCATGGTGATGTGCACACCGTTATGCGTATTGCGGTTCGGGTCGGACTCCAACCCATAACTGGCCGGGAAGTTGAACAGCAGCTTGTTGTCGCGGTAGACCACCAGCCGATGGCTATTGATGTCGGCCTTGGTGATCTGGGAACGGCCGATGGCGAAACTGGACGTGATGTTGTCCTCGCCGTAAATTCCGCTGCCGTAATCCACGCCCAGCAGGTTGGCCGTGAGCGACACCTTGGTCCCCGGCGTCCAGTACCGCTCGGGGCGCCAGTGCACCCGCGATCCGTCGGCGTCATCGGGCAGCCAACCCCAGCTGCCGACCGTCGCCGGCGAGGTGCGTACCGTCAGCGCCTTCTCCACCGCGGCCCGGTTGTGCACGTGACCGTCGAACCGGATGATGATCGGCGCGGCGATGCCGACCTGCTCGCCGTCACCGATGTTGACGTGGGCGGGCATGATCTGGGCCGGATTGATGGTACGGAAGCTGCCGGCGACCCGCACGTTGCTGCCCTCCGAGCCGACCGCGCTCCCGGACCAGGTGTAGGTCCGGCCGTAGCCGAGCTCCTGGGCCGTTGTCACGGTGCTGCCGTCGGCCGACTCGGCCAGCTTGATGTGCGCGCCGGACGAGCTGAGCAACGTCACCCCGTGCAGGCTCCCGTTGGTCACCGAAACGGTGGCGACCCCGCCGGGGTTGACGGTGGTGCTGCCGTTGGCCGGGCTCAGCCGCAGCTGCGGCGTGTTCGGCGTCGGCGAAGCGGTCGGGCTCGGTGAGCCCGCAGCCTGGCCGGACCCTTTCGAATGACTCGAGTGGTGCCGCGAATCGGCGGCGTTCTTGGTGCTCGACGAGCAGCCGGACACCACCACGGCCAGTGTGGCGGCCGCTCCGATCACGATCACGGGCGCCCGACGAAGGCCGCCGCGTGGACGTCCCCGCATGTGTACCCCCCTTGCTCGGCCGGCCGCCGCGCCAAGACCGGCTGGTACCCGAGGGTTCCAAACTACATAAGAATGAGCGCAGCGTAGTTACAACACAGCGCAGCCGGGCGGGTCGATGAGCCGAACCAGGCCCGAATTTCCGCCCGCCGACTACTCGCCGCGACTACTTCGCGCAATCTAACCCGAGACGACCGTTCTGACGAGAATTTCGTACAGGAACGCCGAAAGGGGGCGGATAGATTCGGACGACAACGGAGTACGAAGACAACGCAGTGGATCAGCAAAAGCGCCGATCCACTGCGTTCAATAATTTCTTTAGCGGGACGCGGCCTGCTTGATCAGGGTGCGCCCGAAATCCCACATCAAGCCGCTGCCCCGGTGCGCATCATCCATGACGTCGGCGAATCCGTCGACAAACCGGTCGACCTCGGTCTCGGTGATGGTCAACGGCGGAATCAGCTTGATGACCTCGAGGTGGTCGCCGGAGACCTGGGTGAGAATGCGGTGCCGGTGGAACAGGCCGGCCACCACCATCTGCGCGAACAGCCCGACCCGGCCGGCCTGCAGGGCGCTCCAACCCATCCGCAGCTTCAGCGACTGCGGGCGACCGAACTGGATGCCGACCATCAGGCCGCGGCCGCGGATCTCGGCCAACATCTCGTACCGATCGACCAACGCCGCCAACCGGGCCCGCAGCAGATCGCCGGTACGGCGCGCCTGCGCCACGACGTCCTCGTTCTCCACCACGTGCAGGGTGGCCAGTCCCGCCGCCATCGCCTGGGCGTTCGACCCGAACGTCGAATCGTGCACCAGGACCTTGTCCATCGAGGAGTACACCTTGCCGAAGATCCAGTCCTTCGCCAGCGTCGCGCCGACCGGCACGTACCCACCGGAGAGGGCCTTGGCCACGGCGACGATGTCCGGCTCGACGCCCTCGTGTTCATAGGCGAAGAAGTCACCGGTCCGCCCGATGCCGGTCTGCACCTCATCGCAGATCAACAGTGCCTTGTGCTTACCCAGCAGCGCCTGCGCCTCAGCCAGGAACCCCGGCGGCGGCGTCCAGACGCCCTTGCCCTGGATCGGCTCGATCAGGAACGCGGCCACGTCACCGCGCTCGAGTTCGCGGCGCAGCGCCGCCAGGTCGCCCAACTCGATCGCGGTGTCCGGCAGCAACGGGTCGAACCCGTCCCGGAACTCCTCCTCGCCGTTGACCGACAGAGAGCCGACGGTCAGGCCGTGGAAGGCATGACCGCAATAGATGATGCGGCGCCGGCCGGTGGCGCGACGGGCGAACTTCAGCGCCGCCTCGACCGCCTCCGTACCGCTGTTGCAGAAGTACGCCCGGTCCAGGTGCGGGGTGTGCGCCAGCAGCCGCTCGGCCAGCACACCGGCCAGCGGCGGCGCGTCGAACTGGGTCAGATCGGCCAGGCCCAGATCGAGCACGTCGTGCATCGCCTGCCGGATCGTCGGGTGGTGCCGGCCGAGGGCGAATACGCCGAAGCCCGCCAGCATGTCGAGATAGTCGTTGCCCTGCTCGTCCCAGAAGTACGGACCCGCGGCGTGGGTGTACGTCTTGTCGAAGCCGATCGTGTGCAGCATCCGGTGCAGCTGCGGGTTGAGGTGCTTGGCGTGCAGTTCGTACCGCTCCGCACCGCGCTGGGCCAACAGTTCGCGCAGGTCGAACCCGGCGGTGCCCGGCGCGGTCGTAACGGCCGGGGCGTCAGGCGCGGGCGGAGCCGTCACACCCTGCGCGATGATCGAGTGCGCTTCCTGCAGCATTCGAATGTGCCCTTCTACAACGGGTACGGACGTGGGCCGAGAACCGGGCGTCCTGATCGCTTCGGCGAGAACCCTACCTCCCGGCCGCACCCGGGCTTGCGCGCAGCCGCCCGGTCGAGTCCAGCCGCCGTTTACGGCCAGGTAAGTTTCGCTACCCGAAACACCGGCGACATCATTCCGACTCGGTTCGAGTCAACCAAACGTCCATTCCAAGCTCGTCATCGTGGTAGGCGCTGTATCCGTCCGCGCTCGGTGCGCCTTCGGTTATGGCGCGGGCCAGGACCGCCTCGGCTATTTCGTCCTGGTGTTCCCGTACTGCCTCAGCCAATTCCGCGGGTGCCGCCCAGTGCAACGCGATCCGGTCGGCCACCTCCAGGCCGGTCCGCTTGCGGGCATCCTGCACGAACCGGATGACCTCGCGGGCGTAGCCGGCCCGGCGCAGCTCCGGGGTGATCTCGGTATCCAGGGCGATCGTCACGTCCTGCTGCGTTTCCACCACCCAGCCGGTACGCGGTGTTTCGCTGACGATCACCTCATCCGGACTCAGCTCGACGACCTGCCCGTCGTGCTCGAGCCGGGCCTGGCCGTTATCGCGCAGCTCCCCCACCAGTACGGCCGGGTCGGCGGCGGTGATGGCGGCCGCGATCTGCGGCGTCTGCTTGCCGAACCGCCGGCCGAGCGCGCGGAAGTTGGCCTTCGCCGTGACGTCGACCAATTCGCCGGCGGCGTTCAACGGCTCGAACGCTCGTACGTTCAGCTCGTCCGCCACCTCGTCCAGCAATTCCGGGCTCAAGGTGGTGCCGCCGGGCAGCCCGATCAGGGCGCGGCCCAGCGGCTGGCGGACCCGCACGTTGCTCGCCTTACGGGCGGCCCGGCCGGCCTCGGTCAGGGCCCGGGCGGTACGTACCTGGGCGATGAGGTCGGCATCGAGCAGGGCCGGGTCGGCCTTGGGCCAGGTGGCCAGGTGCACCGACTCGGGAGCCTCCGCATCGCCGGGCACGACGACCTCGCGCCAGACCTGCTCGGTGATGAACGGGATGAACGGCGCCAGCAGGCGGGTCAGCACCTGCAGGCACTCGTACAGCGTGGCCAGCGCGTCCATGTCGGCGTTCCAGAACCGCTGCCGGGAACGCCGCACGTACCAGTTGGACAGGTCGTCGATGAACTCGGCCAACGACCGGCCCGCCCCGGCGGTGTCGTAATTCTCCAGCTGTTCGTCCACTGTGGAGGCCAGGTCGTGCACCCGGGCCAGCGCCCAGCGGTCCAGCACCGGGCGGTCGGCCGGCGCGCTGGCCGCGGTCGGGTTCCAATCGGCCAGGCTGGCGTACAGGCTGAAGAACGACGCGGTGTTCCAGTAGGTCATCAGGACCTTGCGGGTGATCTCCTCCAGCGGCCCGTTGCCGACCCGGCGGGGCGACCACGGCGAACCGGAGCAGGCCATGAACCAGCGCAATGCGTCGGCGCCATGGGCATCCATCAACGGGATCGGCTCGAGGATGTTGCCCAGGTGCTTGCTCATCTTGCGGCCGTCCTCGGCGATGATGTGGCCGAGGCAGACGACGTTTTCGTACGCGGACCGGTCGAAGACGAGCGTGCCGACCGCCATCAGCGTGTAGAACCAACCCCGCGTCTGGTCGATCGCCTCACAGATATATTGCGCCGGATAATTCTTTTGGAATTCCTCGACGCTGCCGTCGGCGTACGGATATCCCTCCTGCGCGAACGGCATCGAACCGGAATCGAACCAGGCGTCGATAACCTCCGGCACCCGCATCGAGGTGTCGCCGCATTCCGGGCAGGCGAAGGTGATTTCGTCGATGAACGGCCGGTGTGGGTCCATAGTGGACAGATCGCGTCCGGCCAGTTCGGACAGTTCCGCCCGCGATGCCACCGGGGTGACGTGACCGGCCGGGCAACGCCACAACGGCAGCGGGGTGCCCCAATACCGGGTGCGGGAAAGGGCCCAGTCGATGTTGTGGTCCAGCCAGTCGCCGTAGCGGCCGTGCTTGATGTGGTCCGGGTACCAATTCGTACGTTCGTTTTCCCGGTGCAATTCATCGCGAATTGTGGTCGTACGGATATACCAGGACGGCTGCGCGTAATACATCAACGGCGTGTGGCAGCGCCAGCAATGTGGATAGGGGTGTTCGTAACCGAGCCGGCGATAAAGCAACCCGCGCTTGTGCAGGTCGTCCATCAGGAGCGCGTCGGCGTCCTTGAAGAAAACGCCGCCCACCATTGGTACGTCATCGACGAACCGGCCGTTGGGCGCGACCGGATTGACCACCGGCAGCCCGTTTTCCCGCGATACCGCGAGGTCCTCGGCGCCGAACGCCGGCGCCTGGTGCACCAGACCGGTGCCGTCCTCGGTGGTCACGTAATCGGCCAACACCACGAAATGCGAATCCGGGACATCCACCAATTCGAATGGCCGCTGGTAATGCAGGCCGGCCAATTCCCGGCCCGGCACCGTGGCCAGTACCTGCGCGTCGGCCCCGAGCACCGCCTCCAGCAGCGGCTGCGCCACCACGAACGTACCGTCCTCGGTGCGGGCCACCACGTAGGTGACGTCCGGGTGCACGGCGACCGCGGTGTTGGAGACCAGGGTCCACGGCGTGGTGGTCCAGATCAGCAGCTGCGCGCCCTCGATCCCGGCGACCGACCCGACAACCGGCAGGCGTACGTACACCGAGGGGTCGGTGACCGTCTCGTACCCCTGCGCTACCTCGTGGTCGGAGAGCGTGGTGCCGCAGCGCGGGCAGTACGGCGCGACCCGGTAGTCCTCCGAGAGCCGGCCGTCCTTGTAGATCTTGGTCAGCGCCCACCACACCGACTCGATGTATTCGGGCGACATCGTCCAATAGGCCTTGGACATGTCGACCCAGTAGCCCATGCGCTTGGTCAGCGCCTCGAATTCGCCGACGTTGCGCTGCACCGATTCCCGGCAGCGGGCGTTGAACTCCGCGATACCGACCTTTTCGATATCCGGTTTGCCGCTGATGCCCAGCTCGCGTTCGACCGCCAACTCAACCGGCAGGCCGTGGCAGTCCCAACCGGCCCGCCGCGGAACCGAGTAACCCTTCATCGTCTTGAACCGCGGGAAGACGTCCTTGAAGACCCGCGCCTCTACGTGGTGCGTGCCCGGCGTGCCGTTCGCGATCGGCGGGCCCTCGTAGAACACCCAGCGCGGGCCTCCGGCCGTCTGCGCCAGGCTGCGCGCGAAGACGTCCCCGTCATGCCACCACTGGATAATCTCCCGGTCCAACGCCGGCAGATCGACCTTGGGCGAGACCGCGTGGAATGGCGATTTGGGGGACAACGCAAGCTCCTGGAGAACCGTGGAAATTCCGGGTAAGCACCCGCCACGATAGCGAGCCGGCGCCACGGACCTCGAAGCGCAGCTATCGCAGCAGTGCGGCGGTGGCCCGGGCGGCGTCCTGGTAGTCGGTCGGCCGGTTGTAGGCGTGCGCCGAAATACGCAGAAACAGCCGGTCGCCGAAGGACGTCACCGGGACCTCGACCCGGCATTCCCGGAACAGTCGCTCGTGCAGCGCCCGGGCGTCGGTGACGCTGGGCGGCAACGGGACCAGGCGCATGCTCGGCGCCGGCCGGGCGATCGGCGGCAGGTCGACCTTGAGGGCCTCGCAGAACACCTGCTGGCCGTAGGTCGCCAGCCGCTCGTTGTGCCGGCGGACCCGGTCGTGGCCCAGCCGGCCCAGCACCTCCAACGCCGCCGGCGCGGCCAGCCAGCCGGTCTGATCCAGCGTGCCGGCCTGATCGAACGGCAACGGAAACTGCGCGTGCTCGCTCCACGAGGCGACCAGCGGCCGGATCCGCTCCCGCCACTGCGGGGCGACCACCAGCGCCCCGGTGCCCCGCGGCGCGCACGGCCACTTGTGCAGGTTGCCGGTCCAGAAGTCGGCGTCCAGCCCCTGCGCCGGCACCGGCAGCATGCCCGGCGCATGCGCCCCGTCCACCAGCACCGGTACGTCCTTGGCGCGGCAGGCGGCCACGATCTCGGCCGCCGGCAGGCAGGCCGCGGTGGCCGAGGTGATCTGGTCGATGACGACCAGCGCGGTCCGTTCATCTACCGCCTCGATGACCCGGTCGCGTACTTCTTCGGGCCCGGCCTCCAACGGCAGATGCACCGGCCGGGCACCGTCGGCCGCGGCCCGCTCGATCGCCAGCCGGACCGCCCCGTAGGCGTGGTCGGTGTAGACGATCTCCTGCCCGGGCCGCAGCGGCAGGCTGGCCAGGACCGTACTTACCGCGGCGCTGACGTTGGCCACCAGCGCGGTGCCTTCGGCCGGCGCACCGCAGAACGGGGCGATTGCCGCACGGGCGGCCACGATCCGTTCTGGCAGCTGCCGGTACCAGGCCATCGGGTTGCGTTCGGACTCGGCCCGCAGCTGGTCCTGCAATTCGCCGACCTCACGCGGCACCGCGCCGTACGAGCCGTGATTCAGGTAATGCACCTGCGGGTCGAGCGTCCACAACCCGCGAATCTGGTCGGCGTCCCAATCGGTGTCGCCCTCGAATTCCGCATTTCGTGACTCAACACCGATATCTAGGCCCATGCGCGGATCATCTCAGGCGGGCACCGCCAGCGACAGCCCGAAATCACCGGCCGGGTCGGTCCACCACGACTGCAGGCGTAGCCCGGCCGTGGCCAGTTCCGACACCACGCCCTCCCGGCGGAATTTGGCCGAGATCTCGGTCCGCATTTCCTCGCCCCGCTCGAACCCGATTTCCAGATCCAACGCGCCGATCGTGACGGTCTGCTCGCGGCTGGAGCGCAGCCGCATTTCGATCCATTCGGCCCGCTCGTCCCAACGCGCCACATGGTCGAACGCGGCCGGGTCGAAGTCGGCCTTCAGTTCCCGGTTGATCACCTCGAGCACGTTGCGGTTAAACGCGGCCGTGATCCCAGCCGAGTCGTCGTACGCGGCAATCAGCCGGTTCGGGTCCTTCACCAGGTCGGTGCCGAGCAGGAACGCATCACCAGGGCGCAGCAGCTTGCGTATCGAAGCCAGGAACGCCGCCCGCGGCGCCGGTTCGAAGTTGCCGATCGTCGAGCCGAGGAACGCCACCAGCCGGCGGTCGCCGTCCGGCAGCGCGGCCGTGATGGCCGGCAGGTCACGTTCGAAATCGCCCACCACCGGGGTCACGGTGATGCCCGGGTACTCGGTGTCGATCGCCGCCGCCGCGTCGGCCAGCACCGACGGGTCGACGTCGAACGGTACGAACCGGCGCAGCGAGCCGGCCCGTTGCAGGGCCGAGAGCAGCAGCCGGGTCTTCTCCGAGGTGCCGCTGCCCAACTCGATCAGGGTCGAGGCGCCAGTGGCGATGGCGATGTCGCCGGCGTGCTCGGTCAACGCCGCCCGTTCGGCCCGGGTCGGGTAGTACTCCGGCAGTCGGGTGATCTCGTCGAACAGCTCGCTGCCCCGCTCGTCGTAGAACCACTTGGGCGGCAGCACTTTTGGCGTCGCGGACAGGCCCGCCGCCACGTCGGCGCGCAGGGCCTCGCGGTCGGATTCCCTCATGCGGTCGGCTCCAAAGGTGTTACGGCGACCCCGTCCGGGGTCACCTGAACAAGGTGGTGATCGGGCAGGTCACGCCAGCGCGGGTCGTTGTCGTAGGGCTCGCTGGCCAGCACCACACCGGCCGGATCCACGAGTACGGAGAGGGTGTCGCCCCAGACGGTGGCCAGCAGCTGTTCGCCGTCGGTGAGCAGCAGGTTGAGGCGGGCCGCCGGATCGCGCCGGGCCACTTCGCGCACGGTGTCGCCGACCCGCTCCGGGCCGCGGGCGAATACCTCGGCCGCCAGCAGCGCCGCGTCGCACACCGATTCGGCCTCCGCGCGGGCCGGCAACACGGCCCGGTCGACCACGCCGTTGTGCGAGAGCAGCCACCGGCCCGAGGCGAACGGGGCGGATGCGCTCTCCTCGATCGGCATGCCAACGGTGGCCGAACGCACCGCGGCCAGCACGCAGGTCGAGGTCAGTACCGGGGCCACCGAGGCGAACGACGCATCAGTCCACAGTGGACGGCTAGAGCGCCAACGGGCCGGTTCGGCCCGGCCCTCGGGGTAGAACCCCACGCCCCAGCCGTCGGCGTTGACCGTGCCGTGGGCCTGCCGCCGCGGCGCGTACGACTGCACCAGCAGGCCGGCGACCGGATCGAGAACCAGCGAACCCACCGACCGTGGTTCGCCCAGCCAGGCCAGATGTCGGCACACGTCAGGCACCCTCGACGTCGTACGCGACCCGGACCCCGGTGAAGATCTGCCGGCGGATCGGCAGATCCCAGTTGCGGAACGACGGGCGTACGGCCGCCGGCGCGACCGCCCACGAACCGCCGCGCAGCACCCGGAAGTCGCCGCCGAAGAACGGCGCGCTGTAGGTGTCGTACAGCATCGGGCTGAACCCGGGCCACGGCTCGAAACCGGAGTTGGTCCACTCCCACACGTCGCCGATCAGCTGCTCGACGCCGTAGGCCGAGGCGCCGTCCGGGTACGCGCCCAGCGGTGCCGGACGCAGCGCCGTACCACCGAGGTTGGCCCGCTGTGGCGTCGGCGCGTCATCACCCCACGGCCAGCGCCGCCGCCGGCGGGCTACCGGATCCCAGGCCGCCGCCTTTTCCCATTCCTGCTCGGTCGGCAGCCGGCCGCCGGCCCAGGCCGCGTACGCCTCGGCCTCGAAGTAGTCCACGTGCTGTACGGGTTCCTCCGGCGGAATCTGCTCGGTCACCCCGAACCGCTGCCGGCTCCCGTCAGGCGACCAGAACTTCGGCCGGTCCACCCCGGCCTCGATCCGGTGCTGCCAGCCACGGGCGGACCACCAGCGCGGGTTGTCGTACCCACCATCGGCGATGAACTCCTGCCACTGCGCGTTGCTGACCGGTCGCCGGCCGATCCGGAACGCCGGCAGGTCGACCACGTGCGCCGGCCGTTCGTTGTCCAGCGACCAAGGCTCGTCGGCCGCGTCCACGCCGAGCACGAACTCGCCGGCCGGAATCAATACGGAGTCATTCGCAATGGGGTGACCGGCCGGCAACGCGGTCGGGGTCAACAGCGGCGGACCGGACCGCAGCTGCAACGTGGCCAGCATCGTCTCGTCGTGCTGCTGTTCGTGCTGGATCACCATCGCGAAGTCGAACAGCTGCTCGGGTTCGGTCTTCTCCAACCGGTCCAGCACCCGGCCGCGTACGTCGGCGCAGAACGTACGGGCGTCGGTCGGCGGCAGCAGGGGCAGACCCGGCCGCTCGGCCCGCGGATGCTGGAACGCGTCGTACAACTGCTCGATGTTGGCCGGCAACAGCCCGGGCCGGCGCCAGTCTCCCCCGCGCAACAGCCACAGCTCCTCCTGCTGACCGATATGCGCCAGGTCCCACACCAGCGGGCTCATCAACGGGTCGTGTTGGCGGACCAATTCGGGATCGTCGAAGTCGGTGAGCGTCAGCGTCCGGACCCGGGCGGCCGCCAAATCGTCGGCGATGTCACGGGCCAGTGCTTCACGCATGTGCTTCCTCCTCCAGTAGCGCGAGCGCACCGCCACGGCGCGCCCGGTCGGCCATTTCCGCTCCGATGTCGCGGCCGGCCTCGACCAGTTCGGCGTACGCGGCGACGTCGGCGCGCAGCTCCGCCGGTACGGCGCGGGCCGCCGCGGCCACACACCGGACCGCCGCCCGCCGCAACGCCGGATCGCCGAGCCCGTCGCGGGCCGCGGTACGCCACAACGTGGCCACCGGCTCGCTCGCCTCGGCCGCGAGATCGGCCGCGTCCGGGTCGTCCAGCAACGTGGCGGTGATCGCGGCCAGGACCGGCCACCACCGGGCCGGGAGCGCATCGAGGTACCGCAGCTCCAGGAAGCCGCGCAGCCGGACCGGCGGGAACAACGTGGTCAGGTGGTAATCCAGGTCAGGCAGCGTCGGCGCCCGTCCGCCCAGCGTCGTGTCGTCGGTCAGCCAGGACTCGAACGGCACCACGGACCGGACCGGTTCGGCCTGCCCGGTGTCCGGATCGCGGACCAACATGACCGGTGCCCGCAGGGCGTAGTTCATCCAGTCCGCGGCCGGATCGTCACTGCCACGCCGGTCCACCGGGCCGCAGCGGCCCGGGTCCAGCTCGTTCCAGATCCGTTGCCGGCTCGAGCGCCACCCGGTGGGCTGGCCGGCCAGGAACGGCGAGGACGCCGACATCGCGACCAGGACCGGCCCGAGATGGTGCGCCAATCGCACCCGGTCGGCCCACCCGGTCGCCGGCCCGGCGTCCAGGTTGACCTGCAGCGCCGCGGTCGAGCACATCATCGCCGAACCGGCGGCCTGGTAGCCGATCGCGGCGAAGTGGCTCTCCATCGCCGCGTACCGTTCGTGCGGGTTGACCCGGGCCGCGGGGCGTACCGGATCGGCGCCGATCCCAGCCGTACCGAGGTCGGCCGCGCCCAGCCCGGCCCGCAGCGCCGCCTGGTCCTCGCGCAACGCCGCCACCGCGGCGCCCACGCCGGCCACCGGCGGCCCGGACAGCTCGACCTGGCCGCCCGGCTCGACGGTGATGTCGCTACCGGCGGGCAGCGGACGCAGCCCGGTCAACGCGGCATCCAGCCGGCTCCAGCTGACCCGGCGGTCGGGCTGCCGCAGATCGACCAGGTGCGATTCGAGTTCCAGCCCGACATTCGAGATCGGTCCCGGTCGCAGCGCGGTTTCGTACAGGTGCTCGCGGGCTACGTCGGGTTTCAAGGGTTCATCTGCCACAAGGGTGTGGCTGTGCTGGACGGTCATCCGCCCCCTCCAGGTCCGGACCGATGGCCACCATTGGTGGGACACCGCGGGTCGGTGCGGGGGCGACTGCAACGCATATCCGTCTGGAAATCCCGGTGGCGCCGGGGCAGCGGCCGTCCTCTTTCGCCATCGTCACTCGCGCTGTGGCCGCCCGCAACCCACTAGCCCCGCGGTAAGAATTTCGTCACGTCGTGTTCAACACATCCGGCGAATTACGGCCGCATCGTTGGGATTCCGGATTTCGTGGATTTCCCCTGGCTACAGCGTTTCCGGCTGTCCTACGCGGGTTATTCGGCGCCGTTCGCTCAGAATGAACGTGAGTTAGCTAACGTACGCATACGCCGCTTTTTTGGTACGTCAGCTAACCAATTGTCGTTCGGGCTCGGGGGCCACTCGTATCGGCCTCTTCCCCAGCACCAATTGCTGACCGGGCACCTCGACCGCGGTGTGGGCCAGCCAGGCCACCGTCAACGCCAGCACGAAAGTCGTCGCCGACAGCAGGATCGCCGGCCCGACGCTGAGTCTGGGCAGCGGACCGACCCACACCTCGGCGAGCCGCATCACGATCAAATGGACCATGTAGAACGCGTACGAGATCTCGCCGAGCCGGACCATGGTCGGGTGCCGCCACAGCGAGGGTTTCGCGTGCAGATCAGCGGCGGCGCCGGCGACGATGAGCAACGCGAAGCCGACCACGGTGCAGGCGGCGTACCGGTACGGATGCGGTACGTGGTCGGTCAGGAAGTACCCGGCGAGCAGCACGGTCAGCGCCGGCGCCATGCCCGGACCGCGGCTGCGCCGCAGTTGCAGGAAACGGGCCAACGCCAGTCCCAGAACGAATTCCGGTAGCCGGGCCAGCGGCAGAAAATCCATCGGCGCGCCGAAGGTCTGCTCACCGAAGACGACCGGCAACGCGATCACCACCAGCTCGCAGCCGACCGCCAACGCGATGCTCGTACCAGCCCGCAGCCGCCGGATTCCCCACCACAGCAGGGGAAACAGCGCGTAGAAGAACGCCTCGCAGGCCAACGACCAGCTGACCGTATTCAGGCTCTGGTACACCGAATGCGCGCCGGACCAGGACTGCACCAGCAACAGGTTGGTGACGAATGCGAACGGGCCGGGTCGGGCGCCGCGCGGCAGGATCGTCCAGGCCAGCGCCAGCACCAGCAGCGCGGTGACCAGGTGCAGCGGGTAGACGCGGGCGAACCGGCGACGCCAGAACGCCGGTGCGGTGTCCCGCGGCCGCGCGGTCCAGGCCAGTACGAATCCGGAGAGGATGAAAAAGAACGACACGCCGGTCGAGCCGGGGCGCAGACAGGTCCGCACGACGCGGGCGGCGGTCCCGTCGAAGTAGCCGAAGATCCGGACGTGGGTGCCGAAGACGAGGAAGGCCGCGGCCCAGCGCATTCCGGTCAGCGAGGGTAGGGCGCGCGGTTTGGTCGGTTGGTTCGGTTGGTCGGTCAGCGCCGCCGTCATAGGCGACCCCGGTCCGGGTTGCTGGTTAAGGCATGTTGGGCCATTGCTGTCCAGATTGCCGTCCGGTCCAGGCCGTGCCGGCTCACCGAATCCCTCCTCTCCTTGACCCGCTTGCGGGCCGTTGCCCTTCCGTTTTGGCTTTTGGCGCGGTCGTCCCTACCCAATATGAGGCGCCGTATTCGCACCGGATTCGGGGCACTTGGCTGCGTACCGGGCCAGTACGACCGCGGCCACGCCCTCGTGCGCGCCCAGCGGCTGCGCCACCACATCGGCGCCGGCCTCTTCGACCGTGCGCTGGAACAGCCCCGGCGCCAGTAGCCACGACGCGACCGCCACCCGGCCCTGACTCTTGAGGTCGGCCACGACGTCGGCGACCCGTGGGCTGCCGGTGGCGAATCCGACCTCGACTCTTGTGTCCAGCAGGTCGCCCAGCGCTGTGGCGACCGCGCTCACCTCGTCGGTGGCCCGTGAGTCACGGGAGCCGGCCGCGGCCAGCACGACCTGATCCCCGCTCGCGTAGCCGGCGGCGTCCAGTCGGTCGGCCGCCACCTCGATCAGGGCCGGGTCCGGGCCGAGCGGCTCGGCCAGCAGCACGTCGGTGCGACCGGTGGCGGCCAGCTGCGCCGGCACATCCACCCGTACGTGGTAACCGGCGGCGAGGAAGGCCGGTACGACGACCGCCGGGCCGCCGATGTTCGCCAGCGCGTCGGCCAGGGTCGGCGGGCGCACGTCGGCGTAGCCGACCACCACGGTGGCCACCTGCGCGCGCAGCCGTTGGGCCAGCCGGTCGATCTCCGCCGCCCCGGCCGGGTCACGGGTGCCGTGGGCCAGCAGCGCCAGGGCGGGCTCGTCAGCTCTCATCTCGCCCGCCACCGTACGGGTCGGCCAACCGTTCGGCTCAGCCCCCTCCCGACCCGCGGCTCAGCGACCAGCTCGCTCCCCCGGGCCCGCAAACTCACGCCCAGCCCGTCCCCGGGTCCGCAAACTCGCGATCGGCCCCAGACCGCCCGACACTTAAACGGTTGACCGCTTAATCAGTTGACCCGCCCCGCGCCGGGTCGATATTTTTCGGCGCGCTCGTCGCTCTTTGCGCGCGCTCGAGTCAGTGGCGCCCGACACCGAGGGGGTGGATTTCCGTGAACGCGATTTCGTCATGCCAAAATACGGATCCCCTGCCGCCTCACAGGTGCAGCCGCAGCCACTGATTTCCTTACGCAGCAGGCGATCCGCTTTCTCGAAGGATCGACCGTGACTGTGTGCACCATCCGTACGACGATTGCGCCGGCACCATGACCCGCCCGCGCCCGGACTGGGTTATCACCGACTCCGAAGCCACCGACACGGAACTGGCGACCTTGCAGACCGGCAAGGAGGCCGACGCGTTCTTGCTGGAGCGCCGACTGCGCGAGCGGTCCCATCTAATGGTCGCCAAACGCTACCGCGACCGGGAGCATCGCGGGTTCCGCAATGATGCCGCCTACCGCGCCGGCCGCCGGACCGGACTACGCCGCGACGATCTGGCCATGGCGCGTGGCACCAAGGCCGGGTTACGGATACGGGATCAGCAATGGGCCATGCACGAGTTCCAGATCCTGCGCCGACTTTGGGAAAACGAGGCACCGGTGCCGTATCCGATCTCGTGCGCCGGCACCGAAATTCTCATGGAGTACGTCGGCGAATGGGACCAGCCGGCACCGCGATTAATCGATATAGCTCGCTCCGGTGAACTGGACTACGCCGACGTCTGGCAGCAATGCCTCGATGCGCTGCGCACCATGGTGGCGTGCGACGTGGTGCACGCCGACCTTTCCGCGTACAACATTCTCGTCCACGACGGGCGAATTTCTATCATCGACTTCCCGCAAGCTGCCGATATCGGCCTCACCGAAGGTGACCTAAACTTTCTGCATCGGGATATCTCGAACCTGGTGAACTTCTTCTCCCGCAACGGCGTAACGCACGATCTGGAGGAGGTGTTCGCCGATGTCATCTCGCACATCCAGTGGATGTAACCGCGCCAGCTCTATGGCCGGCCGTCACGTTATTCCCGATACGTCGGTTGATAACCGATACGGCGGATCCGTGTGTTATAACGCACGCTCTTCCGAAATTATTGTCACGATATGTAGTTCATCAACGACTATCGGTGGCTATTAATCCATTCGCCTTGACACGACGTCATTAGGCCCTAAGGCTAAGGCCCCGATACCAACGTCGGTGCGGGCGGTTGCGCGCGATTTCCCCCGGGCTCGGCAACCGTCTCCACCCGGCAACCGCGGCAGAGGCGTTGAATACATGGGTAGGCACGCAAGGAGTGGGCGGCAGCGCCGAGGGCGCGTCAAGATCGCCGCCATAGCAGGCGCAGCCTGCCTGGTCGCCGGTGGCACCGCGGCTGCGGTAACCGCTACCCGAGGAGGACATTCGGGCAGCGCCGAAACGGCCGCCGCCTGCCCGAACGGAACCATCAAGGTCGTCGTGCGGGCCGACCCGTCGGCGATCGGCTGGCTCGGCAGCCTCGCCAATCGATACGCCGCGACGCATCACCGGGTCGACGGAAAATGCGTGGTCCCCCAGGTCAGTTCGCTGGAAAACAGCGACGCCGGTTCCGCGGTGCGTTCCAATCCATACCCGGGCAGCGGAACGCCGGCTGATGTGTGGGTGCCGGATTCGATCAGCAGCCTCGACGTGTTGCGCTCACAGGCCGACAACGCCGCAGTCCTACCCAAGACCGCTAATCCCGTCGCCACGTCCCCGCTGGTGTTGGCCGCACCCCAGCAGACGGTGACGGCGTGGCAGCGGGACGGTGCCGGCCGCGACCTGGACGCGCTACTCAACCTCGACTCGGAAGGCAGCGCGCAGATTTCCGTACCCGATCCGGCCAATACCGGCACCGGGCTCGCACTTATTCTGGCCGCCGCCGGCATTACGAACCACGGCGATGCGGTGACCGGCGCGACCTTCAATTCGACGGCCGCGCGACTGGGCCTGATCCGGCTCGGCTCGCGGATCTCGACCATCGGCGATGACGGCGTATCGGTGCTGGACAGGACCGCCAGCAATGCCTCGGCCGACCATATGGTCGCGGTGTCCGAAGCCGATCTGTTTCGATACAACGCCACACACAAAGCGCACCAACTGCAGTCGTTCAACGCGTTCGGTGCCACCAGGGCCGTCGACTACCCGTACGCGATCCTGAACAGCAACTGGGTCACCAAGGAGAAACGAGCCGGCGCCGAGGACTTCCAGAAATGGTTGGTGAATCCGTCCACACAGGACTCGCTGACGCAGTTCGGGTTGCGCCGCGCCGACGGTACGGCCGGCGGACTATCCGGTCCGGGCATCGACGGAGCGCACGGCAAACTCGACGATGGGCCGGACTCCGATGCGGTGCTCGCCGCGCATTCGGCCTGGGCACTGCTCAACACCCGGCGTTCCGTGCTGTCGCTGATCGACGTCTCGGCCTCGATGTCGGCCCACGTGCCCGGGACCACGGAAACCAAGCTCCAACTGGCCCGCGACAGTGCGATCGACGCGTTGCCGTACTTCGCCAGCAACGACTCGATCGGGCTGGCCGAGTTCTCGACCGGGATCGACGGCACCGCCGACAATTACAGGTCACTGGTGTCGCTGGGGCTGGCCGGTCAGTCCGGTGCGAACGGTAGCCGGCGTGCGGCGCTCAGCAGCGCGTACCAGGCGCTGCAGCCGCAGCATGGAACGGCGTTGTACGACTCGATCCTGACCGCCTTCAACGAAGCCTCGCAGAAGTACCTGCCCAGCTCGGTCAACATGCTGATCGTGCTGACCGACGGCGATGACGCCAACAGCACCATCAGCCTGCAGACGCTGCTGAACAAGCTGCGCCAGACGCAGGATCCGGCCGCGCCGGTGCGCATCATCACGATCGCGTACGGCGCGGATGCGAACACCACGGCGCTCAAGCAGATCGCGGCCGCGACCGGTGGTACGTCGTTCACCGCCTCCGACCCCCGCAAAATCGGGACCGTCTATATCAGCGCGCTCTCCGCCCTCGACCAATAGCAATCCGGCTCGCACGACCCGCCAGTACCTCGAAACGCCGCCAGCCCGGCAAACCGCCTGGCCGGCTCAGCTTGCTCAACCGCGACCGGGTACGTCCGGACCGCTTCCCAAGCGCGCCGCACACCGCGCTCGACCATGATCGGGTGCGCCCCCGGACCGCTCCCCCTAAGGCGTCGCGCCGGGCTCGACCATGATCGGGTGCGCCCCCGGACCGCTCCCCCTAAGGCATCGCGCCGGGCTCGGCCGTGATCGTGATGTCGTTCGTCGCGAGTTCGTTGACGAAACCCATCACGATCAAGAACCTCCGCGCGGGTCTCAGCTGGCCCGCGCCGGCCCGACCATGATCGTGAGTTGATCTGATACCGAATTCCGTACCAAATAGACTCACGATCAAGAAACCCGGTGGTCCGGCCACGAGTTCGCCCGGCACATCGTGGGCCACGGCTCATTTCGGCACGATCTGTACAGGGTTCTCCCGACGGGTGGGCATGATGAGCCCATGCGAAGCGAAACGATCACCGTACGTACCGGCGCGCAGGACGCCGTCCGCGACCTCACCTCGGCCTGCGAGGACTTCCTGGAGGGCGAACAGGACGGGCTGCTGCACGTTTTCGTGCCACACGCGACCGCGGGCATCGCGATCATCGAGACCGGTGCCGGCAGCGACGACGACCTGCTCGCGGCGTTGGGCGATCTGCTGCCGGCTGACAACCGCTGGCGGCACCGGCACGGCACGCCTGGGCATGGCCGCTCGCACGTCATGCCGGCGCTGATCGCGCCCTACGCCTCGATCCCGGTGCTGGGCGGCCGCCTCGCTCTGGGCACCTGGCAACGGATCTGTCTGGTCGACCTCAATGTCGACAACCCGACCCGCCAGGTACGACTGTCCTTTCTGGCCGGTTGACGGCCCCCCGAATTTCACGCGTTGATCATGAAGTTTCCTGCGCGACACGCCGACGACACGCCGAGAATTGCGTCGGAAACTTCTTGATCAACAATGTGAGCTACGAAATTCGGGGTCGGCAAAACCGGGAAATGTGGACCGGCGCAAATGCCGCGGAGAAAGGACTGTTGGACCGGAAATCAGGAGCCGCTGCTGTAGCGGTCCGGATTACCAAAGACCCGTACACCTAAGCGCAGTTTGCGCCCTTTTCCGGCACAACGGCCACACTCTCCGAACGAGAAACGGTAGATACCACCACGATTGCGGCCGCGCCCGCTGCAGGCGCGACAGGATGTATACGGATGCAAACGCAACGACAACAAATAACCGAGCACCAATGCAATGAGCACAACAATCAGTTCGCCCACACCGGACGCCGGTCGTGACGGGCCGGCAACTGTGGAGGCGGCCATAACGACCATAACGACCCCCCGATCGCCCTCATTGCGGAAATAGTACGTCCTGTCGGCTGAAATGCCATCATCATTTATCTTTACGAGTTCATTTGTATATAGCCGATCTACCGTAACTTGATCTTTTCCGCGGCCAGATTCGGACGATCGATGACGCACGGTAAGAAACAGAATGCATGTCGTGAGCAAATACGCGTCTATCCACAACAGACAGTCGAATCAAGATCAAATAAATCATCGACACGGAACTCCGTTCCGGGATCGCGGCCGAGAGTTGAGGCCGCGGGCTGCGACGGGCACCGAACCAACCCGCGAGCATCAGTCGAAAGCCCACAAAACCGGCCGAAGCACCGGGAAGCAACCCTGCCGGGAACTAACTCGGAATGAAGATCACGTGCGGACAGCCACGCGTCGATAGCACCGGAAATAGGCGCGAGCGCGCAAGCCGGCCCGCCGGATCGGAAACGGCTCAGCGGCGCAAAGCAGGCACGGAAGCCGATCCGCCGGATCAGAAACGGCACAGCGCGACGACGCCCGCACCGGGACCGGTCGCCTCAGCAAGATCCGATCCGCAGCCCCGTTCCAAAAATAACTTGATGGCAAAGATTCTTCGTCATCAAGTTATGGTGGATAACTTACGCGGGCGGAAACGCCCCGCGAACGGGGGAAGGACATGATCATGACTGAGCACGCAAACGTCGCTCTCCTCAGACAGGGATATACCGCATTTAGTAACGGCGATTTGGAGACGCTCGACCGGCTGATCGACGAAGACGCGGTCTGGCACGTATTGGGACGCAACCAACTGGCCGGTGACTATAAAGGAAAGTCGAAGGTATTCGAGTTCTTTGGCCGGCTTCGCGAGCTGAGCGAAGACACGAACCGCATCACCGTCCAGGATTTGCTGGCCAATGACCGGCATGGCATCGCCTTGGTGCACACGACCGCCAGCCGGGGCGACAAGACCCTCAGCGACGACCAGGTACACGTCAGCGTGCTGCGCGACGGCAAGGTCGTGGAGTTCTGGGGCTACGCCGCCGATCCCTACGAACAAGACGCGTTCTGGGGGTGACCGGCATGAGGAACATCATCGATCGCGACGTCGACACATTGCGAAACCGCCTGCACGGCAGCGCGTCGCTCCCAGGTGACAAGGATTACGACCAGACCCGGTCGCTGTGGAACGGCGACATCGACAACCGACCGGCGCTGATCGCCCGGTGCCAGGATGCCCAGGACGTTGCTACCGCCATCCGGTTCGGCCGTGACCGCAACCTTGAGTTGTCGGTCCGCGGTGGCGGGCACAGCTTCAGCGGAGCGTCGGTCTGCGACGGCGGCCTGATGATCGACCTGAGCCAGCAAACCACCGTCACCACCGACCCGGCCGCGCACCGGGCCCGCTGTGGCGGAGGCACAACCCTGGCCGCTCTGGACGCCGCCACCCAGCAGCACGCCCAAGCCGTCCCGGCCGGCACGGTCAGCCACACCGGCGTCGCCGGCCTGACGCTCGGCGGCGGCTTCGGCTGGCTGACCCGCAAGGCCGGACTGACCTGCGACAACCTGCTCGGGGCCGAAGTGGTCACCGCCGGCGGCGACATCCTGACCGTCAACGCGCAGGAGCACCCGGACATGTTCTGGGCCATCCGCGGTGGTGGCGGCAACTTCGGCGTCGTGACCAATTTCGAATTCCAGACCCACGACGTCGGCCCGGAGGTCCAGATCGGCCTGTTCTTCTGGAGCGCCGATCAGGGCCGCGAGGCATTGCGGCTGATGAATGAGGTCGGCACGTCCATGCCGAACGACATGGGTGCGCTGATGGCCGGCATGAACGCGCCGCCGGCGCCATTCGTACCGCCCGCCTATCACTTCGCCCCCGGGTACGCGCTGCTGGTGGCCGGATTTGGTTCGGCCGACGAGCACGCTCGATTGTTCGACGACATGCGGGCCGTCCTACCGCCACTGTTCGAGCTGGTCTCGCCGATCCCGTACGCCGGTCTGCAACAGCTGCTGGACGACACGGCGCCATGGGGCGCCCTTGCCTACGAGAAGGCGCATTACCTCGAGGGGCTCAGCAGCGGGGTCATCGACGTCATCATGAAGCAGATGCCGCGGAAGACTTCGCCGGTCTCGTTCACGCCGATGTTCAACCTGGGCGGCGCGTACGCCGCGGTCGGTGAGGACGACACCGCGTTCGGCGGCGGCCGGTCGATCAATATGGTCTTCAATATCACCGCGATGGCGCAGACCGCGGACACGCTGCAGGCCGACCGGGTCTGGGCGCGGCGGTTCTGGCAGGACCTGATCCCTTACGCCACGGGCGGTGCGTACATCAACTTCATGAGCGAGTACGACGAGTCGCGGGTGCGGGCGACGTTCGGGCCGAAATACGACCGGCTGGCCCGGATCAAGGCGCAGTACGACCCGGACAACGTGTTTCACCGCGGGATCAACATCAAACCGCAGCCATAAACCAACCGTGCAGAAATGGTCCGCACTGGGGTCGCGGACCATTTCCGCATGATCAACAGCTGGACGAGGCGCGATACAGCCGAAGGGCGGCCGGGGTTCCGCTATTCCTCGGGGGGCGTCGGACGCAGCTCCGGGTCGGTGGCGAACCACAGCGCCTCGGGCAGCTCAAACGTCGCGTAGCAGTAGTTGCCCATCGGCAGCCAGTAGTCGTACTCCTCGATCGTCGACCCCTGGTAGCTGACGACGAGTTGCCAGGTGTCGACGTACATGCCCCACACCTTGCGCCGGCGCACGGCCGACCCGTCGGTGAACGTCAACTGTCGTTCCAGCTTGACGATGTTGCCGTACGTGTTCTCGCTGGCCGACTCGATGGTCAACCCGGGCAGCTTGGCCAGGCCGTCGTCGAAGCCCTTCCGCAGCTCCTCCAGGTCCTCGGCCACCACGCCCATCTCCAGCGGTGCGATCCAGACCGCGAAGTACGTGTCCTGGTCCTCCGGCTCGGGCCGGCTGATCACGCCTTCGCGGTCGTCGGCCAATTCCTCGCAGGTCCAGTCCGACGGGTGCCGGAACGCGAACCGGCCCTGCTCGTCACGGTAGGTCGTGACGCCGCTGAACAACGGCAACCCCGTGCGCATCAACTCTCCTCGTGGTGTTGCTCGGTGGTGCTGACCGCCGCGGCGTCAACGGCGGCCGAACCGTTCTGCACGGCAGGCCGGGTCGGTTCGTCGATGCTCGGTATGGCGTTCACCACCGCGCCGGCGAGGTTGAGCTCGTCGGCGAAGTGACAGGCGGCCTGCTGACCGCCGCCGAGAGAGCGTAGCGGGGGCCGCTCCTCGCTGCAGATCGGCTGGGCGTACGGGCACCGGGTGTGGAAGTAGCAGCCCGAGGGCGGGTTGGCCGGGCTGGGTACGTCGCCGGTGAGCGCGGTCGGCCGGGTGCGGTTGCGCGGGTCCGGCTGCGGCACCGCCGACAGCAACGCCTCGGTGTACGGGTGCTTCGGCGAGTAGAACAGCTCGTGCGTGGTACCGACCTCGACCACCTGGCCGACGTACATCACGGCGACCCGGTCGGCGATGTGCTCGACCACCGACAGGTCGTGCGAAATGAACAGGTACGTCAGGTCCAGCTTGCGCTGCAGGTCCTCCATCAGGTTCAGCACCTGGGCCTGCACCGACACGTCGAGGGCGGAGACCGGCTCGTCGCAGATGATCAGGTCTGGGTTGAGCGCGATCGCGCGGGCGATGCCGATACGTTGCCGCTGGCCGCCGGAGAACGCGTGCGGGTAACGGCTCGCGTGCTCGGGCCGCATGCCGACCAGGCTGAGCAGTTCGGCGACCCGGTCCTTCAGTTGCCGGCCGGAGAGCACGTTGTTGATTTTCAGCGGTTCGGCGATGACCCGACCCACCGTCATACGGGAGTCCAATGAGGAGAACGGGTCCTGGAAAATGATCTGCATATTCGGGCGGATCTGCCGCATCGTGCGCGAGTTGGCATTCTCCACGTGCACCGGGCCGAGCTTGGTGTCGTGGAAAACCACCTCGCCGCCGGTGGGCTGCTCCAGGCGCATGATCGTGCGGCCAGTCGTGCTTTTGCCACAACCGGATTCGCCGACGATCGCCATCGTTTCGCCGCGCGCGACGGTCAGGTCAACCCCGTCGACCGCCTTCACCGCGCCGATCTGCCGGCGCAGCAGGCCGCCCCGGATCGGGAAGTGTTTCTTCAGTCCCGTGACTTCCAGCAGCGGGGTGGTGTCCATTTAGGACTCCTCTCCAGCGGTCGTCGGAGTCGAGCCCGGATACAGGTGGCAACGCACGCCGTGGTCGGCGCCGACGCTGGTCTCCAACGGAACCAGCGAATCGCACGTACCCGGGATGAAGTCGGGGCAGCGCGGGTGGAACGGGCAACCGGGCAGCTGTGCGTACGGGTCCGGTACCGATCCCTTGATCACCTCAAGCGGCGCCTTGCGTTCGGATCCGATCCGCGGAATCGAACGCAACAACGACCGCGTGTACGGGTGCTTGGGGTTGTAGAAGATCTCATCGACGCTGGCCCGTTCCACCACCCGGCCCAGGTACATCACGATCACCTCGTCGCACAGCTGCGCGACGACGCCCATGCTGTGCGTGATGAACATGATCGACATGCCGATTTCATCACGCAACTGACGCATCAGCTCGAGAATCTGCGCCTCGGTGGTGACGTCCAGCGCTGTGGTCGGCTCGTCGGCGATGAGTACGGTCGGTGCGCAGGAGAGCGCCATCGCGATCATGGCGCGTTGGCGCATACCGCCGGAGAGCTGGTGCGGAAACGACTGCGCCGCACCCTCCGGGTTCGGCATTCCGACCTGCCGCAGCATGTCCACGGCCCGCCGCCGCGCCTCTTCCTTGTCCGAGGTCTGGTGCAGCAGGACCGCTTCCTCGATCTGGGCCCCGACCGTATAGACCGGGTTCAGCGAGGTCATCGGCTCCTGGAAGATCATCGCGATTTCCGCGCCGCGCAGCGATCGCATTTCCGGGCTGCGCGGGTCCAGCGTGGTGATCTCCACGCTGCCGGAACGGATCGCCTTCGCGGCGGCGGTGTCCGCGGCGTCCTCACTCAGAATCTGCGAGGCGGCCTCACCATCGTCCTGTCCGGACGGACGGTGGAAGACGATCGATCCACCGTGGATTTTCCCCGGCGGCTCGATGATCTGCATGATGGCCCGCGCCGTCACGCTCTTGCCGCAACCGCTCTCCCCCACGATGCCGAGCACCCGGCCTCGTTGCACGTCGAACGTCACGCCGTTGAGCGCGCGGACCAGGCCGATCGGCGTCTTGAACTGCACCTCGAGGTCGCGTACCGACACCACAGCGTCGGTGCGATTCGAGGCGGCCGGTACGCCGGCCACATCGTCGCCCATAGGCACTGCGCTCATCAATTCTCCTGTTCTCCAACGGCTTCTGGCTTGCTCGGGGCCTGGAACTACGACCCGATCAGCCGTACGGGTCAACCGCGTCGCGTACGCCGTCACCGATCAACTGGAAGCAGGTCACCGCGACCACGACCGCGGCGGCCGGAATCAGCATCCACGGATATTGCAGCACGACGGAGATCTGCTGGGCGTCGCTGAGCAGTACGCCCCAACTCACGGCCGGCGGCAACATACCGATACCGAGGAAGGACAGCGATGTCTCGGCGATGATCGTGGCCGGGATGGCGAGCATGGCGACGGCCACGATGTGGCTCATCGCGTTGGGTAACAGGTGGGTGAAAATAATTCGGCGGTGCGAGCTGCCGGCGGCTTTGGCCGCGGCGACGTAGTCGGCTTGGGCGTACGCCATCACCTTGCCGCGGACCTGCCGGGCGAGGCCGGCCCAGCCGACCAGAGAGAGCACCAATGTGATGAGGAAATATCGTTTTGTTACTGACATATCTCGGGGCAACACCGCGGCCATGGTCGCCCACAACGGCAATGTCGGCACGGACAGAATGATCTCGATAATGCGTTGGATGATCGTATCGACGGCGCCCCGGAAATAGCCGGAGATCGTACCGATGATCGCCGCCAACGCGGTCGAGATCGCCACACCCAACAATCCGATGGTCAGGGACACCCGGGCGCCCTGCATCGTCCTGGCGAAGACGTCCCGGCCCTGGGTATCGGCGCCCCACAGCAGAACCTTGTTGGGCGCCTTCACGGTAAAGAGGTGCCGGCGGGTCGGGATGATGCCGAACAGCTTGTACTTGAAGCCCTCACCGAAGAAATGCACGGTGACCGACTTCTTGCAGTCGGACTTGTATTTGTAGGCGAGGTTGGTGGTGTCGAGCGTCTGGGTGACACCACAGACCGCCGGCCCGCTATGCCAGGTCCACGAGCTGGGCGCGGCGTTCTTGCGGTTGGCGTCCTGCGCGTCGTACTCGTTCGGCGACAGGAACGTCGCGAACAACGCGCCGAGGTACATCAACGCCAGGATGATCATGGCCACCACGGCGAGCTTGCTTTGGCGGAACCGCCGCCCCATCAACCGCCACTGGGAGACCTCACCGACGCTGCTCTCGACGGCTTGGGCCTGGACCTCTGGACCCGAAACTGCTTCCTGAATGCTGGCCATCAGTCAACCCCTCACGCCACGCGAATCCGCGGATCGATCCACGCCAATGCGATATCGGCAATGAAGTTACCCAGGACCAGCAACACGGACAGCATCATCAACAGCGTGCCGGCGAGGTACATGTCTTTGGAAATCAGAGCCTGCAGGAACAACGGGCCCGTGGTTGGCAGATTGAGCACGATCGAGACGATCGCCTCACCCGAGATCAGCACCGTCAGCGTGGAACCGAGCGTCATCACCAGCGGGTGCAGCGCGTTGCGCGCCGCGTGCTTCCAGATCACCGTTCTTTCCTTGGCGCCCTTAGCCCGGGCCGTTTGCACGTATTGCTGGTTGAGCACGTCCAGCAGGTTGGCCCGCATCACCCGGGTGAGCCAGGCAGTACTCCCGGCGGAGATCACGACCAGCGGGATCCACAGGTGCTTGAGCAAATCGAGGAACTTCCCACCGCTCCACGGCGCGTTCTGATACGCGTTCGAGAACAGGCCGCCGACGTCGGTGCCGAGATACTTGGCCGCCAGCGTCATCAGCACCAGCGCGAACAGGAACTCCGGTATCGCGATGCCGATGAACTGGATGAGCGTGATGACGTTGTCGGGTAATGAATATCGATGGGTTGCCGAATACACACCTATTGGTATCGCTATCACCCAGGCCACCAGCAACGAGCCGACACTGAGCGCGACCGAGAGCCCTATCTTGCTCCAGATCAGCTGACTGACCGGCTCGTGCTGGCTGAACGACTGACCGAAGTCGCCGTGCACAAAGCCCTTGGCCCACTTCTCGTACTTGACGTACCACGGATCATCAACGCCGTACTGCTTCTTCAAGGCGTCGATCTGCGTCGAAGACACATCGCCACCGACCGAACGCAATCGGCTGATCTCCTGGTCGAGCGCCGAACCCGGAGCCGAGTTCATCAGAATGAAGCTCAGGATCGAGATGGCGATCAACGTCAAGACCATGTAGACAAGTCGCCGCGCAGCGAAAATCAGCACGTCAACGATTCCCTTCGCAGTGTCCGTGGTCCATCAAGCGCGTTATGCGTTGTGCTGCGCCGGGTTGTCCCAATAGAAGACCTCCGGATCGTAAACAGCAGGCACCGGGTGGGTCCAGGGGTTGACGAAGCCGCCTTGGGCCAAATTCTCCTTGCGCGGCACATTCTGCAGCGCGGTCTTGACCACCACGACCTGCGGGTAGTTGGCAACCGAGCCCATGAAGAACGGTCCCTCTTCGACGTGGATCTTGATCATCTCCCAGACCAGCTTGGTGCGCTTCATGAAGTCCGGCTCGATCTTGGTCTGGTCGTACAGGTCCCACAGCTTCTGGATCGGGCCCTTCGGGTCTGGATCCAGGCGCGGAGGCGTCCGCTTCCACGGGTCGACGCTTTTCTGCTCGTTCTCCTGCTTGGTGCCACGCAGCGAGTACATCTCGCCCTCCAGCGGCGCCCAGCGGTCGAACTCGATCGGGACCAGCCACTGTGGATAGACCAAGTGGTTCGGTCCGTCGCCGACCTCCCAGTTGGTGTGGCCCATCAGCTTGCCCGTCTCCCACTGGTCGGCGTAGTTCGCCGGCGTGACGGGGTTACGGGTCATGTGCAGGCCAACCGCTTTCGCGTCGTTGACCAACTGGTCGTCCTTGGCCGCCTCGGTCTTGCTGATGTCGGCCGAGTAGTCAATGCGGACAGTCAACTTTGTACCGTCGGCCATCTCGAGGTAACCGTCGCCGTTCTTGTCCTTCAGCCCCAGCTCGGCCAGCAACTGCTTGGCCTTCTTCGGGTCGTGCTTGACGTACGCATCACGCCATTGCTGGAAGGTCTTCTTGCCTTCGTCGTTGACCTGGTATTCGATCGCCTTCGGGCTCATCGTTCCGCTGGTCTGGAAGCCGGTCTGGAAATACAGCGTCTTCTGGACGTTGGCCCGGTTGAACGCGTACGAGATCGCCTGGCGGAATTTCGTCTCCCGGAACAGGTTGCGCAGCTTCTCATCCGGATAGTCGAGGTTGAGGAAGAAGATCGAGCCGGTGCCCGATCCGCTGTCCCACAACACGACCTCGGTCTGCGCCTTCTGCTTGGACTGCTGCAGCGTGGATACGTCGGAGAGGTCGATCTGGTTGAAGTACCCCATGCAGAAGTCGATCTTGCCCTGCTGCACTTCGAGCTTGCCGACCTGCGCGTCCTGCACCGTGGTGATCGAGACTTCGTCGATGTACGGCAGCTGGTCGCCGTCCTTGGTCACCACCCAGTAATACGGGTTGCGCTCGAGGACCACGCCCTGGTTGTTGTCGAACGACTTGGTCTTGTAACCCAGCAACGTCGGGCAGTCGGGGTTACGCATCCAGTCCGACTTGTTCTCCCACAAGCCACCGACGGTGTCCCAGTTCTTCGGGACGCTCTTGTTGTACTTGGGGTGGAACTGCTTCAGGTAGTGCATCGGCAGAACCCAGATCGGGCCGTTCTTGCCGATGGCGCCCTTGGTCCACATCGCGAGGCGGTCGGCGGTCAACGGGGCCGGCGCGTCGAACGTCATCTTCAACGTGGTGTCATCGACCGCGGTCATCTTGCACAGCGTGTTCTTTCCGGACCGGCATTCATCCGGCGGCACCTGGGCGAAGTGACCCGGCAGGATGATGTCTTCCCACCAGAACATGATGTCGGCGGTGGTGAACGGCTGACCGTCCGACCACTTCAGACCCTTGCGGAAATTCAACGTCCACTCAGAAGCATCCGCATTCGACGTCCACGTTTGCACCAGGCCGGGACCGACATCGAGACCGTCATTCAACCAACGCAACAGGGAGTGACCGTAAAACAACTCCCGGTTAGCATCAGCCTTGGTTGTGCCCTGGCTGGAAAAACAAATCATGTTCATCTTGCCGCCGTACTTCCCGCGCTTAACCCAGTTGTGCGGGACAACGTACGGACTCTCCGGCAAGCGCTTGCTTACGGCGGGAAGCTTTCCGCTCTTTGTCTGCGCGGCGAGCGTCGGAGATTCAGAGAAGCTCTTCGGCGGCGCGAGCGGTTTCTTGGCCGAGCCCTTAGCGGTGTCCCCACCGCCACCGGACCCGCCACTACCGCCATTGTTGCCTCCGCCGCCGCCGCCGCTACTGCAGGAGGCAAGGGCCGCTGAGCCAGCGACTAACGCGGAACCATACAGAAACTTGCGGCGACTGATGCTGCTATTCGAGGTCAGCTCATCCACGGTCGCTTGGCCCTTTCTCTACTCAGCTCTGAACGCGCACGGCAACACTCGGCCGCGCTGTGCCGAGGGTGAATGTTGGATCTGGTCCGCTCCTGTTCGAAATCCAGGCCTGGAGTTGTCAGCGGCTTGCCACGTGTGATTGGGGATCGTAAAGCGCTTACGCGCACCTGACAACCTTGTCATGACAACCGGGTTCCAAAATGTAATAAGCCGGTGAACGGCGTGGCCACAAGGGGACGTAGATAGCTTTCACGATTTGGCGCCCGATATGAAGGAGGATGCCGATGTTACAGGCCGATTGCCCGATTCCTGAAAACGATCCCGCGGAATAATTTCCTGCCGTACTGGCTGATCCGACCAGAATCTGTGGAGTTCTTTCAGTCGTCAAACGCGACACGCCCGAGGTCGGTTTTTACCCGCAACTGTTGTCCAGGCAACCGCAATAGGGTATAGGCTCCGGCCGCCTTCAACTGGAGTGGAAATCCCGGGCGCACGTACGGCACGTCGGGCTGAATCGTGCGCACATCTCTCGCGACCGGAATTCGGTGTCAGGCCGGCGGGCCGGAAAACCGACGGCTTTTCTGGACCCTGCCTCCCAGCGGCGGACTCGGTTGCGGCAAACGATCCACTGCGGACGGTCCGATAGGCCGAAAGCCGCTGCTACACACCGGAAATGTTCGAGGTCACCGGGCGGCTTATGTGTCAGGATCCGGCCACCCGACTTTACGCAATCGGATCGTCGACGTTGCCCGGCTGCGATATAGGCCGCGAGACGGTGAACAGCACGGCCGAAACCGGCGCCAATTCTCGTTGCACGGCAACAATGGCCGGGACCGGCCGAACCAATAGCCGGCCAACGATGACGCGAATCCGCGCGTTTCCTGCGAACGTTGTTCCCGTGCGGCTGCCGCGGCTGGCGTTTCCCCAGCGCCGCATGGGGATCCCCGTCTCACGGCCCCTCCGGATCCAGCTGTGCGCCGCTCGCTTACGGCCGGTCGCGGTCCGGTGGGTCCGCTGGGTTCGCTGGGTTCGCTGGGCCCGCTGGGATCCGCCGCCCGTCCAGGCCTATGCCGAGCAATCCGGTGAGCGCCAATGCGACCGCGCCGATCGTGATGGCCGAATCGGCCAAGTTGAACACCGGGAAATGCTCGCCGTCGGGGCCGAGTACTGAAATGAAATCCACGACGTGGCCGCGAAACAGGCCAGGCGAACGGAAGACTCGGTCGATGAGGTTGCCGCACGCACCACCGAGCAACAGGCCCAGTCCAATCGCCCACGGCAACGACCGTAACCGCCCGGCAATGCGAATGATCATCACAATGACCGCGACCGCCACCACCGCGAAAACGATGGTCATGCTGCCCGCGATGCCGAATGCCGCACCGGGATTGCGGACCAGCGAGAAATACACGAGTCCGCCGAGAATGCGCTTCGACTGGGTCGGTTCAAGCCGGTCGACGGCGAATATCTTCGAAATGACATCGAGCGCCACGACAATGCAGGCCACCGCGACCAATACCGCGGCCTTGCGCGGTCGACGCGATTCGACGGACTCCTGGTGCGGCTCGGACACGAGGCCAGTCTCGCAGACTCTGGTGCGTCGACTGGGACAACGGCCCGCGCGGATCATGACGGCGCCTTGATGAGCCGCCCGCCCCAGGACGTCGCGAGCGTCGGCGTCACGAACTGGGAGGGCGGCCGAGCGAGTTATGCACCGCAGGCCAACTGTCGCCGGACTCACCCGGCAGGCGGGTCCGGGCCCTACCCAGCGGCGACGGGATAACTGTGACGGCCTCCTCTCCGGCCTCGACGGAACAACCGTTGCCTGGCCCCGTCTCCAGCCACGACGGAACACCCGCGGTCAAATCCCAGCGGCAACGGAACAGCGGTCCCCGACCTCGCCTCCCGTCGCGACGGAACACCCGCCGTCGAATCCCGCGGCGACGACAGCCGCACCTGGATTCCGTCCAGCTGCCGCGTATCGAGAACCTTCGGCCGGTCAATGTGATGTAGCGCACACTTAGCTGCGTCGCAGACCAATAGCTGCTAGCGGCTCAGTCTCCGACGGCTGCGCGAAGCTGGTCATTTGCTAGCTAGAACTCCAGTAATACGGATATATACGACTTTACCCATTGGATGCTGATGTTACTGGTGGGACGATCGCGTGGGAGCGAGCCGAGCCGAGTTGACGTCCATGGCCCGAACGAAGAAAGCCCTGAATCGCCGCCACAGCAGGCAATCGACGCGTCACACTACCCGGAACCGGATGCCCAACCGCGGTCTGGGTACACCCGACAACCGGACGCCGCACCCGCGACGTCCGAGCGCACGCCGAGACGCCAGGAGACCCCCGTACAGGCACCAGCGGCACCGCGCATGCACCGGAGTGACCCGCGGTGTCGCTCCGGCTGTCTTGCTCCGCAGCCGCGACCCCGGGACCGGGGCTGGGCCACTGCCGCAGCCCGCACCGCACCGCACCTTTTTGCAGCGACCGTGACACCAGAGCGATTTCGCGACCCAAAAACCACCCTCACATCACGCTCGCCGCACACAGGCGCAATCGCGCAATCGACAGCCGAAACTGAGCACGCCAACTGACCCGCCGACGAATCGGCGGGTCAGTGAGACCGTTATCAGCTGAAGCTGTTTACGCGGGCTTCAACGTCCCCTGGAAGGTCAGGATCGTGGTGAAGTTGTCCGCGTACGGCGAGTTGGCGTAAATCGGATCGTCGTCCGGCGGGTATCCGGCGATCGCGCTGGGCAGTGCTGGGTTGTTTCCGTAGCGTTCCCACAGCGGCACCACCGGAAGCAATTCGTTAAACGCCAGCGCAGCCGTTGTGGTGTTCTTCTTCAGGGCGTCGGTGTTCGGGCCAAGACCCGAGTCGATGACGACCTGCTTCAGATCCACGTCGCCCACCACGTCGGTCTTCTGCTTCATCGGGAAGTTCATTCCCTTTTGCGTCGGAGCCAACTGCGGTGTGTTGTAGGTGAACAATGCCGCCCGGAAGCTGTCAGCCGGGAACGGGTTGCTGGAGGATCCCCAGCCCTGGATGGCGAGCTGGAAATTACTGCCCTGCACATCCACCTGCTGCTGCACCGACTGCTCGCCCTTGAGGACGATGTGGATGCCGAAATCGCTCAGCTGACCGGCGAGGTTCTTCGCCGCGGCCGACCAGTCGGCATAGTCGGACGGGAACAGCAGGGTGTACGACGCTTCCTTGCCCTTCGGCGTCATCCACTTCTTGCCGTTCTTCTTCCAGCCGGCGGCCTTGAGCAGCTCCTCGGCCTTCTTCTCATCGCGGTCGTACTTGTTGAGCTTGCCCTCGTCCTCAGCGGACAACCACTGCGACACCACGGTGTCGGAGATGCCCGCCATGTAGACGACGCCCTTACCGGACTTGCCCTCACCGACCGTGCCGTTCTGGTTCCGGTCGATGAAGTACGCCAGTGCCTGGCGGGCCCGCTTGTCGGAGAACTCGGGCACCTTGTCGTAATTGAAGAAGATCGCCGGGCCGGAATAGACCGGCGGGCGGATAACCCGGTAGCCCTTCTTGACGAATTCCTCCTCCGACGCGACCGGGAAACCGTGGGTGGCGTAATCGATCTTCTTCTGCAACAGCAGCGGGGTCACGGCCTCGACCTCGCCCTGGTACAGCAGCACCTCGTCGAATTTCACCTTGTCGGCCAGGTACGACTTCGGGTTCTTCGGCATGCTCAGCTGGTTGCTGGTCACGGTGCTGATATCGATGTTGTACGGACCGCTGGCGATAATCGTCTTCGGCTTGAACGCCGAAATCGTCTTGTTCAGCGACACCATTGTCTTGTCGGTCTGCGGTTTCTTGGCCTTGATCAGCGGCTCGGCCTGCTTGGCGTAAACGCCGAAAACCGAATCGGCCACGACCCGTTCGCGCAGAATGTAGTACTGGGCGATCGGCGCCGGCGTCCCGATGTGGTAGACGACCGTCATGTCGTCAGTCTGCTCGAAGCTGTCGACGTAGTTGAACGCCGGCCGGATCATGACGTAGCCCACCGCCGACGTGGTGTAGACGTCCTTGGCCGTGATCGGGTCGCCGTTGCTCCAGTGCATTCCCTGACGAACCTTGTACGTAAAGGTTTTGCCGTCAGCCGACAGCGTGCTGGATTCGTCCGCGAGCAAATAAAGGTACTTCTGCTGCTTCCAGTAATACATGGCGCCGGGGAGCAGCACGTAGTCGTACAGGTAGCCGATCATGTTCGGAATCGACTCCAGGACACCGTCGAAGGGGTTGAAACTGCCCTTCGGCGGCGCGTCGTACGGGTATCCGGCGGTGAATGTGGTGCTACCACTACCACCGCTGCCGCCGCCCGACGTTTTGTTGTTCGCCCGGCTGCACGCGGCCGCTGTTGCGCCGATGCCGGTCACTCCGAAGAGCTGCAGCGCCCTGCGTCGCGACAGGTCCCAACGGGACTCCGGTACTTCTTCGTTACTCACGGCGCTCCTCCTTCAGAGAAGATCGCTAGTTGTACGGGTTGTGAAACCGATCCGCCGCTATTCGGCGGATCGACGGGAGAAGCGCAAAGCTGCGACATCAACGACCAGAAAGATAACGCCCAGAACGAGCGTAAACACGGTAATAACAAAACCAGGCGAGCCGGGGTGTTCAGCGAGCAGCAACAAACCCGGCACCACGGTGAAGAAAATCGCGAATGGGAGCCCAGCGCGCGCCAACTGGGTGACAGCGGTCACGTCGTTGCGCCCCCTTCAGCCGGTACCGTTCCCTCCCCGTTGGCCGACACCAACGCTTCGGACAGAGGCATTTCGGCGGCAACATCGTCCAGTCGAACGCAGGCCGCGGTGTGGTCGGCACGCCCACCGACCGGAAACAGGTCGGGCCGGTCGACGTCACACACGCCCGGCTGGGCCATCGGGCAGCGCGGATGGAACGGACAGCCATGCGGAATCGCCAGCAGATTAGGGATTTCCGCGCTGCGCAGCATCGCTCCCTGCTTGTTGCGGGTCAGCGTCGGGTCCGGCTCCGGGATGGCCTGCCGCAGAGCGCGCGTATAGGGATGGGCCGGTTCGTTGATAACCCGTGCTGTCGGGCCGCGCTCCACGATTCGGCCGAGGTACATCACAGCGGTTTCCCCGCCCCAGCCGAAGTATTTGGCCAGCGCGAGGTCGTGGGTGATGAAAAGAAATCCGACGTCCAGGTCGTCGCGCAGCTTGCCGAGCATGCGCAGCATGCTGATCCGGATCGATACGTCCAACATGGACGTTGCCTCATCGGCAATGATCAGCCGCGGATTCATGGTGAGCGCGCGCGCCACCGAAACCCGCTGCCGCTGACCGCCGGAAAGCTGGTGCGGGTATTTCGGCAGGAAATTGCCCGGCGGGGTCAGGTCGACCTCTTTGAGCAATTCCTCGGCCCGCTCGTGGGCCGCCCGCCGGCCCCGCACCATCCGGTGCTTGCGCATCGGCGCGACCAACGTGCTTTCCACCGTACGGGTGGGATTCAGCGACGCATACGGGTCCTGGTGGATGTACTGCACCGCCCGGCGGTAACCGCCGCGGTCGCGCCGGCCCAGCGACGTCACATCGCGGCCGTCGAACCACACCGCGCCGTCGGTCGGTGAGTTCAGCCCGGCAGCGATACGGGCGGTCGTGGTCTTACCCGATCCGCTCTCGCCGACCAGACACACGACCCGGCCGGCGTGCAGGTCCAGGTTGACATCATCAACGGCTCGCACGTCACCGCGTTTGGTATTGAATACCTGGCCGATATTCTCCAACCGCATCAACAGCTCGCGCTGCGTGGCCTCAGACATCGGCTACCACCGGCTTCCGCTCCAAGCTCATCTCATCGGCAAAGAAACAGGCCGCATCATGCCCCGGATCGACCGGTTCCAACGGCGGTTCGTCCACCGCGCACCGTTCCTGCGCGAACGCACACCGAGGATGGAATGCGCAGCCGGCCGGCATATCGCCGAATCCCGGAGGTGAACCAGCGATCGAGAGGACCTCCAACGGGTCGCCAGTGACCGGCGGAACCGCCTTGATCAGGCCGATCGTGTAAGGGTGGCGCGGGTTGTAGAAGGTCTCGTGCACGTCGCACAGCTCGACGATGCGACCGCCGTACATTGTGGCGACCCGG
The DNA here is from genome assembly GCA_040414495.1 of Mycobacteriales bacterium. Taxonomy (GTDB): domain Bacteria; phylum Actinomycetota; class Actinomycetes; order Mycobacteriales; family QHCD01; genus DATAVB01. Next base: position 131,136 of record JBEDUI010000083.1, read on the forward strand.
TCGGCCAGCTCGGCTGCCAGGGGCAGGTCGTGGGTTACGAAAACCATCGTGAAATGCAATTCGCTCTGCAGGCGGCGCAATACCTCCACCACAGACCGCTGGGTCAGAATGTCCAGCGCGGTAGTGGGTTCGTCGAGTACGACCAACTGTGGATCAAGCACCAACCCGAGCGCGAGCAGGACTCGCTGCCGCATTCCGCCGGACAGCTCGTGCGGATAGGCTGGCAGCACGCGTTCCGGATCCAGCTGCACCAGCTTGAGCAGCTCGGCCGCCCGCTCGTGCATCCGGGCGGAGGACATGTCCTTGCGGTGCGCCCGAATGGTCTCGACGAATTGCGCCTGAATACGCATCAACGGGTTGAGCGAATTCATCGCACCCTGATAGACCACAGAGGACTCGGCCCACCGGAAGCGCCGCAGCTCCTCCTTGCCCAGGGCCAGCACGTCCATCATTTCGCCGCTGCGCCGTCGGAATCGGATCGAGCCTTTGCTGATCACGCCGAGCTTGGGCAACATCCGCAGAATCGCCAGCGCCAATGTGGTTTTGCCACAACCGCTCTCCCCCACCAGCGCGACGCTCTCGCCTGGATAGAGATCGAGGTTGATGTCCTTTACCACCGACACGGCCGTCTTCCGGCCGGTACGGTAGTCCACCGAAAGGTCGCGGATTTCGACCAGTGGTTCGCCGCTGTTGTGGTCGCGCGGCTCGGAGAGGATGTCTCCGGCGGGGCTAGCCATCGAGCTCATGCCTCCCGTAGCCGTGGGTTGATGATTTCTTCAAGCGAACGCATCAACCAGATGGAGGACACCTGCAAGATGCTGATCACGATCAGCGGGCTGAGCAAGAAAAAGGCGCTGTCGGAGTTGAAGATCGCGCCCTTGGTCCACGCCTCGTTGATCATGATTCCCCAGTTGGTGCCGGACATCGGCGCCAGACCGAGCAGATAGAGACCGGCCAGAGCGTAGACGGCGCCTGTCATAGCCGTGATGAAGTTGATCAGAATATAGCTGGCCATGTTGGGCATGAGTTCCCGCACAATAATGCGGGTGGTGCCCAGGTCGACCAAACGGGCGGCCTCGACGTACTCCCGTTCCTTCAACGACAGCACCTGCGCGCGTACCGCCCGCAACAGCGTCGGCCAGCCGAGTGCGCCGAGCAGTAACGCCAACAGCACCGCGCTGTCCAACTGCAGATAGGCCGACAGCACCAGCAACAACGGGAACTGCGGAACGGTCAGTACGAAGTCGGTGACCTGCACGACGACCGAATCGAAGGCGCCACCGAGGTAGGCGGCCAGCGAACCGAACGCCACGGCGATGATTGTCGACACCAACGCGGCGACCAAACCAACAACGATGACGTCCTGCCCACCGGCGATGATTTGTTTGAGTGTGTCTTTGCCCTCGAAGTCGGTGCCCAACCAGTGCGCCGAACTCGGGAATTGGTAGATGTCGTTGGTGTGGGCCTCGTTGTCCGTCTTGACGAAATACTGACCGAACAAGCCCATCAGACACAGCAGCAGGAAAACCCAGAAGCCGACGAAGCCGGTTTTGCTGCGTAGCAACGCGCGCAGGAACGACCGCACCGGCCCCGATCCACGCGTGGGTTTTACGTCGGGAATGCCGGCGGGGGCATTCGTGGCAGTGGTCGAGGCGAGAGGCTGGCTCATTTACCGCGCTCCCTCGGTACGGATACGGGGGTCAATCCGGCTCAACGACAGGTCGGCAATCAGATTGGCCAGGATGACGGCCAGCGTAAGCACCAGAATGAACCCCTGCATGACTGGGTAATCGCGGCTGGTGATGGCGGTATAGAAGTAATAGCCGACGCCTTGGTACTTGAAGATCTGCTCCACCAGCGTCGATCCACCGACCACGAAACCGATCGCGATCGCGAACTGGGTGAACAGCGGAAGCACCGCGTTGCGCCCGACGTACATCGTACGAATACGGCCGTCCCGCAAACCGCGGGCCTTGGCCACGGTCACGAAATCCTCATCGAGCACCTGCGTGGTCGACGATTTCATCACCAGGATCCAGCTACCGACCAACGTGATCGTATAGACCGTGACCGGCAGGGCCGCGTGATAGAGCGCGTCGCTGAAGAACGTGGCGTTGAAACCGGGTTTCACACCAGGCGAGTACGTGCCCTGAACGTCATCGACGCTGAAAAGATTCAACTCGACCCCACCGAACACCAGGATCAGGATCGCCCACACATAGTTGGGCACCGAGTGCAGGAACGAGGAGAGGTTCGTAATCAGGTGGTCGAGAAAACCGCCGCGCCGGTAGGCGATGAGAACGCCGAGCAGAACGCCGATGATGAAGGCGATGATCGTGCCAAGCCCGACGCTGAACAGCGTCCAGGGCAGGTACTTGCTGATATAGCTGGTGACAGGGGTACCCGGCGAGACGATGGACTGGCCCATGTTGCCGTGCAGCAGCCCCCAGATGTAATGCACGTACTGACTCGGCAGCGACGAGTTTGGGTTATAGGTGAGCAGCGACGTCGCCTGCGCAATCGCGTCCTGGCGGGACAGTCCCTGCTGCATTTTGGACGCGACGAACGCGTCGACCGGGTTGCCCGGCATGAACCGCGTCAGGAAAAACGACGCGGACACGACGAGGTAAGCAGTCACCACGCTCTTGAGTACTCGACGCAGAGCGTAGCTCCGCCAAACGCGGCCGGCCCGCGACTGCGATCGTTCGCGGACTTCGACGGGCCCCGGCTCGGTTATCTCCGCAACCGCCACCGCGCCACCTCCTACCTTGTCCCGACTGAGCGGGACGACGTCTGCCCGCGCTGGTGTTTGCATGATGCAGCACACTTCGTCGGGACGCTAGCAATTCCGTTCGCAAAACATGCACGTTTCTGATTCTTAACCGGGATGAGTCCGCAGTCGTGCGCACAGTAACGGATCCATCTTTTCCTGTCACCGGACGTGCCCGACCACCCGGATGCATACCTGTATAGGTTGAAACGTTGTGATTCGGCAGTCCCATCAGGACGTGGTGACCAAGTCGTGACCACTGTGGGGACTTGATCGGGCCGACGCGCAGTTGCCTGAAGCTACTGACTCCCCGCCCGTTACCCACCGATCTGCGGAGAAACCGGGCGTAGCGCGGCAGCCCACGGATGGAGTTTGCAGCCGAGGACCGACCATTTCGGACGGTTTCCGGGCCAGGCCGGAGCGGAGCAACGTCATGCGTGCGCATGATGCCTTACCCACGCTCAGCGTCAACCCCGACCCAGACTCCCTGATGGGTCGCCCATCGAATTCCCTCGGAAGCCTGAGACTCGTGGGGGCGCGACCGACCGTGTGAATCCGGGAAAAGGAACACGGATTTTACGGAGCGGAAACAGACAGCCCGGCAGTTTCTCTGTATGACCTATCAGATACCGACCGAATCCGGCCGACCCCTTGACCATCCGCGTTCCACGATGGTTGGGTGCGCCAACCATATATCGTCTACTGAGCACAGAATCGGATCGCGGCACTCCGGCATTGGCCCCGGTCGGGCCTTTACTTCTGCGCGGCGTCCTGCTAGCGATCGGCGCCGGTTGCACGAACGGACCGGCCGATTGCGTTCCAGCGCGATGGTCAGCGAAACACCGGGAACAGCGACGTCGGTTCGCGGACCTGCGCCCAGCGCTCGTACACCGCGTCGGCCAACTCACCCAGCCAGCGGGTCAACGCAGGGAGGATTTGGCTGCGATGCAAGGCATCACGCGCGGCGGCGAGCAGTTCCCAGATCCGGGCCCGGCGCCGGCGGGCCGATTCGGCGCTCTGGCCGGAGTCGTCGGCCCGGCGAATCCCGTAAACACAATCGATCAGCAGCAGCGTGCAGCCCAGCGCCACCGCTTCTTCGGACACCGCGAGCGTGTCCAGATAGGACTGTTCCATCGCCCTTCGGATCGCGGCCGGAATCAGCAGACCGTAATTCTGGAACGGGAATCGCAGGAACGGCAGATCGAACCCGACGTGCCGATAGCCAGCACCTTCAAAGTCGACCAGTACAACCCGGTTCTGGCACAGCACCATGTTGTGCGGCGTCAGGTCGGTATGAGTGAACGTACGGGCCGTCGGATCGGCCAGCATTTCGGGCAGCCTGTCGGCGGTCGCGGCTGGGACCGGCAACCCCAGTTCCGCCAGCGTCTCGCGTAATTCTGGCCAGCGCGCTAATGGCGTCTCCAGGGACGGAATCGGTCGGGCGTCGGGGGTTTCGCCGCGCGCCAGTGACGAATATCGCCCGATGAATTCCGGCTCGGCCGTCACCGTCCGGCGATGCAACGTGGCCAGCAATTCGGCGGCGCGCAGCAGCGCCTTTTCCGCCCGTACCGGATCCTCACCCATCAGCAGTTGCTCGAGGGTGGGGCCGGTACCCAGGTCGCTGAGCACGAGCACCCCGGCCGCGTCGTCGGCCGCCACAACCTCCGGCGCGATATCCAGCCCGAGCCCGCTCAGGGTCGTCAGGCCGGCATATTCCCGCCGCAGGTTGCCCAGGTCGTAGCCCCAGCCGGAGCCGCCGTGCCGACGGGTTTTCACGATCACCGATCGGCCGAGTCCAGGGACCTCCCGCTCCAACCAGACCCGCCGGACCGGGGCGAAATCACTGCCCAGGTCGGCGGTATCGGTAATCGCGACCGGGCCTCCGACCGCTGCGCCCACGAGCCCTTCGAGGAATTCACGCTCGCGCTGATCCATCGCGCCAGCGTAGGGCGTGGCTGAGCCGTATGAATCGTCCTCGGGCGTATTGCTTACGTCCTCACCGTCGGTCCCGCACACCGGTCGGAAGATCGCTCACGGGGGCGCCGAAACTCCGCCTCTCGGCTCTGGCCAGGCGCACTCCAGCCGACACCGGACGGAAGATCGTCAGCCGGCACGCCACATTCGGCATCGTGACCGCGCGGCCCGCACCGGCGCTCGTGCCTCCTTGGTGCTGGGCAACCAAAATTCGGCATTGTGACTTCGTAGCCTCGGACCGGCGTTCGATCCTCCTCGGCACCGGGCACGGCACATTCGGCACCGTGCGTGGGCAGCGCGGCGTCAGGTTCGCTCCTCCGCAGCGCCGTGACCGACCAGCCACCCCGCGCCCGCTCCGCCTCGGTGTGGGGTTATCCGCTGGGGAGGCCGGGTTGGTGGTGCATGGTGTTGCGGCGTGGTTGTTGCTGCGGGTCAATGATCGGCGGCGGGACGACATGTGGAATGCCTTTGAGGAAGGTGATTCGCCAGTGCTCGTGGTGCACGATCCAGTGATGGCCGTGGCATAGCAACGCGAGGTTCTTGAGCGCGGTGGGTCCGCCGTCTGCCCAGTGTTTTACGTGATGTGTTTGGCACCAGGCGGCGGGGGCGGTGCAGCCGGGGTGTACGCAGCCGATATCGCGCGCGACGACCGCGCGCCGAATGCCCGTCGGAATGGTTCGGGTGGCGCGGCCGATATCCAGGGGCTCGCTTTGAGATCCGAGCACGATCGGAATAACCGCCGAGTCGCAGGCGATGCGGCGGGCAGCTTCGGCGGTGATCGCGGCTCCGGTTCCGAGCGTTCCGGTGCCAGGGCGCCGCCGCAATGATGTGTCGTCAGATTGCTTGCCACGCAGGTCATCCAGCGCGATCGTCACCGTGACCTGGGGCTTCTCCCCGCCGACCGCGGGCAACCCGCTATCCGCCAGAGCCCGGCCGCACATCTCAACCCATGCGTCAGCCATGCGCCGGCTCCGGGACCGCGTATCGGGCTGGCCATCCTGAGCGGGCCGCGGTTGGGCAAAAGCGCCGAGCGCGGCTTGGACCGTTGCGGACGCTTCAGAATCGAGCCGGCCGCGTACATAATCCATGCCGCCCACATCACGCCGGAAAACCAACTCTCGGCGGTCCGGCTTGTCCTCATCGAGCGTGCCATCCGGATCCAACACGGCATGCAATCGTCGCGCCAGCACACGAACACGGGATGGGTCCATCTCCCGCGACTGCTCGGCCAGAAACTCCTCCGCCTCGGATCGCTCCCGCGCACCGACTGCCGGCGGGAGTTTCTTCATCGCTTGCCCGATCACCTGCACGTGCTCTGTCGATAACACGCCCTCGGAGGCGGCGGCCGCGGTCGCCGGTAATTCTGGTTCGACGAGCTCACCGGAGACGCTCACCGAACCGACCAACTCCTGCGACGTCCGGACCCGGGCCTTCGCTTCACCGGGCGAAAGCCGTAACCGGGCCTGCAAGAATACTTCGGTCGATAATCCAGCGTGCTGCCCAGCGATATCCCGGGTGTGAAAGTCCGCCAGCTCGCGGGAGCGAGCGAACTCCAGCAGCCGAAACACCGACTCCATCTCCTCCAACGAATCGGCCGACTCCTGAGCGGACAACCGCCACCACTCTGCCTCGACCAATCCCGTCACGACAGCACGCAACGACCCGATCAGATCCACCACGGAACGCGGGCCGATGCTCGTCGTGCTGCTCATGCACAAAACTCTAGAACCACCCACCGACAAAACCGGGCGCAGAAAGCCTCCGCCAAAAGAATTACCGCCGGTCACCAACACGTCACAATCCGCGCCACATAAGCGATCCCGAAATCCCGCGACAACGCCAGCCGCCGGGATAGCGGGGCGCGAGCGCGCCAGCCGTCGAGGTGACGGCGTGACGAGTGGCTCGGTGCCCCGGAATCGCTTATGCGGCAAGGGCGGGACCGCGTCAGTTGTCGGGATAGCGGGGCGGGAGCGCGCCAGCCGCCGGGTGGCGGCGTGACGGGTGGCGCCGGAATCGCTTATGTGGCAGGGGCTGGACCGCTCAGTTGTCAAGGTGGCAGGATCGAACCGTGTCGCCCCGACGGATGGGCGCCGTAGCAGGCAGGCCGAGGACTGAAGAGACACCGTCGATCAGCTAATACAGCCTAACGTGCTGACCTGGTTCCAATTGCCGAGCGGCCGCACCGCTACGCAGTCCGAGCGCACGATCCCCCATAACCTGCAGGTCAATCCCATTCAAGACCAGCGCCATTGCACCGTCAGGAATGCCGAGAACCGCACAATGCGCAAAAGCCCGGACCCATGGCTCGATATCAAAACGGCCGAAATGCGGAGCCACGACTATTCGAGGAAGCAGGCCCCACAATTCGAGCGCCCGACGGCCATCGATCAGCATGCCGGCTCCGATGACCACCGCCCCGGCGCTGCAACCAGCAATCACGGCCCCGCTCGCCGAAGCGGCTCGAAGCGCGGCCAGTGCGGGCGTACCGACTGTTCGTTCGTAAAGGAGCTGCGGGGATCCGCCAGTAATCAGGACAAGATCGGCCGCCGCGAGACGCTCGGTCACCGATCCCCGGTATGCATCCTGCCTAGTCGCCAGACCGGAATCGTCCAGCAGAACGTCAACACCTTGCGTACAGAAATGAGACCGCAGTCCATCGATCTCCGCGTCATTCGGCTCCGGCAACGCGGTCTGCATAACCACGGCAGAAAGCGGTTTTGCTAAATTCGGCCGTCGTGCGCGCGCCAAAATCGCGGCCTCGTGCGGGGCCGGCGACGTGCTGTAGAGAAATAACGGACCAAGCACGACGCTGATATTAGCCGGGCACATTCGCCCATTACATCCCCGAGCGAACGTGCCCGACCAAATAACTCCCGCAGCCTCGGGCATCGAAGCGTACGACGGCGAATCGCTTATCCCGGTTCGGATTGGGTGATGCCGTATCCGACGCCGGGGATCGTGCGGATGATCTGGGGGTTGCCGAGCTTGCGGCGCAGCCGGCTCAGCGTGACGAAGACGGTTCGGGTGAACGGGTCGGCGTGTTCGTCCCAGACTTGTTCGAGGAGATCTTCGGCGCTGAGTACGGTCGGCGCGGCCCGCATGAGTGCTTCGAGTACGCCGAACTCTTTGACGGACAGGTCCAGGGGCTGTCCGGCTCGCGTCACTGAGTGGCGTTGCGGATCGAGGATGACGTCTCCGGTTTGGAAGACGCGAGGTCGGGCGCTGGGTTGGCGGCGAGCCAGGGCATGGATACGCAGCAGGAGTTCTTTGAAGTGGAACGGTTTGGCGAGGTAATCGTCAGCGCCGATATCCAGTCCGTTGATCCGGTCAGCCGTCGTTCCGGCCGCGGTGAGCATGAGCACCATGGTGGGCCGGTCGCTCTGGCTGATCATGCGGCACAGGACGTCGCCGTGAATTCCGGGAATGTCGCGGTCCAGAACCACCACCTGGTACGCGTTGGTGTCGAGTTTGGCGGCGGCTTCGATGCCGTCGTACGCGACGTCGACAGCGAAGCCGTTATCGCGTAGGCCTTCGGCGATGTCGTCGGCCAGGCTCGGGACGTCCTCGACGACAAGCAGCCTCACGCCGGACTCCCGGCCAGAACAACGGCCGGCGCCGGTTCGGTCGCTCGCGGCAGTGTCACGACGACTCGTAACCCGCCGCCGGGTCGGGCGTGCAGGCCCAAGGTGCCGCCGTGGTTGGTGACGATGGCGGCGACGATGGATAGGCCCAGTCCGAATCCGGTGGCAGTGGTGCGATCGGGGGTGACGCGCCGGAAGGGCTGGGTCAGCTGGTCGACGTCCTGCTGCTCGAGTGGATGGCCACTGTTCTCGACGCTCACCACCACCGCGTTGTGCTCGGCTCGTGCCGTGATCCTGATCCAGCCGCCGCGCCGGTTGTGCCGGATGGCGTTATCGACGAGGTTGTCGATGAGGTGCGTGATCAGCGGTTCGCTGCCTCGCGCTACAACCCGGTCGCTGTTGTGGTCGAGGGTGAGTCCGGCGGAGGCGGTCGCGCCGCGGCGGTCGGCGATGACCTTTGCCACGACCTGGTCGACCTCGACCCGGCCGGTACGTTCGTCGGTCCCGTGCTGGGCCTGGGCGAGGGTGAGGAAGCTGTCGACGAGCTGGTCGGCCCGGTTCAGGCCGAGCTGGATACGGGCGGCCAGCGCGTCTACCTCGGGGCGGGCCGGGCCGGGTTTGCCGGTGGCGACGTCGATTGCGGTGCGCATCATGGTCAGCGGCGTACGCAGTTCGTGCGAGGCGTTGGCGACGAAGCGGCGTTGCGCGTCGAACGCGTCCTCGAGCCGGGCAAGCAGCCGGTCGATGGTGTCGCCGAGCGTGGTCAGTTCGTCCGCGGGTCCGCTCAGCGCCAGACGCTCGTGCAGGTTGTGCTCGGAGATCCGTCGTGTCGTGTCGGTGATGGTGCGCAGTGGTCGCAGGACGCGCCCGGCAACCAGCCAGCCAAGGCCGATCGCGACCACGCCCATGACCGCCAACGCGATTCCGCAGCCGGTCAGAAGCTGGTGCAGCTCGTGGGTGCGTTGCTGCACGGCCAACCGTTGCAGGTGGTCGGCCAGCACCTTGCTCTGGGCCGGGGTGAGGGGTTGGCCTCCGGCGCCGACCTCCAACCGCGTGCCGGACGGCGGCTGGTCGGAGCCGTTGCCGGCCACGCCGCCCAGCACACCGTGCGAACCCTGGTAAGTGGTGAATCCGCCGGAGAGGGCGCGGTCGACCACCAGGTACGTGAGGGCGAGTACGGCGGCGCCGGAGGCTAGGAACAGCCCACCGTACAAGGCGGTGAGCCGCAGCCGCACGGTTCGCCGCGGCAGCCGACTGGCCAGCGCACGTAGTGATTCGGCAGCCATCCTCGGGTGCCCCCCTCGTCCGTGATCCGGGACGCTGCCCGGTGGCCCACCCTGATGATGCCCGGCCCGGAATTACAGCGGCTTAACAAAACATGTGAAGCCGCCGTGACCGGTCGATCTCTACAACCGAAGGCGCCCGACAACCCTCGCGCATCTTCGGAGGCAAATCATGCGTCGTCCTGTTCCTCTCGTTCTCGCCGCGCCGGTCGCGGCCGCCCTGCTGTTGGTGGGGTGCGACCACAGTTCGGGTGGTCCGCGGGTGGCCAGTGCGAGCCACTCTGGTTCCTCGATCGCGTCACTGTCAGCCGGATCGGGCAAGTCGAACCCGATCGCGTATTCGCGCTGCATGCGTACGCACGGCATCAGCGACTTCCCGGATCCGAACTCCGGTGGCGGTTTCACGATCAAAAACGAGCCGGGTAGCGACCTGGACCCGAAAAACCCGCAGTACAAGGCGGCCGCCAACGCCTGCAAGAAACTCGCCCCGCAGCGCCCGCCGGTCACCGACAAGGACCGTGCGGCGAGCCTGAAGTTCTCCCAGTGCATGCGCGCCCACGGCATCAAGGATTTCCCGGATCCGAGCAGCGACGGCCAGATCATGCTCGGGAAGCCGGGCCAGGGCGCTGCCAACAGCGACCTCACCCCCGACAACCCGCAGTTCAAAGCCGCCCAGCAGGCGTGCAACAAGTACATGCCCGGCGGTGGTGACCAGCAGACGGTCAGCGGTGGGCAGGGCAATGGCGGCTGAGCAATTCCCGGCCCACGTATCCACGTTTGGAGGTAATTCCATGATCACCATCCCCGATGAGGCGGATATCGACGGCAGTGACGGGCCAGGTCATCGCGACGCGGCGACCCGACCCCGGCGCAGACGATTACGGCTCGTACTCGTCGTACTCGTCGTACTGGTTGTCGCGGCGGTGACGCTCGCACTGACCAAGCCACTCGGATTCGACATCGCCCATCCGTTCCGTAGCCGGCATCATGCGAGCTCCAGCAGCCGTACGGAAGCAGCGGCGGCAACGGCACCGGTAGCGAGGCGAACCTTGACCGAGCAGACCAGCGTGAACGGCACGCTCGGCTACGCCGGCAGTCCCAGCGTTCTGGGTCAGTTGCCCGGGACAGTCACGTGGCTGCCCTCGACCGGTTCTGTGATCCGCGAAGGTCATCGGCTCTACGAAGTTGACGGCAAACCCGTGGTGCTGCTGTACGGCTCAGTGCCGTTCTATCGCGACCTGGCCGAGGGCAAAACGGCAGCCGATGTCTCCGGTGCCGACGTGCGGCAGCTCAACGCGGCACTTGTCCGACTGGGGTACGCCGACGGCCTGGGGCTGGACCGGACCTCGGACGAGTTCAGCTGGGCGACGCGGGTGGCGATCCAGCGGATGCAGAAGGCACTCGGCCTTACGCAGACCGGAAAACTGTCCCGCGGCCAGGTGGTGTTCCAGCCCGAAGCGCTGCGGGTGACCACCGTCGCCGCGCGCCTCGGCGCTCCGGCGACCGGCCAGATCCTGACCGGCACCACGACCCGGCGGGCCATCGCGGTCCAGCTTGACGTGGCTGAGCAGGCCGAGGTCAAGGTCGGCGACGCCGTGACCATCACGCTGCCGAACGGCACCAGCACACCCGGACGTATCGACTCGGTCGGCAGCGTCGCGACTGCCGGTTCCGGCTCGGAATCGGCCACTGTCCCGGTCGTCGTCACCCCGACCAAGCCCGCGGACACCGGCAGCTGGGATCAGGCGCCCGTACAGGTAGCGATCACCACGGGCACGGTCCGCAACGCCACCGTCGTCCCGGTCACCGCGCTCCTGGCCCTGGCCGGCGGCGGATACGCGGTCGAGGTCGTACCGTCAAGCGGTGCCCGGCGGCTCGTCCCGGTCGACCTGGGCGCGTTCGACGACCGCCAAGGGTTGGTTCAGGTCACCGGGACCGGGCTCGCCCCGGGCACCCGCGTCGTGGTTCCGGCGACATGAGCGCGCCCGCCGTGAGCCCGCTGGTAACTCCGGGCGCGGGCCATCAACCGGTTCTGCAACTGACCGCGGTCGAGAAGACCTACCCGAGTACGCCGCCGGTACGGGCCCTGGCCGGTGTGGACCTGTCGGTGGATGCCGGCGAACTGGTCGCGGTGGTCGGACCTTCGGGATCCGGCAAGACCACGCTGCTGCACGTGATGGGCACACTCGACCGGCCCACCTCCGGAACGGTACGGATCACCGACCTTGACGCCTCGGCAATGAGCGACCGCGAGCTGGCGGGTCTGCGGGCGCGGCGCATCGGCTTCGTGTTCCAACAGTTCTTCCTCGCCGAACACGCCACGATCCTCGACAACGTCGCCGATGGTCTGCTCTACGCCGGCATCTCACACGCTCGCCGACGCGAATTGGCGCTCGACGCGCTGGAGGCGGTCGAGTTGGGCAACCGCGTCTCCGCCCGACCTACCCAGCTGTCCGGTGGTCAGCGCCAACGGGTCGCGATCGCCCGCGCCCTGGTCGGCCGGCCCGCGATCGTGCTCGCCGACGAACCCACCGGAAACCTCGACCACAAGACCGGACAGGCCATCCTCGCGCTGCTCGACGAGTTGCACCGCGGCGGCACCACCATCGTCGTGATCACCCACGACCGCGACATCGCGGCCCACATGCCCCGGCAGGTGCACGTACTCGACGGCCACATCATCACCGACACCGGAGCGACGCAACCGTGACCGACACCCTCCGCCTCGTCTCACCAGCGGCCAAGCTCCGTACGGACGATCTGGGCCGGATCGCCAGCGTGGGCATCCGGACCCGCAAGCTGCGGGCGGCCCTGTCCGCGCTGGGCATCGCGATCGGTGTCGCCGCCATCGTCGCCGTCCTCGGACTTTCCTCGTCCTCCCAGGCAGGACTACTCGCCGAGATCGACCAACTCGGCACCAACCTGCTGACCGTCAGCAACGGCCAAAATCTCTTCGGCGATACGGCCGAACTACCGGTCGCGGCACCGGCGATGCTGCGCCGCATCGGACCGGTCAACACGGTCGAGGAGACCGGCGCCCTCTCCACCGCCAAGGCCTACCGCAACCCGCACGTCCCCACCGTCAACACCAACGGCCTGTCCGTACAGGCCACCAGCCTCGGACTACCCAACGCGGTCGGCACCCACCTGGCGACCGGCACGTTCCTCAACGCCGCCACCGCCCGCGAACCGGTGGCCGTGCTTGGCGCCCTCGCTGCCGAACGGCTCGGCATCGACCGGATATATCCCGGCGAACGCATCTGGGTCGCCGGCAGATGGTTCTACGTCACCGGAATCCTCGCCCAAGCTCCCCTGGCCCCCGAGATCGACACAGCCGTACTGGTCGGATTCCCGGCCGCCGCCACGTACCTCAATTTCGACGGCCATCCCTCCAAGGCCTATATCCGTTCTGCGACCGACCAGGTCGCCGCCGTCCAAGGCGTACTCGCCGCCACCGCCAACCCGGAAGACCCCAGCGGTGTCACGGTCAGCCGCCCCTCCGACGCACTCGTCGCCCGAGCCAAAGCCAAGAGCGCCCTGAACGGCCTTTTCCTCGGCCTTGGCGCGGTGTCTCTGCTCGTCGGGGCGGTCGGCGTCGCCAACATCATGATCATTTCCGTGCTCGAACGACGCTCGGAAATCGGGTTACGCCGCGCGCTCGGGGCGACGAAAAACCATATCCGCATCCAGTTCCTGTCCGAAGCGATGCTGCTGGCTCTGCTCGGCGGTGCCGTCGGCGTCGCACTCGGCGCGGCGGCGACAGCGATCTATGCCAGCACCAAACACTGGGCGATCGTAATTCCGACCCTCGCCTGGACCGGCGGACTCGTATCCGCCCTGCTCATCGGCGCGATCGCGGGCCTGATGCCGGCTATACGGGCGGCCCGACTGCAACCTACCGAGGCCCTCTGGACCGTCTAAGTCAGCCGCACTCTCGGGTCGAGAACGGCGTAGAGGATGTCGACGACAATGTTCGCCACCACGACGAAAACCGCCGCGAGCAGCACCACCGCGATGATCACCGGTTGATCCTGGTTGGTCACCGCTTGGACCGACATTCGTCCTACGCCGTTCAGCCCGAACACCTGCTCGGTGACGATCGCGCCGCCGAGCAGTGTGGCCACATCGATGCCGAATTGGGTGACGATCGGCGCGAGCGCGGCACGCAACCCGTGCCGGTAGGTCACCCGACGACTGGTGAGTCCTTTCGCGCGCGCGGTACGGATGTAATCCTCGCCGAGCACCTCGAGCATCTGGCCGCGGGTGAGCCGCACGTAAACCGCCATGGAGGCAACGGCCAGGGTGATCCACGGCAGGATGAGATGTTGTGCCCATTGCGCCGGATTCTGGGTGAACGGCACGTACCCACCGCCGGGAAACCAGTCAATGCCGGCCACGTGCAGCCGATAAAAGAGGAAATACAGCAGCAGCAGACCGAGCACGAACGTAGGAAACGACAGACCGAACAGGGCGAACAGCGTGGCACCTCGGTCGACCATCGTCCGAGGTTTGGTGGCCGACAGTACGCCGATCATGACGCCGGCAATTACCCAGATGATCGCCGCGCCGATCGCGAGTGACGCGGTGACCGGCAACGCACGGGCGATCAGCGTGGTGACCGGTTCGTGGCTGTAATAGGAATAGCCGAGATCTCCGTGCACCAGCCGGCTGATGAAATGACCGTACTGGGCCAATATCGGCTTGTTGAGACCAAGCTCTCGGGTGACCGTCTGGACCAACTGCCGATTCTGACCCGCGAACCGGCCGAGCAGCAGCTGGGCCACATTGTGCGGTGCGATAAAGAAGATCGCAAAGACGATCACGCTGATCATCCACACCACCAGCGCGCCGGTCAGCACCCGCCGAATGAGAAACCGCACCATCGTTCTATCCCTATCTGGCAAACAGCCGCTCGGTCCGGGGATCGAGCGCGTCGCGGACGCTGTCACCGAGCAGGTTGAACGCGAGCGTGGTCAATATCAGGGCCGCACCAGGAAATACGAGGAACCACCAGGCGACCTGGTAGAAGTCCTGCGAGTCGCTGATCATATTTCCCCAGCTCGGCGTCGGCGGGATGATCCCGACACCGAGGTAGGAAAGCGTGGCCTCAAAGACGATCGAGACCGGGATCAGCAGCGTGGTGTAGACGATCACCGGCGCGACCAGGTTCGGCAGGACGTCGATCAGCATGATTCGCAGGTCGCCGGCCCCGAGCGAACGCGCCGCCTCGATGTATTCCCGTTCTCGGATCGAGAGCGTTTGAGCACGTACGACGCGTCCAACCGCCGCCCAGGAAAAGAACGCGATAACGCCGATTTCGACGAGTTCGCTCGGACCGATGACGGACACCAGCGCAATCGCGAACAGCAGAAATGGGAACGACAACACGACGTCCATGAGCCGGGACATCCCCGCATCGACGACTGGCCCGAAATACCCGGCGCACAATCCGACAATGACGCCGATGAATACCGCGGCGGCCGCGGCCGCAAGGCCGACCACCAGGGACACTCGCGTTCCGTAAATGATGCGAACCAAAATGTCGCGACCCAAATTGTCCGTGCCCAACAGGTGTCGTCCGCTCGGTGGCACCGGCAGCCCGTCGAGCGTAATGCCATGGACGCGGTCCTGCTCGGTCGGTCCATAACCGATCAGATGCGAAATGGGGCCGGCCAGAATAGCGACCAAAATCAGTACGGCGATGAATACCGCGCAGACAATCGCGACGCGGTCACGCCGCAGCCGCATCCACGCCAGTTCCCAGGGACTGCGCCCAACGACCGTACGGGTCGGAGCGACTTCCGTGGTTTCCAGGATCGACGGCGCTGTCATTGTCACCCTTCCGGTTGCCCGATGGCCGGCTGTTCGCGCGCGAGCCGTTCTCCCGGCTCCACCGGGAAATGGCAGGCGGTGAAGTGATCGGGCGGGTCACCGGGCCGGTCGATCAACGCCGGCTCCTCGCTGGCGCACCGCGGCTGCGCCTTCGGACACCGCGGATGGAACCGGCATCCCGCTGGGGGCGCCACCGGCGAGGGCACGTCGCCGACCAGAATGATCCGCTCCCGCTGGGCCGCCCGGTCGGGGTCGGCGACCGCCGCGGCGGACAGCAGCGCGCAGGTGTACGGATGCCGTGGCGCGCTGTACAGCCTCGCCCGATCGGCCAGTTCGACGACCCGACCGAGGTACATGACCGCGACCCGGTCGCTCACGTGCTCGACCACGGACAAGTCGTGGGCGATGAAGACGTACGTCAGCGAAAACTCTTCTTGTAGGCTTTTCAGTAAATTGATGATTTGTGCCTGAATGGATACGTCGAGCGCTGAGACCGGCTCGTCACAGACGATGAGTTTCGGGTGCAGCGCAAGCGCTCTGGCCACGCCGATCCGCTGCCGCTGGCCGCCGGAAAAATCCGCCGGAAATCGGTTGTAATGCTCCGGATTGAGGCCGACGAGTTCCATCAATTCCTGCACCCGTCGTTTACGCTCCGCGCCATCGGCCACGTTATGAATCGCGAAGGGATCACCGATGATCGACCCGACACGCCGGCGCGGGTTCAATGAACCGTACGGGTCCTGGAAGATCATCTGCATTTCCCTGCGATACGGCCGGAGCCGCGCGCGGGAGAGATCGGAAATGTCGGTCCCGTCGAATATCACCCGCCCGCCGGTCAACGGGTAGAGACGGGTCATGCACCGAGCCAGGGTCGATTTGCCGCAGCCCGTTTCCCCGACCAGGCCCAGCGTCTCGCCCCGGGATACCTCGAGGTCAACGCCGTCGACGGCATAGACCCGGCCGATTTCTCGTTTGAAGACAATTCCGCGCCGAACCGGGAAATGCTTGACCAGTCCTTCGACCCGAATGAGCGGCTCCGTCATGACGTTGCGCCGATCCTCCGGGTGATCGCCTCCGCCGGCCCGGACCGATGCGCGGCCGAAATGCGCCCGCGAACCTCGTCGGTGGACGCGGCCAGGCCAACTACGCTGATCGGCAACCAGCAGGCCGACGTGTGCCCCGGCCCGATCGGCTCAAGCGGCGGGACCTGCACCAAACAACGGTCCATGACGTACCGGCAGCGCGGGTGGAATGCACATCCAGGCGGAACCATGATCAGGCTGGGCGGCTGACCGGGAATGGGTTTGAGTCGTTCTTTGACTCCAGTAGAGCCCGGAATCGACTCCAGCAGACCCGTTGTGTACGGGTGGTGTGGGTTGTAATAAATGCTGCGGCGGTCGGCGACCTCGACTGCCTTCCCCGCGTACATCACCATCACCTCGTCGGCGATGTCGGCGATCACCCCTAGATCGTGGGTGATCATGATCAGCGCGGTGCCGGTCTCCCGCTGCAACCGGATCATCAGGTCGATGATCTGTGCCTGCACGGTCGCGTCGAGCGCGGTGGTGGGCTCGTCGGCAATGATCAGCGTAGGGTGCAGCGCGAGCGCCATGGCGATCATCGCCCGCTGCCGCATTCCGCCGGAGAACTCGTGCGGATAGTCGTCGACCCGGCTTTCTGGCCGCGGAATCCCGACCTGTCCCAGCAGGTCGATCGCCCTGCGTCTGGCCGCCGCCCGGCTGATGTCCTCGTGCGCCTGGATCATCTCCACGATCTGCCAACCCACGCGGTACAGCGGATGCAGGCTGGAGAGCGGGTCCTGGAAGATCGCGGAGATCTGGGCGCCGCGAATATGGCGCAATTCCTCATTGCTCATCGTCAACAGGTCACGCCCGCCGAATAACGCGGTCCCGGAGACCCGGCCACCCGGGGTCAGTCCCAACAGCGCCTGCGTACAGACCGTTTTTCCTGACCCCGACTCGCCGACGATTCCTAATGTGCGACCCGGTTCAACCGAGAATGAGACCCCGCGGACGGCCTCGACGACGCCGTCCGCGGTCGGAAATGACACCGTGAGGTCCGAGACCTCCAGCAGAGCCATTGTCAGCTGCTCGGGTTGAGCCAGATCTGGGTGATGTCGTAGTTGATCGAGAATGGCGATTCGATCGCGTTGTGCACTCGGGTCGACCGGAACAGCGGCGTCGACTGGGTCTGGAACGGCACGATCTGCGCGTCGTTCATGATCTGCACGTCGGCCTGATGCCACAGGCTGGCGGCCTCGCTCTGGCTGCTGGCCGACAGCGCGCGGTCGATCAGCGAGTTGACCTTGGGGCTGTTGTAGTCGCCCCAGTCGGTCGAACCAGGACCGTATCCGCGTCCGTCAAAGAGCGGCTCGATGATCGTACGGCCGTTGTTGCCGAACCAGTCGGGCACCCAACCGGGCTCGGAGATGTCCCACACACCGGACTTCGCCGCGGTGGGGTCGGACAGGTACTTGCCGTAGTAGTCCGACGCGGCCGATGGCGTGCCGGTGACCGTGATGCCGCACTTCCGCAAATCCGCCTGCACCGACTGGAAAACGGCCGGGTGCTTGCCGGACGTGCGGTAAACGTCCTTGAGCACGAGCCCATTGGGATAACCAGCCGACGCGAGCATCGACTTGCACTTTGCCGCGTCACCGCGGTTGCCGGATGTCGGGTACGGGTCGAACTTCTGGTAACCGATGTTGTTAGGCGGGATCACCTGACCCAGTGGCGTATTGAGAGTCGGGCCACCGTAGATCTGCCCCAACGCCACCTTGTCGATGGCGTATTCGATGGCCTGCCGCACCTTCAGCTTCGCCAACGCGCCGTTGTTGTTCGGGCTCTGCAGGTTGAAGACCAGGAATGGGTTGGTGTCGAAGTTGGGATAAATCCCGAGCCGGGCGTCATTCGACGCGCGCAACGTCGGGACATCGGCCGTGGGCACCGTGGTGTCCCACTCCATGTCCGCCGTTCCGGCCGCGATTTGCTGCTGTACGCCGTTCTCGTCCGGTCCGAGTGTGACCTGGATGGTGTTGACGTACTGATGACGAATCGGGTCGGAGGACTGCTGCCAGGCCGGGTTGTGCTGCAGAACAATGGACTGGTTAGGCACGTATGTGGTGATCTCGTACGGCCCGTCAGACAGCGTGTGCTGCCGGAACTGCGCGGAGTCCGGCAGGTAATTCAGGTATTCCTGGGGAGCTGCCGAGGTGAACGGCAACGTCAGGATGTTCAGGAAGTCGATGGCGGGCCGGACGAGCGTGAACTGGATCGTCTCGGGGCCGGTCGCCTTGACGCCAGAGATCTGGTTCGACGTCATGTATTGCTTGAATGCCGCAACCGTCGGCGTCACCTTGGCGAAGTTGGTGCAGTAGGTGTCCATGCCCGCGATGACGCCCTCGAAGTAGCCAGGCGCGCCGACCGAGTTCTGCGTCGGGTTGCACAGCCGCTTGAAACCGAGCACGAAGTCCTGCGCGGTCACCTGCCGCGGCGGGGAGGTATTCCACATCACGCCGTTACGGATGTGAATCGTGTACGTCAGGCCGTTCGAACTGATCCCGCCGTTGGGTTTGGTCGGTATCTCAGTCGCCGCGTCCGCGGTCGGCGTAGTTGCCGTCTTCAGGTTCGTGGATGCCGGGTACGAGAACAGCTGGCGGGCGAAGGCGCGCTCCAACGTATAGGAGACTGTGTAATACGCCGCAGCCGTGTCCAGGTGGTCGACATCTGCGTTTCCGACGATGCGTAACGTGCCGCCCTTAGTGGGCTGGCCGGTTGCATTGACATTTGCCTTTTGGGTTGCGCCGCTGCTGGGGGTCGACTGCGCGCTTGTGCCTCCGCCACCACCGCACGCTGCCGCCGCCACAATGATCACTGCCGCGCCGGACAGTGCTTGCAGACATCGTCGTCCGCCCATGATGACACGCCTCCATGACGCTGTGATGGGAGCCGGGTCAGGCGGGATAGATCTCGTCGAGGTACCGGAATTCTCTCGCCGTCCGGCCCCGGTTTGACGCTACGCGCCAGGTTCCGGGGTGCCAGGACGGATGCTAGTTTGTTGCGAACGCGTTACTCTGGGAAAATGCAACCGCCCCGGATTGGCTATCCAAAGCGCTTTATTTCCTGAGAAAGTCGTTTGATCGCGCTGCGATCCATCTCAGCGGCTGCCGGTCACGCCTGCATGATCTGGCGTATTTGGGGTAGGTCAGGATCCGGCCGGTGATGCTGGCCGACGCGCAGTGTCCTGATTGGAGGGTCGCTCAAGGCGCGCTCAATAGATTCCCAAGTCGGTGTGCATTCGCATCGCGATTTGCTACACCGAACATCTGCCGAATCCGTTCCGTTGCTAGGATCGCGATTACTACAACCGCGCCGCCGTGACTGAGTCCTGGTACAACACACCTCGTGATTTTGTCGAATCAATGTCTCCTCGGGATTCCATGAGGTGGGTCGACATTGGCCTGTAATGCACGGAAGTGCCCGGCCTACTTGGCAAACTTGGGTTGCGGGGCTAGGAGGTGTGTCTGAATTTCTCGGCTTGCTGCGCAGAGCCAGACAACTGGCCTGCTCTGATCCGCTATCCCGACGGCTGACACACGCACACGCCGCGCCCGGCGGCTGGGACCCGCGGCCCCGCGGCCCCGACGGCCGGCGTTGTCGTCGGACGGCCGGGATCGCTTATGTGGCGCGGATTGTGACGATTTGATGACCTATGGCAATTCTTTCCTGAGTGGCTCCTCTCCCGGCCAGAATTGTCATAAGCCACAAGTCACCGTGACAATCGCGCTGGATGACCTGCGCGGCAAGCACGATGGCCGATCGCAGACAGAAGCCGGGGCACCCGCCGCCTGGTGCCAAACACATCACGTCAGACACTGGGTCATGGCGGACCCACATCCTTAAACAAGGTAATGCTTCGTTAGTGTGTACCGCTCATGTCGGCCTGTCGGTGCCGGCTCACGATGCTGCCGGCGGGCAGAAACCCTAGCCGGCGTAGGCAATGCCCGCAGTAGGCGCGCGGCTGGTCGCCTGGCCGGCGAACGATGTAGACGGTGCTGTGTGCGTTGTGGCAGCGGTGGCAGTACAGCCAGCCGGCCGGGCTCACCACGCGCGCCTACCGAGCCGCGAGCGGATCGCGTCGAGTCGTTGGCGTAGCCGGCTCTTGCGTAGCTCTAGCACGATGTCGGCGTGTGTCTGGCACAGCCAGACCTGACCGGCGGGGAGCGCCAACAGATGTGTGCCGGGTGCGCAGCAGCGGCGGGCTGCGCACCCGGCGGGCGGCGCGGCGACGGTGACGCGTCTGTGTCGGGCTGTGGGCCGGGTGCGCAGCATGTGATTAGCCTGTCGCCGAGGGTGGCACTGGGCACAGTCCGCTGCGGGTATATCACCGTGAGATACTTCCGGGTGTGGTCAGCAACGGGTACGAGCCGGTCGTGATCCCGGTGTGGGCCTGGCACCGGGCCGATACGCGCGCGATTCTGGCGGCGCGTGATGTGGGCGCGTTGTTTCGATTCGCCAGCCATTACGGCGGCGCGTCTCAGTCGCGGATAGCGACCGCATGCGGACTGTCGCAGGGCCGAGTTAATGAGGTGGTGAACGGTCGGCGGGCGATGACCAGGTTGGACGTATTGACCCGTATCGCCGATGGGCTCGGCATGCCGGATGAGTCGCGTACCGAGTTCGGATTAGCGCCGCGTTTCGCCGGCCGGGAACGGGTGCAGGTTTTTCCGTCTCAGGATTCGATAGTTGACGAATCCGCCGCGCCGCGCAATCGGCGTCGAGTATTGACATTCTGGCCGTGCGCGGGCTCGGCATTATCGGGCTGAATAATTCGCTGCTGCGCGCCACCGTGGTTAGCCGACCGGAAACGACGTTGCGGGTGTTGTTGCTGCATCCTGATTCTGATGCGGCGGCCCGCCGGGCAGCCGAGATCGGGGAGACGGCCGAGCAGATGGCGACCGGTATTCGCGTCGCCGAGGCAAGTTTGCGGGCGCTGGCCGATCAGGGCGGAAAGGTCGAGTTGTATTTCTATTCAACGTTGGCGGTGTGGCGTATCGCTGCGGTCGATTCGGTGCTGTATGTGTCGTCATTCGATACGAAATGGGAGGGGCACGAAAGCCAGATAACCAAAATTGTGGGCAGTCCCGGCGGCGCATTATACGCCGGTTTTCATCGCATGCTCACTGAGTTGTTCGCCACGTCCGCGCGTGTCCTCTAGCCAGGGAGAGATTGCCCATGATCGAAGCGGAATTGAAAGCTGACGTGCACAACCCGCAGCATGTCGCCAGCATTCTTAGGCAATGGGCGGCCGAGGATACGGTGATTTACCGGGATACCTATTACGAGCTACCCGGCCGTGAGCTTGATTCATCAGGCCGAGAGCTGCGGCTCCGCACGATTTCCGGCGCAACGACCCGACACGTATTGACTTATAAGGAACCGCCAGTCGACACCGAATCACAGAGTAAACCAGAATATGAGACGGAAATAGTGGACCGATCGGTGCTGGCACACATGTTTTCCGGTATTGGCTTGGTCGAGGATATCGCGTTCGAAAAGCATTGCCGCAACTACCGGTTTCACCGCGACGGGCGCGATTTCCTGGCAACGCTAGTGCAGGTACCGGAAATTGACGATTCTACGTTTATCGAACTGGAAACCATGGTGCCGGCTAGTGATGACGTACCAGCCGCGTTGGACGCGATCAAGGGCGTATTTCTCGAGTTGGGTATTGACCCCGCGACGGAACTAAACGGCCGGTATTACCAAGATATGGTGACCGAGCATCGTTCGCTCTAACGAACCATCCTCGCAATATCGCAAGGATGGGCCGTTAGAGCGTTGCTACTACGCGGTTTCGGCAGAGTGACCGCGCAGAACGCGGCCGGTCGGGGGCACCGCGAGCGCCTCGCGTAGCTCGGAGCGGAATGTGGTGCGGTTGTATTCGAAATCGTCTTGACGCGCGGACACGACGCCCTATTGCCCGCACTGCGACGTGCGCGCCGAGGCGAAACCGGACGGCGCGGGTCGGTGGATTGTCGAAATCGAACACAAGTCGGGATGCCCGGTCGGGCCAAGCTGGGACGCGCTAGACGGGGCGTAAACGCCCGAAACCGCTGAAATGTGATCCCTTTAGCATGCGAATTCTCACAGCCGCACGCTTTCTTCGATGACCCGGTCGATGAGATTGCAGCCGGCGAGGCCATCGCCGGCCGTAAACGCGATGGTCTCGTCGCCGAGCCGCCAGGCCTTCGCCCGGGCCAGCAGGGCCGAGTATTCGGGGAAATGCCCGGCGGTGTAATCGGCCGAATTGGTCTTGGAGATGATGGCGCCAGTGGCGATCGTGTAGTGAAGTCGTCCAGGACCGGTGAGGGCATGGGCCATCACCGCGGCCGGGAGCGGCGCGTCCGGCGCACGCTCGCTGAGCCGATTTCGCGCGTGCGCCGCCCACTCGTGCCAATAGGTCTGCAGGTTTTGCAGATTCCAGTCATGCAGCCATTGCGGATCTGGGCCAGCACCCAGTTCCGCGGCCGCCGGTCCAGAGATCGTGATGCCGTGCCGGTCCAGGATCGCCCACATTACGGGAGCCGGAATGTGGCCGGTGCGGCGGAATTGCCCCTCCACCGCGCTCGGAAAGCCCGCGGACGCCGGGGCCGGGACCTGTCCGATCTGGTCCTGACGGACGTAGAGCGCGTCGGTGTACGGCGTGTGCTGCGTCTTGATATGCAACTCAGCCAGGGCATCTAGATCGTTGTCGTCAACGTCGCCCGCGGTGGTGATGAGAATGTCAAGGTCGCTTCTTCCTGGCCGCCAGTCATCGAGTGCGGCCGACCCGGTCAGATAAACGCCCTGAGCCAGACCGGGAAGCATCGAGTCGAGCAGGTCCAGGTACGTCCTCAGCGCAACCTCAGCCTCGCTGGGCAAGTTCGTGTCCACAGTAGGAACATACGGCCCTAGACCTCCTTGCAGTAGACGTGGGAGGTCTTCGTCCGCTGGTATCCGATTGCCTCATAGAACGGGTGAGACTCGGTGCGCGCGGCATTTGAACGAACGACAACGGTGTGAAGGCCGTGCTCTCGGGCCCACTCTTCGGCGGCGTTCACCAGAGCGCGGCCGAGGCCGGACCGGCGGGCGGTTGAATCGACGACCAGGCCGGTGATTTCGACGCGTTCATCCACCTCCAGGGCCACCCTCCGTTCGACACCTATGTAGCCGCCGATGCCGGAGTCGGCCGTTATCGCGACCAGCACCTGCTGGGTCGCCGAATTCAGAATGGCCGCCAGCCGGTTGGTCACCGCGTCAAGGTCGCTCGGATAACCGAGCTGGGCCAGCAGCCCGGTTATCTGCTCGGCGTCGGCGGCCCGTATCGGACGTATCACTGCATTCAACGTGTTGACACTTTCTCTGAGATGACTCGACTACGTGATGGGAAAATCGAAGTAGGTGTCCGGGTAAGGTTCGTCCTGCAGCGTGTAATGCCACCACTCGCGCTCGTATGCACTGAACCCGCAGGCCTCCATGACAGAACGAAGGCACTGACGGTTCGTCGCTTCGGCCTGCGTGATCCCGGTGGCTCCATGGTGTGAGATTAAGTCCATCAGGTCATGGTCGCCACCCATGAGAGCAAGTTCACCGGTCGCCAAATGATAGAACGTCAAGTCCACGGTGCTGCCGCGACTGTGGCCCGACCTCGCGGCCACATATCCCCGCTCAAACATTTCGGCCCGGTCAATATTCGGATAATGCCGCGGCTTCGTCCGCCCGTCCTCCGGTTGTTTCGACCAGCGCAGGAAGCAATCTACGGCGCGTTGCGGGCGGTAACCATCCCACAGCAACAACCCAAAGCCCAGGGATGCGGCTTTGTCTCGCGCGTTTTCCAGCGCCCCGCACAACGCCCTCGTGCCGACAATTCGATTCGCGAGATATCCCTCCACCGGCTTGCCGGTAAAGTTGTCCCAGGTGGCGTACTTGGCATCCCAGCGTATTCCGGATACAAGCTCGTCCACATAAGGCAACGTCATCGCACAGCTTTTCCGTGCAGTGCCAGCGACACAACCCGGTCGATCACCTCGGCCAGCGGCAACCCCGCCGCCGCCATCATTCTCGGATAACGGCTGTACGAGGTGAGGCCGGGTAGCGTATTAACCTCGTTAAGGACGACCGTTCCATCGTCCTTGAGGAACATGTCCACCCGTGACAGTCCGCTGCATCCCAGGGCACGATAGATTGCCTTTGCTGCCTCCTGGATACGCGAGCGCGCCTCGGCCGAGATGTCGGCCGGAACGATGGGCGTCGAGTTTTCGGAACCGCTTTCGGGCGCACTCTCCTGATGGATTCTGAAGAAGCCATGAGATAGCGCTATTCGATCGACCTCGCCTGCGATCAGATCCGGACTGTCGCCCAACATGGCACATCCAACCTCGCTGCCGACGATCGCCTCTTCGATCAGCACCTTCGAGTCATACTGCTTGGCGGTTTCCACCGCACTCATCAGCTCTTCTTCCCGAGATACCTTGCTGACACCGAAGGATGACCCCGAACGAGCCGGCTTGACAAAGACCGGATAGGTGAGCCGGTCGGTATCAATATCTTCCTTGGCCGTGACGGTCCAGAAATTCGGCGTAGCGATTCCCGCGCTTCGGGCGACAACGTACGCAAGAGATTTGTCCATACACAGAGCAGAACTTTGGACATCGCAACCCACGTACGGGATGCCGGAGAGCTCCAGCAAGCCCTGCATCGCGCCATCCTCGCCGAGTTTGCCGTGCAGCACAGGCAACACGATGTCCAACCTGATGGTTTCGTATTTCCCGTCCTCCAGCACAAGCAGCCCGCGGACGCTACGGTCCGGTGCCAGCACAGCCGGACGACAACTGCCGTTCTCCCAATCTGTGTCCGGGCCATCGCACAGATTCCACACGCCGCTCTTCGTAATCCCGATGTAGAACGGCTCATACTTTTCGAGGTCGAGATTTCTGGCGACCTCGCGGGCGGATTTGACCGAGACGGGATGTTCTTCCGAACAGCCGCCGAATACGATACCGATCTTGACTCTATCCATGGTGATTTCTGCTTTCGAATCTCAGGCAGTTGGCAATGGAATTTTCAACGGTGTCGTGCAAGGCGTGCTCGGTGTAATAGGCCGTATGCGGACTGATAAGCACGTTCGGCAGTTCTTGCAGCCGCAGCAGCGGTTTGCTCTCAATGGGCTTAGCTCTGCAATCGGCGTAGAAAATTCCTTCCTCTCCTTCAAGGACATCCAACGCCGCACCGCCCAGCCGACCGCTTTCCAATACTGAAAGAAGAGCGTCAGTGTCCAGAAGCGAACCGCGCCCAGTATTGACGATGAACGCGCCGTCCTTCATCTGCTCGATACGGTGGCGATTGAGGAGATGGTGCGTCTGCGCGTTCAGTGGCGTGTGGAGCGTTACGACGTCGCTACGCTGCAGCAGTTCATCGAGAGGAACGTAATCGGCCGAGGTCTTGGGACGCTGGTCATAGGCTAAGATGCGGCAACCAAAACCCTGCAGCCGGTCAATGACGGCTGAGCCGATGCGCCCTGTCCCCACGACCCCGACGGTCATGTCGCGTAGTTCTTTCCCGCGCACATCGGTCAATCTGTAATCGTGAATATCTGCACGCCTGATGATGGTTTTTGCATTCCGTACCGCCATCAGCATCACCATCAGCGTGTAGTCGGCCACGCTGTCGGGCGAATAGACGACGTTTTCCACGGAGATGCCGATGCTCTGCGCGTATTTCAGATCGATGTGGTTGAACCCGATGCTTCTGGTCGAGATGTACGCAACGCCAACTTGGCTCAGTGCAAGAAGAGTGGAGTTCGCGATTTGTGTTTTGTGGCCCACGCTGATGCATCGGTTTCCGCGCGCCAGCTCGATGTTGGCGTCAGATGCCGCCCCCTCCGTGATGGTTGGCATAACACCAAAGCGAGGGGCCATCGCGCGAAACAAGACGGCCTCATCGTGCTCGCACCCATAAATTGTCATTCCCATTTTCGGGACGGCGCCATCTGCGTCACGGTGGCCCGAGGATGCCAGGATATTGGTCACCGCTGCATCCTTGGATCGTGCGTAGGGTCGGCGTACATAGGCGGGCAGCCGTGCTCGATTGCTTCCGGGCGCAGTTCGTAGTGCCAAGGTTCGTTGCGGTAGATCTGGCACAGCCCGTACTCGGCGCCATGTTCGGACAGCCACGCGGTGGCCTGGGACGGTCCAATGTCGACCGCGTCCCCCGAGACGTGAGCGGACGCCTCAGCAGTGGCCACCCATCGGGCTGCTTCCGTGGCTGAGCCGTACTTCGAAATTGCCTCATTGAGTAGTTGTTCCTGGCGCTCCGGGGAACGCCAGCCGCTGTTGACGTGGAACTCGACGCCGTCGCCGGCGGCATCACTCGCGGCTTTGCGTAGGGCGCTGAGCAGGTCGGTGTCGAGGTTGGCCACGGCCGGAACGTCGTCGAAGACCGTGATGGCGCCATTTCCACTGTGGTCGGTCGACGACGCCAGCGGGCGGCTGTGGCGGGCCGCTGTTCGTGCTGGTTCGCTGTAAATCATGCCGCTCAGTCAAAACAGCGCGGTGTTGCCAGCACGTATCCGATTTTCGATATGCCGACGATAGGTTCCGCCTCGAAACATCCTGGGCACGCGCGTCTTAGTCCAGGCCGAATTCTCGACTAACCTGCCCGGTCGGCCTCAACGATGCCCGCCGCCGAACCACTGGCGCGTTCGGCACGCTGCGCAGCTCGGTGCAGCACCTCCGCAACGGTCGGTCGGGCAACCTCCCGATTGACCAGATCGAGTAGGTCCGCATTGCGCGACTGACCACGAGCAGCCGCCCGCGCCGTGAGCTCGCGACGGGTTCGCTCCGGTACGTCCGTGATCTGCAGCGACGACATGCATACGTAACACTCCGCCTCGAGACAAAACGCATGCCCAACAGGGTCGGGTCTCAGTGTCCGTGGCAACGGGACCACTTCTGACTTGGCGGGTCCGACCTGAGGAACGACCGTCAGCCAAGCGAAATCCGGGCCGGCAACCGTCACCAACCCGGCGTACCTCGCAGAACTCTCAAACACCACATGACCGGCGAAAACTAGGCTAAGCTCACCGACGACAAAGGGGTGCTCATGAAGCGAACCGTGCTCGCCGCGCTCTGCGCCGCGCTGGCCAGTCTGGCCGCTGTAACCGTCTCGACGTCAGCCGCCTCCGCCGCCACGGCGGTCACATTCACAACGCAGCGGATTATTGGCCCGCCGCCACCGAAATCGGGGATCGACCAGAACGTCGTCGCGCTCGGCACCGCGCAGCTGAAAATGGCCGCGCACCAGACCACCTACGTGGTCTCGTCCTTGCGCGCGAAGGCGGCCACCGTGCGGACGCTCGTGGACAACGAACTGCGTTGCCAGTGGCCGGGCGGCAGTAAAAACATGGTGATGGGCCAGAACATCCTTGCGGGCACCGGTAAGAATCCACAGTGGGAAGACACTTGGATCGTCACCAAGTTCCTGGTGCACCCCGCCAAACCCACGACGGTCACCTGCACGACGTACGCGAGGGTCGCCTCGCTCACCACGCAGCGATCTGCGGTACGGATCGCGGGTGGCTCGTTGCGGTTCGCCAACAAATCGGTCAAGAATGCGGCGAACGGCAAGCCGTTCAGTTACGAGATCCCCCACGGCGACCTGCCAGTGGACTCAAAACACCATGTGCGGCAGCCCGCGTTGCCGATCACCAAAGCATCGGCCGGGCTCCACGAGCTCAACGTCTTCGGCGACGTCGACTACCAGGTGTGCCAGCGCAACACCACGTGCAACAAGAGCGCTTCCTCGACTGCCCGGTTCACGTTGATCGTCAACCAGTGGAATTCGACGGGAAAGAAGATCTGTCAAACGAGCGCGTCGACGAGCATCGTCAAGACGGTCTCGTACGGGGTGCACCACGCCGTAGTGCCGTTGTACAAACCGCACTTCACAGTAAAGAAAGCACGGGGTTGCGCCGCGGTCTTCAACGCCTATGTGCGGGTGGACTGGCTGCGCGGCAACAAGGGCGCGGTGCAAGGCACAGCGGTCGGCCTGCCCGACCGGCGCGGTTCCGCCGCGAAGCACCGCTCGGCGATGAGCCACCTCTATATCGTTCCGACGTGATCTGACCCCGGCCCGTATTACGGCTACCCCGCGCCCGCCGGCAGCCCCGTTGACCAGGACCGGTGGTGTGTTCCGCCGGTTTCTCGACGGTTTTCGGTACCGCTGAGTCGTTCTGGCGTTAGGTAGCGCTGAGTTCGTTCGGGCTTTCTGCACCGCTAAGGTCGCTCGGTTTTCGGTACCGCTGATCTCGTGCGGGCTTGCCGTACCGCTGATCTCGTGCGGGCTTGCGGTACCGCTGATCTCGTGCGGGCCTTGAATCCCGACCCTGTACTGCGACCCAGGCGCCGCGTCCCTCATTGCAGCGAACGGGACACCAGTGCGGTTTCCAGCCGCCCAAACAACCCTGACGTCACGCTCGCTGCAGTCACGCCAATTACCCAACCGCCCACACCACCCTCACGTCACGCTCGCTGCAGTCACGCCAATTACCCAACCGCCCACTCCACCCAGGTCCGCTTCGCTGCAGTCAGCGCCGCAACAGTCCGGCCGCGGGGACATCGGCCCGGCCCAGAAGAAGGTCGGCGTGCTCGAAGTCGACTGGTCGGGGCCGCTACCCGACTCAATCGACCTGCTGCAGGCGTTCGCCGGGGTGGACGACGCCGCACCCGTGATTGGTGACGATTTCTTAAATGCGCAACTGATTCATACGATGTCACCAAGATTTAGAAATCTCGATTAATAGTCGGTATCTCAGCGTTGGATCGCGTTGTCCGGGACAAGGCGGGCGACGTCGTCATCGACGCGACAAGCTACGCAGCGCGCGAGTTTCCCCGTCCATATCAGGACCTTTGGCACTACCCGAGTGATCGACGTTGGCGAGTCTCGAATTGTGATGTTGTGCTCTGGGCTCAATGAGGACGAGGATTGCTGTACGTGCCGGCATTGCCGTACGGATATCGATACCCGCCGCCGGCATGAGATCGAGTGGTGGCGATGGTCATGACGCAGCAATATCTGGCCGGGGAACTGTCGGTGCTGCTGTCGAGCGTCGGTCCGCATCAGCCCGGCGCACGCCAGCTGGCCCGGCTGCGACGTCAGGCAGAGTCCTCGCCACCGGACAAACTCTCTGTTGTTACGGTCCGCGCGCTACGCCTGATTGACACATTGTGTTGGTCTGCGCTGTCCCGCGGCGACGTTGCGGGCTTCCGCAGCTTGGCTGAGCTTTCTTCCAGGTTGGATGAGTTCGGTGTGTGCTCCGGACTACTCGATGATTTTTCGGATCGGAGGTCAAACGATGACAGCGAGCCATGAGGCGCAGGTCTCTGAAGCCCAGATCGCGGTCCATTGGCGCGAGGAGGAGTACTACCGGCCACCGGCGAAGTTCATCTCGCAGGCGAATGCGTCCGACCCGGCCATTCTCGAGCGGTTCAGCGAGGAACGCTTCCCCGATTGTTTTAAGGAGTACGCCGACCTGCTCAGCTGGGATGCGTACTGGCACACGACGCTCGACACCAGCAACCCGCCATTCTGGAAGTGGTTCGTCGGCGGCCGTCTCAACGCCTGCTACAACTGCGTCGACCGACATCTGGCCGAGGACCGCAACAAGGCCGCATTTATCTGGGTTCCTGAGCCAGAGGCGGAACCGACCCAGGCGATCACGTACCAAGAGCTTTATCGACAGGTCAACGAATTCGCCGCGCTGCTGCGTGGTTTCTGCGATCTGCAGACCGGTGACCGCGCCACGTTCCATTTGCCGATGGTTGCCGAACTGCCGGTATCAATGCTGGCATGCGCCCGGCTCGGCATCATCCACTCCGAGGTATTCGGCGGATTCAGCGGGGTCGCGTGCGGCGACCGGATCGCCGACTCGCAAAGCCGCGTCCTCATCACGATTGACGGCTATTACCGCAACGGCGAGCTGATCGACCATAAAGTCAAGGCCGACGAAGCGATCGAGGCAGCCCGTAAATACGGTCACGAGATCGAGAAAGTGCTGGTGTGGCGCCGGAATCCGGGGCAGTACGCGTCCAAGAGCCCCATGGTGCCTGGCCGCGACTACTTCGTAGACGAGGTGATCAGCGAGTTCCGCGGACGGGTCGTCGACCCGGTGTCAATGCCCGCCGAGGCGCCGCTGTTCCTGATGTACACCAGCGGCACAACGGGACGCCCCAAGGGCTGCCAGCACAGCACCGGCGGCTACCTCGCCTACGTGGCCGGCACTTCCAAGTACTACCAGGACATTCATCCCGAGGACACGTACTGGTGCGCCGCCGATATCGGATGGATCACCGGGCACTCCTACATCGTGTACGGTCCGCTCGCCCTCGGCACGACCAGCGTGATGTACGAGGGCGTGCCCACCTATCCCGATGCCGGTCGGTTGTGGCGAATCGCCGAGCGGCTCGGGGTGACGATATTCCACACCGCGCCGACCACAATTCGGATGCTGCGCAAACTCGGCCCCACCGAACCACCCAAATACGACTACCATTTCAAGACGATGACGACGGTCGGCGAACCGATCGAGCCCGAGGTATGGCGCTGGTACCACGAAGTCGTCGGAAAGCGCGAGGCGTGCATCACCGACACCTGGTGGCAGACCGAAAACGGCGGCTTCCTCGGCAGTACTCTCCCCGCACTACAGCCGATGAAACCCGGCAGCTGCGGGCCTGGCGTGCTCGGCATTTACCCGGTGATCTATGACGAAGAGGGCGAGGTCGTCGAAGCCGGCAGCGGCAAGGCGGGCAATATCTGCATCCGCAACCCGTGGCCGGGCATTTTCCAGAATATCTGGGGACAGCCGGAGCGCTTCATCTCGATCTATTACGAGAAGTACTGCCGGGACAGCAAAAGCAAGGACTGGCGGGACTGGCCGTACTTCGCCGGCGACGGCGCCGTACAGGCCGCGGACGGGTACTTCCGCATCCTCGGCCGTGTCGACGACGTCATCAATGTGGCCGGCCACCGGCTCGGTACCAAGGAACTCGAGTCAGCTTGCCTCACCGTCGACGAAATCGCCGAAGCGGCCGCCGTGCCGGTCATGGACGAGCTACGCGGGCGAGCGGTCGAGATGTACGTCTCGCTCAAACCCGGGCTATCGCCGAGTAAGGAGATCGAAGAGAAGGTCAGCGCGGCGATCGACCGCGAGATCGGAAAGATCGCGCGTCCGAAGAATGTCTGGATCGTTACCGACATGCCCAAGACGCGATCCGGAAAGATCATGCGCCGGGTCATCGCCGGTATCTCCAACTTCGCTGACGTCGGGGATATCTCCACACTGGCCAACCCCGACATCGTCGACGACATCCGCCACCACGTGCAGAGCCAGAAGGTGGAGCGCGGCGAGCAACCACGCCAGCTGAGTCCGGAGGAAATGGAGGAGATAAAGAGGTACGGCCAAGCCGAGTGAGCTAACTACGGCATTCCAGCGTGGCGCGGCGGAGTCGTATGCGGTATCGACTTCGCCAGGCCAGCCAGCCAATGCTCCACAAGCCGTAGCCGTGGAGTTCCGGCTGGGACGCGCGAATCGGGCCCTACGCAGACAGCATGCGCTTAGTTACAACCGCTGGGCCAGCACAGGTCCTCTTCCGCTGGGAAAGGGCCTCTGATCTGCCGCGCGTTCGCACCCGGCTCCGAAGCTCGCCCGGTAAGTCTTGATTCAACGCTTCGTTCGAGCAGGACCGGCATCGGATGGGCCGAAGAATTCCTGTCACCGTGCACCAATCGGTACGCGGTCGACCTATGCGCGGCGCGGGACGACAGCAGCTAATAACCACAGTTTGTCGCGGCGGCCTGTCGTAGCAGTTGTCCGGTTGCTTGAGCGGCTGTCATAGTGTGTCCGGGCTCATCCGAGGCCCGAGATCGCTGGAGGTAGGTCGGTATGCACAATCGCCCTTGGCTGCGCACGACGCTACTCGTTGGTGCGGTGTCGGTCGCCGCGATCATGGCTGCGCCTTTGGCCGGGAACGCCTCCGGTGATCACACGTCGGATAGCGAGTCGCCTCCGGTTGGTTCCTTCCGGCTCGTCAGCAACCCGAACAGTGACTTCGCATACGCGGTGCAGTATCAAGCGTGGTACCGACCGGACACGATCCCAGCGGCGCGCGCGTTTGTCGCCAAAGCCATCCAGCGGCTGCGCGAAGGCGACTCCGTGACATTGTCCGGGATACATCCCCGGCAAGCGGGGCACATGCTGCCCTATCTGCTGGAGCTGCAGGAGCGGATCGGCACTAAGCCCGGGCCCGTGCCACCGGGCACGCTGCCACCGCCGCATCCGTCGGCCAAACCCGGACGTTAACTGCTCCTACGTCACCTTCGCCCAGGCGGCGGTCGCCGAGACGTGGCTGCACCCATCACAACTGTCGGCGGCCCGTGCCAGCGTTTCCGCGATGCTAGCCCGGCTCGACCATGGGCAAACGGTGTCGCTGGCTGGCCGCCACCCGCACGACCGGACAGGCTTGCGCACCTACCTGCAACGATTGCTAGGTAACCTCGGTCAGCGACCAGGTCCGACCCCAGCCGGGGACACGCCGCCGCCCACCTTGACTAACGGGACATCTATCGCGGTGACGGTGACTCCCGATACCGGCAACCCGGTGAAGTATCCGAAGCACGGAGCAGCCGCCCACAATCGGCACACCTGGATTATTCATTCGCGCGGCGTGTATAGCATGTACATCGAGCAGTGCGATAGCAATGGCAACTGCCACATATCTGACCAGATCACCGCGAGCCTGATTTTCAATCCTGGGCCGAAGGTTAGCCGGTTCGACTGGAATTACCTCTATTCACCACACGACGGCGACTTCACACACGTACATTTCCAGGGTTACTCAATCTGTAGCGCGACGACCGTGTGTTCCGATGTGGACAGTTGCGACTTCGGACAAGGCAGCTGCCCAACCCACGGCAGCTTCAATCTCGGTTACCACGGTCGAGATGAGCACGGCCGCAAGGTGGCCCACGCCGCGCAGTTCTGGGCCTACGACAAACTCGATGCCGTCTGGCATTCCACCAACGCACGCACCGGCAACGCAGCCTGCCAGCGACGACCCAGCAACCTCTGCCTGTACTAGACCGATCCGACCAACAGAAGAGCGGTTCTTATGACCCCAACCGCACAGTTCCCACCAAACGACCAGGCGGCCATATCGATAGAGCACGATGTGTCGCTCATTAGCCGCGATGACCTCACGGCCGAGCTAACTCATGTCCTGCGCTACACCACAGGCCACGAATTCACACTGCACATCGAGATCAACACGACGAAAACGCAGTTCAGAATCAGCAAGGACGCCTTCGATCCTCCGAGGCGTTCAGGCGCGGCTCGACCCGATACGGCGTTCATCCTCAGAGCCCAGTTACCGTCCGGCGCGGCCACAGATGCTGACGACCCAGATTATGAAAATCCCAGCGGCCCGGTGCTCTCACTAATCGGCGGCCAAAACCTGTACCACCAAGCCGACATGCATTACTGGCTCGCGCCGGCAGAGCCGATCGAATCGACTCTGTTCACCATCCAATGGCCGGCGGCTGGCATCCGGTTCTAGCGACCGCCAGGCATGGCCTGCGGCGGCCGAGCCGGATACCAACCCCAGCCGCCACATGCTTGCCGCCAAGAGTACGCGCGGACACAGATCGCAGCCCAAGTTGTAGCTGCCCTAGAGCAAATTCGACAGAGGTCCGCAGCGGAGTTGGTGTAGCTCGCTAGCTGACTCCGTCGAGCGAACTCGCAAGTGCGGAACCCGCCATATCCGCGTCGCCACTCGCCGAGCGCCGTTGCGCGATGCCGGTCGAGGCTCGTACGACGAGTTCGGGTTGCAAAAGTACCTGACGGTGGCGATGGTCGGGTTGGGTTTCGGAAAGGAGCAGATCGGCGGCGGTGTAGCCCAGTTGGTATTTCGGCTGGCGCACGGTGGTGAGTGGAACGCTGATCAGCGACACGAATTCGATGTCGTCGTAACCAACGATCGCCATGTCCGCCGGTACCCGCAATCCGCGGCGCAGCAATGCCCGCAATGCGCCGGTGGCGAGCAGGTCGTTGACGCACATGATCGCGGTCGGCGGCTGCGGCCATTCCCGTAGCACCTCGATCGCGGGCTCGGCGCCGTCGGCTTTGGGGGACGACGCCTGGATATCGACGAGGACCTCATCGGGATCCAGCCCGGCCGCTCGTACGGCACGGGCGGCGCCGCGGCGGCGATCAACACACTGCCGGATCGAGCTTGGCCCATTGAGAAAAGCGATCCGACGATGCCCCAGACCGAGCAGATGCGCCGCCGCGAGCTCACCGCCGCGAACGTCGTCCACGGCCGCCGCGCACAGGTCCACCGATCGGCTGGCCCGGTCGAGCAACACAATCGGCGTCCCGCGCCGGGCGATTTCCTCGAGGTGGCGCAGTTTCGCTGCCGCGGGGATGACCAGGATGCCGCGGGCGCCCTGCTCCTGCAGCATACGTAAATAGCGGGCTTCCTTTTCCATTATCTCGTCGGTGCTGCAAATGCTGACCATGCCGCCGTCTTCGGCTACCCGATCCTCGATGCCGCGCGCGACATCGGTGAAAAACGGGTTGCCCACGTCGAGCACGACCACGCCGACCGAGAGGCTCTGGCTGCCCCGCAATTGGGCGGCGGCGCGGTTACGGACAAAGCCGAGCTGATCCATCGCGGCCTGCACGCGTTGCTGGGTTGCCGCGGTCACAACATCCGGCCGATTCATCACGTTGGACACGGTGGCGACCGAAACACCCGCGAGCCGGGCCACATCCCGCACGCTGTGCCGCAGCGGATGCGTGCTCGATGAAGCCATGCGCGAATTCCCCGTGTGTAGCGTCCGATAACGGCAGTCGATTGTAACGTATCAACTCTCCTTGTAACGTATCAAACGTCGGTGCGCGCGCACATGGTTACTCAGCCGATTTCCCGCAGGTAAGCCCTTTTGACCGGAGGAAGCGATGCGGCGTCCCGTCATCAGTCGTCGGACCATCCTGAAAGCCGCCGGTGCGGCGCCGGCTGTCATGGCGCTGTCCCCCACAGTCGCGGCCGCAGCCACCGCTCCAACCGGCGTCACCGATCACGTAACCTTTGGCGACTCGAAAAGCGAGAAAGCCCATCAGGTACGGGTCGCCGGGTCGACCGCGGCCGTATCCGGAGAGGTGGAGGCCGGTCAACTTGTCGAGCCTTACACGGCGCGGTCGCTGACGATTGGCAGCCGGGTCACGGCCCGACTCAACGTCGCTGCGAACCGGCCGTTGACCCTGCAGTTGCGGGAAATCCGGCCGAACGACGAGTGGGGCGCCACATACGGGCTAC
>JBEDUI010000084.1:0-12826 GCA_040414495.1 Mycobacteriales bacterium
TCGTGCTCGGATCGCAAAGCGAGCCATTAGATATCGGCCGGGCCACCCGCACCATTCCGACCGGAATCCGCCGCGCCGTCGTTGCCCGCGACATCGGCTGCGTACACCCCGGCTGCACCGCACCACCCGGGCAACTCCAAAACGCACCACGTCAAGCATTGGGCTGACGGCGGACCCACGGCACTAAACAACCTCGTCCTGCTCTGCCACGGCCACCACTGGATCGTCCACCACAAAGGCTGGCAGATCACCTTCCTCAAAGGGATTCCACACGTCATACCGCCACTGATCATCGATCGACGGCAACAACCGCGGCGCAACACCATGCACGACCAACCCGGCCTCCCCCGCGGATAACCCCACACCGAGGACGTAGAACAAATACACCCGGAAAGGCGTCTGGTGCGCTTCCCAGCTGCTATCCCGTTCATCAACGCCTTCGATGTGCATGCCCCAGCGTACGAATGTCTCGAGCAATATGGCGATCGGTTTTAGCACATCAACCCGCCAAAGCGGACTCGGGGCATTTATCGGGGGCGTCCACGCGGTGGCCATTCGGTATGGGACGGTGGACGCATGGCCCGTAGTAGTCCCCGGGTCGCATCTCGGCGTTTGACCTGCGGCGGCGGCTGCAACACATCGAATCCGGTACGGAACATCTCCTGGTGCAGGGCGACCGCTTCGGCCACCACGCCGCCGACCGTCAACCGCGGCGCCGGCGGCAGGTCCCGCGTCACCGTTCCGGCGGCCTGCAGCGTATATATCGCCCGGTCGCTGACCGCTTCGACCAATCGCGACACCGGTCCGGAAACCCGGGACAGATCGCCGGTCACCTCGGCGGTTGTGGCGCCGTGCACCTGCAATTCATCGATGGGAAGATAAATCCGGCCATATTCGGCGTCCAGGCCAACGCTGGCGCAGATCGCCAACAGCCGCGAGGAGGTGTACACCGCGCTCACGCGCTCGAGCTGTTCTGGTTTCGGAGTGCGTTGCAGCGCATGCAGAGTCAGCACACCGAGCGAACCACCGGAAAGGTCGCAATAGGACAGTAGTCCCTCGTAGTCGAGGTAGCAGCTGCCCAACTGATCCTGACGAGCGCCGGCCAGCAGGTGACGGAATGCCGAGGCCGGCCACTCATTCCGGTACCGCCGCAGGGCATCCACAACCTTGTGCCCGCTGCGATGGCCGGCCAGCATTCGGCTGACGTCCTCCTCCAACGCGTCCAGCAACGTACCGGCGGCAGCTCTTTGGTCGGGCTCGGGAGGTTGTGCGCTGGCCTGCAGCAGCGCGGCGAACCGGTAAATGCGCAACAGTTTCGCCCGTTGCCAGGGCGGCAGCGCCCGCGCGCCAACCGGAAGTACCGGCTCGCCCACCACCGGCCACGGTAACGGCGGACCATCCCCCGTGGAGTGCGCCGCCGACTCGAATATCTCGGTTTGCGTTTGCGTCACCAGACCGCCCCCTGTGCCGGCCACGCACTCCATGGCCGTCGTGGAGCCGCACGGCATCGTGCGGGAAACCCAGAATAGGTGAATCGCCGCAGGCCCCGGTCAACCAGCACCATTTTGCCCGTCATATCAAGGAAAAGGCTGCGCTGGTCTGAAACACCAGCGCAGCCCTTCGTACAATATTCCGGGAAATACCGGCTCAGCGGTCGATCGAGCTCATGTCGGCATAGCGCTCTCCGGTCGGCGCCTGAATCGCGCCCAGTTGGGCGAGATGATCGGCCGACAGCCTGATGTCGTCGGCCTTGGCATTCTCCTCGAGCCGGGACACCCGCTTGGTGCCGGGAATCGGCACCACATCGGGGCCTTGCGCCATCAGCCAGGCCAAGGCGACCTGACCCGGCGTCGCGCCGATATCCTTGGCCACCGCCTCGACGGCGTCGACTATGCGCAGGTTGGCCTCGAAATTCTCCTTGCTGAAGCGCGGGTTGGAGACGCGGAAGTCGTCGGAATCCAACTGGTCAAGCGAGCGGATCGCTCCGGTGAGGAATCCGCGCCCCAGCGGCGAGTACGCGACGAAGCCGATGCCCAACTCGCGCACCAACGGCAGGATCTGCGCCTCCGGGTCCCGAGTCCACAGTGAATACTCGGTCTGCAGCGCCGTGATCGGATGCACCGCGTGAGCCCGGCGGATCGTCTCCGGGCTCGCCTCCGACAGTCCGATGTGGAGGATCTTGCCCTCGGTGATGAGGTCGCGCAACGCGCCGACCGTGTCCTCGATGGGTGTCTTCGGATCCACCCGATGCTGGTAGTACAGGTCGATGTGGTCGGTTCCGAGCCGACGTAAGGAACCTTCGAGGGCGGCGCGGATATTCTGCGG
Organism: Mycobacteriales bacterium; assembly: GCA_040414495.1. Lineage (GTDB taxonomy): Bacteria > Actinomycetota > Actinomycetes > Mycobacteriales > QHCD01 > DATAVB01. Next base: position 2,326 of record JBEDUI010000084.1, read on the forward strand.
CGAGCTGTCCAGCATCCGGATCTCGTCCGCATTGTCCACTTGGCTCAGATCGCGCCCGGCCAGCTTCGCGTGCGAGATCTGCCCGAACTTGGTCGCCAGCACGACCTCGTCGCGCCGGCCCGCGATTGCCCGGCCGACCAGTTCCTCATTGGTGAAAGGCCCGTAGATCTCGGCCGTGTCGATAAATGTGATGCCCAGGTCGAGAGCACGCGCAATCGTGCGAATGGACTCCGCATTGTCCTGGTTCGCTCCGGTGTAATAGGCGGACATGCCCATCGTCCCAAGCCCTTGCCGGGATACGTCCAGTCCGCCGAGTGATGTGTGTTTCATATGTCGTAACTCCCTTCGGTGTCCATACGAGACCGGTCACTGTCGACGCTAGCGAGCGGCACCGGCGCCCGTCAGCTCACCCGACCCCCGTGACTGCGCGATCACCCGTATCAAGTCCGAGAAAAGGGATTGCAATTGTCCTCAGAGGAATCCCGGATCGGGGTGACCGGCAGCGGCACGAACCGCTAAGTACAGCCCAAGCCCGCCGCCCTCGATTACAGTGCGCTCGAAGTGACTTCGTACCGTGCTCGAACGAAGGGCGATGTCGATGAGCGGCAATCCAATCTGGGGCGCGGACTGGGACGAGGTCCGGCGCCTGTGGCTGCTCGATCCCGAGGTGGCGCACTGCAATCACGGCTCATTCGGCGCCGTGCCGCGCCCGGTGCTGATGCGCCAGAACGAATTCCGCACCCGAATGGCGGCCAATCCGATGCGCTGGTTTCATCGCGAACTGCCCGGTCTGGTGGCCCAGGCCCGGGCCGAAGTGGCCGAATTTCTCCGCGCCACGCCGGACCAGATCGCCTTTGTCACCAACGTCAGCACCGGCATCTCAGCGATCACGCAGTCGCTGACATTGAGCCCCGGTGATGAGGTGCTGTGCACCAACCACATCTATGGTTCGGTCGCGCTGGCTGTCGATCGGCTGTGCGCGCGGACCGGCGCCACCCGCATCGCGGCCGAGATTCCGGTCGAATGCAGCGACGATGAGGTCACCGCGATCGTGGCCGAACACTGCACGGAAAACACCGCGCTGGTCGTCATCGACCAGATCACCTCAGCCACGGCACGACGATTTCCGGTTGAGGCGGTGGCAAAGGTAGCGCATCAGGTCGGCGCGGCCGTGGTGATCGACGGTGCCCACGCCCCAGGAATGCTGCCGGTGGATGTGCCGCAAATCGGCGCCGACTTCTGGGTCGGGAACCTGCATAAATGGCCGTGCGCGCCCGCCGGCACCGGTGTTTTGTGGGTGGCCGAACCGTGGCGGGAAAGAATTCTTCCGCTCGTTGTTTCCGGAAACGAGAGTGCCGGCTTTCCGGCCGCATTCGACCGGGTCGGCACCAACGACCTGTCGGCCTGGCTGGCGGCACCCAGCGCGCTGGAACTATTGGGGGCGCTCGGCTGGGACCGGATCCGGACACACAACGAGTCGCTTGTCCACTTCGCACAGTCCACCGTGGCCGAAATCCTCGGCGTGCCGGACAACGACCTTCGGCGCGATCCCGGGCTCAGCCTCGCCGTGGTCCCGTTACCGCACGGGCTGACCGAGGGCCGTGGGGCCGCCCAGGCCCTGCAAGACCATATGGCCGGTATCGGCGTCGAAATGCAGATCCCCAGCTGGAACGGGCGTGCCACGATCCGGCTGTCGGCTCACGTGTACAACAGCCCATCCGATTACGAGCGGATGGCTCTGGGCGTACGGGATTACCTGCGTCGCTGAGACGCGCCCGGCCGGGAATAGTCGTATCGCCGGTTCGAACCTGATCATCCACTTCGGACCGCATAGGGCGATAAAGGCGAGCCGCACGTTTCGTCACGTCTGTGAAACATCGCGGACACCCATTTTCACAATCGCTTTTGTTACGAGCTAGTTGCGCGCGTTGACAGTCACCCGGGGCCGCCGTAAGGTTTCGCCACCCAGAGGATGAGGTGGACAGGGAATGAGTCACCCATTCAAGAGCGGCGAACTACGTGTCGTCTCTCGAAAACGCTTAACCGACCAGACCGCGGCCGCGCTGCGCGAGTACATCCTGACCAACCGCCTTGCGCCCGGAACACGACTTCCGGCCGAGACCACGTTGGCCAGCTCGCTCGGCGTCAGCCGTAATGTGCTGCGCCAAGCCGTGGCCTCGCTCGAAGGCCTGGGAATGCTACAGGTGACGCAGGGCCGCGGCACTTACGTCGCCGACCTCGCCGATACGGACGTGTTCCGGCAGATCGCGGCCTGGATGGGATCGGAGACGCTGACCGAGCACGATTATCTGGAGGTCCGCGCAATCTGGGAGCGTGGCGTCTACGAGCTGGTGATGGAACGCGCGAGCGCCGACGATTTCGATCGACTGGAAGAAATCGCCGCCGCTATGGTCGACACGGATGATCCCGAGGAGGCCGCCGCCCGCCATCAGGAGTTTCACGGGGCCTTATTGAGCATCTCCGGCAACAAATTCCTGGTCACGATCGGTACGATCTTGCACCGCTTTTTCTGGGAATTCGGATACCGGGACGCGCAGGTGCGCAAACCGCCACCAGCGCGGCTGCTTGGCGGCCATCGCACGATCGTGCAGCTGATGCGTTCGGGCGATCGCGGCGAAATTCAACGGATGATCGATCTGCATCTTTCACCGCACCTGAGCGGCGACGAGCCAAAGGACTGAATTACCCGGGACAGACGTGCCCGGGCCACAGCACAGATCGGGACCAGGGAGCGGTAGCTCATGGTCTCTTGTAATCCTGCCTCGATGACGAGCAGGACAATCACCAACGATGCGAAACCTGAGGGAGGCATCGGATATGAGCGAGAACGCGAGCGAGCAGGTTGGGCGACTGCCAAACCTGTCCCGCCGAGGCTTTATGATTGCCGGTGGCGGGGCCGCAGCCGCCCTGGCGCTGGCCGGGTGCAACAGCAAAAATGCGACCTCGAGCGGCGCCGGCACCAAGAATGCGCTCGGCGTCACACTGCCCTCCGGATCCGCATCGGCGCAGGACCAGTATTACGTGCAGGCGTTCGACTCCACCGGCGCGAGCTACAAAGCGCTCGATTTCTATGAGACGGTATATTCGCGCGCGCCACTTGCCGACGAGTTCAATATCCCGCTGGTGCGACTGAACTCGGACTACTCCATCGTGCCGGGCGCGGCGACCCACTGGGAGCAGTCCTCGGACAAGCTCAGCTGGACGTTCCACATCAAGCCCGGAATCATGTGGTCGGACGGAAAGGAACTCACGGCCGCCGACTACATCGAGACGCTGCGGTATTCGGCCGATCCCAAGCATGCCTGGGATTTCAGCTGGTTCTGGTCCGGCGTCATCAAGAACTACACCGAGGCCGTGGCCGGCAAGGTGCCGACCAGCCAGATCGGCGTGACACAGGGCAGCGACAAATACACCCTGGTCATTAACACCGAAGGTCCGATTGCCTATATCCCATCGGCCTGTCTGTACACCACCCCACTGTCGGCCGCGGCCTTGAACAAACACGGCTCCGGGACGTACAACATCAACCCATCCACGTGCGTGACCTGCGGACCGTATACGCTCTCGAAATTCGATCCGACCGCCACCGTCGTACTGTCGCCCAACAAGAAATACAGCGGCCCGTACGCGCCACCGATCGACGGCCTGGTCGGGAAAATCTACGCCGGTGGCGACATGCTCCCCCGCTTCCAGACCGGCGAGATCGACACGCTCAGCGTGACCCCGCTCGACCTGAAGATCGCGGCGAAGAACTCGCGCACCAAGGATCTGCACCTGTACAAGAACCCGAACGATTTCGAGATCTGGTACTGCTTCTTCGACGTGACCAAATCGCCGTGGAACAACGTCAAGGTCCGGCAGGCGCTGGCGCACTGCATCGACCGGGACACGCTGATCAAGAGCCTGCTGGCACCATTGGCCACTCCCGCCTACGGCTATCTGACACCCGGCTATCCGTTCGCCGTCGAAGACCAGCTCAAGCCCTATACGAACTACGATCCGAACAAGGCGAAGTCGCTACTGGCCGAGGCTGGATACCCGAACGGCAAGGGTTTCCCGTCGGTCACGTTGAGTTGGTGGGCGAACGCGGTGTCCAATACCGAGTCGGTCGTGCAGGCGCTCACCCAGAACTGGAACAAGATTCTGGGCATCAATGTCAAGCTGCAGGAGCTGGACAAGACCACGTTCTACGACCGGATGAACAAAAAGCCGACCCAGTTGGACATGGGCTTTGTCTCGTACGGCATGGATTACTTCGACGCTTCCAACATGCTCAGCGTCTATAAGAGCGGCGGCCGGCACAACTGGAACAACAAGGACTACGACGCCCTATTGGCCAAGGGCGCCGCGGAGAGCGACACCTCGAAACGACAGGACATCTACACGCAGGCGCAGGTTTTGCTCACGCAGCAGGCGCCGGCCCTGTTCATCTTCCACCTGCTCTACGGCTACTACTACGCCCCGTACATGAAGGGGAACGCGTTGGCCAAGAACAAGGATGGTTACGACGGCATTCAGTGGCCCGGCTTTTACGCCACCAGCAATTCGCTGCAACAGCTGTACGTGGCGAGCAACGTCGGTAGCTGGCCACGGCAGAAGCAAACAGGCGTTGTGTAGGAATTAGGGCCGATCGGGAGAAGGTTGTAGTGCGGTGATTGCCTACCTAGCTCAGCGATTCCTGACGCTGCTGGTGGTCATGCTCGTGCTGACCATGATCATATTCGGGCTGATGCACGCCGTGCCGGGCGGGCCGTTCGACCAGACCCAACAGCCGCTGCCCGGACCGGCCATGGCCAACATCATGCACAAATACGGGCTCGACGAACCGATTTGGCGACAGTACCTCAACTGGCTGTGGGCGCTGCTGCACGGCGACCTCGGAATTCCGTTCGAACAGCCCACGATGTCGGTGACCGGGCTCATCGCCAAGGCCTGGCCGATCACGTTGATCGTCGGCGGAATCACGATCGCGATCTCGTATATCGGCGGCCTGGCGATGGGACTCATCGCCGCGCTGAAGCACAACACCTGGCTGGATTGGCTACTCACCTCGGCGGTGTCGACCGCCGGCGTGGCGCTGCCGAACTACGTCGTGGGTTTCCTGTTGATATCGGTGTTTTCGGTGAAGCTCGGTTGGTTGCCGGCCGGTGGTTGGGGCCAACCGCAGGATCTGATTCTGCCGGTGATCGCCTTTTCGCTGTATCCGATGGCGTTGATGGCCCGGTTCACCCGAGCCAGCACGCTCGAGGTCACCTACGCCGATTACGTACGAATGGGGCGGGCGCGCGGGCTGTCCGAACGCCGGATCACCCTGCGCTATATCCTGCGCACCGCCTTGATCCCCTTGATCACGATCATGGGCCCGAATATCCCGAACATTCTCACCGGGTCGATTTTTATCGAGGCGACGTTCGCCTTACCCGGCCTGGGCAGCTATTTCACCACCGCCAGCCTGCACCGGGATTACCCGTTGATCCTGGCTCTGGTGCTGATTGTGGCGGTGTTGTGGGGCACCTGTTACATCCTCAGCGATATCGCGTACACCCTCGTCGATCCTCGGGTGCGCCTGGAAGGGTTGTCTCGATGAGTGCGTTGCAGGCGCGGATCACCGCGCGCCGGAGCAAATTCACGGCCAAGTCCAGTTCGAGTTTCTGGCACGCCGCCTGGTACCGGTACAAACAGAACAAGCTGGCTCTGGTCAGCGGCGTAATAGCGATACTGATTCTGCTGGTGGCCATATTCGCGCCGCTGATCGCCCCGTACAGCTATGCCACCCAGGACCTGAGCCAGTCGCTGGCCGGTCCCAGCCTGAAACACCTGCTGGGGACCGACCAACTCGGCCGGGATCTGTTGAGCCGGGCGATCTATGGCGCCCGTACGTCAATGGCGATCGCCATCGGGGCCACCCTGCTGGGCGCCTTGATCGGAATTCCAATCGGCATCGCGGCCGGATGGTTCGGCGGCATAACGGATTTCATCACGCTACGGGCCTTCGAGGTCTTCACGATGGTGCCGCAGATCCTGATGGCGCTGCTGTTGATCGCATTGTTCGGTGGCGGAGTGCTCAAGCTGATCCTGTTCCTCGGGGTCACGGCCTGGGTCGGTTTCGGTCGGTTGGCCCGCGCGCAATACCTGGCATTACGAGATCGCGATTTCGTGATCGCGGCCAAGGCCATGGGCGTGCCGACCCGGCGCATTGTCACCGTGCATGTACTGCCCAGCGCCATGGGGCCGATGATCGTCTTTTTCGTGCAGCAGATCCCGGCGACGATATTCACCGCGGCCGGGTTCAGCTTCCTGGGCTTGGGGGTGCAGGATCCGCTGGCCGACTGGGGCAAGATGATCAATGACGGAGAACAGTATCTCTCGGTCAGCCTGATGGTTGCCCTGCTACCCATCCTCTGTATCGCGGTGGCCACCCTGACGTTCAGCTTCGCCGGGGACGGTCTGCGCGATGCCCTCGATCCCACGTCGAGGTAACGACAATGACTGAAGAATTTTCCGGAACGGCGAACGAACCGCTGCTCGACGTGCGCGACCTGCACGTCTCGTTCGCCCTGGAGCGCAGCACGGTTTATGCCGTACAGGGCCTGAGCCTGCGGTTGCACGCCGGCGAACGGCTCGGCGTGGTGGGCGAAAGCGGTTCAGGGAAGAGCATTTCGGCGCTCTCGATCATGCAGATGGTGCCCTCCCCCGGCCGGATCACCGATGGCGAGATCATTTTCGCCGGCGACAATCTGCGCAAGCTGCCGGCGTCCCGGATGCGTCGCATTCGTGGTGGCCAGATCGGCATGATTCCGCAGAACCCGCTCACCTCGCTCAATCCCGTACTGACCATTGAGGACCATTTCCAGGAAGTGCTGTCCCTCCACGTCGGACTGACCGGCCGGGAGAGCACCGAACGGACCGTCGAGTTGCTGCGGTCGGTCGGTATTCCCGACCCGGCCGCCCGGATGCGGGAATATCCGCACCGGCTCAGCGGCGGACAACGGCAGCGCGCGATGATCGCGTTGGCGATGGCCTGCGCGCCGCGGTTGCTGATCGCCGACGAGCCGACCACCGCACTCGATGTGACGATTCAGGCCCAGATCCTGGAGCTGTTCGACGACCTGGTCGCAAACTCCAACCTGGGCGCCATTCTCATCACCCACAACCTCGGCATCGTGGCCGGACACTGCGACCGGGTCGTGGTCATGTATGCCGGCCGGGTCATGGAAACCGCGGCGGTAGTCGACCTGTTCGCCCAGCCAGCACATCCGTACACGTTGGGCCTCCTGCGTTGCGTGCCGCGACTGACCGCGAAACGGTCCCGGGTTTTTCACGCCATTCCGGGGTTGCCGCCGCAGGTCACCCAGCAGGCCGAGGGCTGCCCGTTCGCGCCGCGTTGTGAGCGGGCCACCGACGAATGCCACACCCAGACCCCACCGCTGGAGGAAATCCGGATCGGGCATTCCATCGCCTGCTGGCATCCGGTCACCGAGCCCGCGAACGTCGTCGAGCCCGCGGAGGCACTCCGATGAGCGAAACCCCAGCTGAACCGCCGATGCTCGACGTTGAGGATCTGGTCGTGCATTACGAGGTCCGCGGCGCTGGCTCGGTGGTGCGTCGCAAGGAAACCGTGCACGCGGTCGACGGAGTCAACTTCACCCTGGACCGGCACGAAACGCTCGGGCTGGTCGGGGAAAGTGGGTGCGGGAAAAGCACGACGGGCCGGGCGATATTGCTGCTGGAGCAGGCGACCGGTGGCCGGATCCGCTTTGAGGGGCGGGATCTTACCGCACTCGGACGGCGTGACCTGACCGCGTTACGCCGGCGTATGCAAATCGTCTTCCAGGACCCGATCGGCTCGTTGAACCCGCGCCACACGGTCGGGCAGCTGATCCGCGAACCGCTGTTCGTCCACAAATTGGTGCCGAAGAACAAACAACGCGAGCGGGTCGAGGAACTCTTGGAACTGGTTGGGTTGCCGGCCGACGCGGTGTCCCGTTTTCCGCACGAATTCAGCGGCGGCCAGTGCCAACGCATCGGAATCGCCCGATCCCTCGCGGCCGAGCCGACATTTCTGGTGCTCGACGAACCAGTATCCGCCCTGGACGTGTCGATCCAGGCGCAGATCCTGCAGTTGCTCACCGATCTGCAGACCCGGCTGGGACTGTCCTATTTGTTCATTGCGCACGATCTGGCCGTTGTCGGTCAGATGAGCGACCGGGTCGCGGTGATGTATCTGGGCAAGATCGTCGAGATCGCCGACCGCGAATCGCTCTACGCCCGGCCGCATCACCCTTATACGCAAGCGCTTTTCTCCGCCGTTCCGGTTCCCGACCCGAAGCTGTCCGCCGAACGCAGCCGGGCCGTGGTCAGTGGCGAAGTGCCCAGCTCGCTGGCGCCACCGGCCGGGTGCCGGTTTCACACCCGATGTCCGCTCGCCCGCGACCGCTGCCGGGTCGAGGAACCGCCGTTGGAACGGGTCGGCGACGGGCACGAGGTCGCCTGTCATTTCGCGGAGGAGGCGCTGCTGAGCAATCCGCTCGGGTCGCCGCTCGCCGCCGAGGCCTGAGCGGATCTAACGGCTGGCCGCGTTTGTCCACTTAGGTCAGCACGTATCCACTCAGGCAGCTCGGCGCGTTGATTCGCTCGAGCGGCTCAGCGCTCGACCTTCATCTCGCCGAGCTCGGACCAGTCGTCCTGCGGAATTGTCGCGTTGATGATGCGCGGCGTCGCGGCCAGATGCGGCGGCAACGTCTGCTGGGCGGTCTTGAAATGGGCCGATCCGACATGTGCGGCACCGGCATCGCCATCGCGGAATGCCTCAACCAGAACGTACTCATTCGGGTCGTCCAGGCTGCGGGACCAGTCAAACCACATGCAACCGGGTTCGTTCCGCGTGGCCTGGGTGAACTCGCGCGAGATCTCTGGCCACTGGTCCCCGTATTCGGGGAGAATCTGGAACTTAGCGGTAATGAAAATCATGCCAACTCCTCGACGAACGACCGTCCACGACATATCTGATCTTGGCAGCTAATCACGCGAACTGCTAGCAGCCCACACCGCATCGACCGCTTCCAGAGCGGCCCAGGAGTTAGCCACGTCACGCCATGGAGCATCCGGCTCCCCCGGCTCCTCATGCTGGGTATGACACTCACTTTGGACACTTCGCTTCCGACGCTGCCGGGCGTGACCCATGAATGGGTCGCGGCGCACGGCTTGCGTTTTCACGTCGCCACTGCTGGTACGGCCGGTCCGCCGGTCCTGCTGCTGCACGGTTTCCCGCAGCACTGGTACGCCTGGCGGCACGTCATTACCGACCTCGCGGCCGATCATCGTGTGTACGCCCTTGACCTGCGTGGTTTTGGCTGGAGCGACGTGCCCGGCATGGGTACGACACCGCATCGCGGGTCGCCGATGTGCTGGCCGTCCTTGATGCGCTGGGTCTTCCGCAGGTTACGGTGGTCGGGCATGAATGGGGCGGTTGGTTGGGATTCCACCTGGCACTGGCCGCTCCAGGTCGAATTTCCGCCTTCGTCGCGGTGAATACGCCACATCCGTGGCTGTCGCATCGCGCGCTATTGCCGCGGGTGTGGGCGATTCTGGTACACGGCGCGTTCGAATACCCGGTGCTGGGCAGCCTCGTGATCCGGCGTTGCCAACGCGTTTTGCGGTGGCTGCTGGTCGCGGCCGGCGCCGGCGGAGCTAGCGGCGGCGGTGCGCCGCGCTACGATCGTTCCGCCGCCACAATGAGGAAATTCGGCAGGTGTACGTAGGATTCGATGCCCTCGACACCGGAAGCCTCGGCCACCGCCGGATCCAGACCCGGCTCCACGACCTCACGAATACGGCAGCCCAGCCGTATGACTTCGTTGAGATAGGTGGAAATTGTCCGGTGGAAATCCGAGGCCTGCCGCATCGGCAGCTCGTATTCCTGCAGATAGCGGTTGGTCTGGTACGTCCCGTGCGCACGCCAGGTTGGCCACAGTTGTTCGAAACACGGATGGTTCGCGGTGAATATGAATGTCCCGCCGGGTGCGAGCGCCTCGACGCAGCTGCGCATCGCCGGCCGCCAGTCCGGGATTGCGGGCAACACCATGCTGCACAGGACCGCGTCGAACGGCCCGCCCAGATCGGGCAACCGGGTCAGATCCGCTTCGACATAACGGATTCCCTGCTGACGTTGGGTTTCCAGCTCGATCGCTCGGTCGATCAGGGAACGCCCGGGGTCCACACCGATTACGTGCGCGCCGGCACTGGCAAGCAACCGGCTGAAATAGCCCTCGCCACATCCAGCATCGAGCACCCGGCGGCCGCTTAATTCCCCGAACAGCCGCAGCACATGCGCGTTGACCAGATGACGCTTGGAAAAGTCGCCCTGATCGTCCATGGCCTCAAGATCGGCCCGCGGCATGGCGCCCCACCGCCGAATTGCTTCTTCGTTCGCTGACGACACTCCCGATCCCCTTTATTCGTCGAGTTTCAACGCGGACAG
>JBEDUI010000085.1:0-18872 GCA_040414495.1 Mycobacteriales bacterium
ATGATGGCGTTCGTCGCGATCACAGTGACGAAAGCCATCACGATCAAGAAAAGCCGGCCGACGGGAACGCCAAACAGCCGGTCCCGGCACACTTTCACACCCCGGCCAAGATCGTCACCGGACACACTCATACCCCGACCAAGATCATGAGTGGATTTGGTACGGATTTCGACACCAAATCTACTCACGATCAAGAAACTGATGGGCTGGTGACGGCGATCAAGAAAACCGGCCGGCTGGAAACTGCGATCAAGAAAGCAGGCGGGCTGGAAACGACGATCAAGAAACAGGCGTGCGGGAAGCAGCCGGGCGGTAACCAAACGGACCGGCAGGCAACAAATAAGGGCGCCTGGCCAAGGAAAGAAATCCCCGGCCAGGCGCCCGAACCAATGTGCTCAGCCCTTGACGGCTCCTGCCGCCAGGTCAGCAATGAACTGCCGCGCCCCGAACAGGAACACGATGATCAACGGCACAGCGGCCAGCAACGTACCAGCCATCACCATGCTGTAGTCCGTCGCATTAAGGCTGTTCAGCTGGGCCAGCGCCACCTGCAGCGTGAGCTTTTGCGGGTTGGTCATCACGATCAACGGCCACAAATAATCGTTCCACATCGTGATGAACGTGAATATGCCGAGGAACGACATGATCGGCCGCAGAACTGGAACCGCGACATTCCAATAGAGCCGGAAGAAGCCCGCCCCATCTATTCGAGCCGCCTCCAGCAAATCCGCGGAGATCGCACCCTCGGCGTACTGCCGGGCCAGGAAGATGCCATACGCATTCACCATCGCCGGAATGATCAGCGCCTTGAACGATCCGACCCAGCCCAGGTGCGCCATGACCACGAATTGCGGCACCACCGACAGCTGGGCCGGAACCATAAAGGTCGCCAGCAGGATCACGAACAGCGGCTTCTTACCCGGGAATTCGAACTTCGCGAATACGAACGCCGCCAGCGAGTCGAAGAACACCACCAGCACCGCGGTCACCACCGCGACGAACAATGAGTTCAGGAACGAGCCCCAGAAATCGATGGCGTCCAGCATGTTGCGCATGTTGACCAGCAGCTGACTGCCGATGGTGAGCTTCGGCGGATACTTGAAGATATCGCCGGTCGTGTTGCTGGCCATCACAAACAGCCAGTAGAACGGGAAGATCGATATCGCTAAGCCCAGCAGCAATACCAGGTGGAGGAATCCACGCTTTACCATGGCCGCGGTCATCGCCCGCTCCTTCCCTGGACCAGGCGCCAGTTGATGGCCGAAAACAGGATCAGAATGACGAACAGACCCCAGCCGATGGCCGAGCCGTAGCCGAAGTCGCTGTTGGTGAACGCCTGCTGGTACAGGTAGAGCACCATGGTCAGACCGGCCTTGCCCGGGCCGCCGGTGTCACCGACGAGCACCTGCGCCTCGGCGAAGATCTGCATACCGCCGATCGTCGAGGTAATGACGGTGAACAAAATGATCGGCCGCATCATCGGCACGGTCACCCGGAAGAACGTCTGAATCGCCGAAGCTCCGTCGATCCGGGCCGCTTCGTAGACATCGCCGGGGATCGCCTGCAGGCCGGCCAGATAAATGATCGCGTTGTACCCGGTCCAGCGCCACACCACCATCGTGGCGATAGCAACCTTGATGCCCCACGGATCGGACAGCCAGGATATTTGCCCGACGCCGATCGCCTGCAGAAAGGCGTTCGAGAGGCCGAAGCTGTTGGCGAATACCGAGCCGAAGATGATGGCGATCGCAACCAGCGAGGTGATGTTGGGAATGAAGTACGCGATCCGGTAGAAGGTACGGCCGCGGACGTTCGAATTCAGCAGCACCGCGATGATCATCGCGAAGAACAGCATGGGGATCGTCGAGATCACCCAGATTTCCAGGGTGACCAGAATCGAATGCCAGAAATCGCCGTCCGAGAGTAGATAGCGGAACTGGCCCAGCCCGACGTACTTCATCGGCCCGATGCCGTCCCAGGCATGGAACGCCAAATACAGCGAGAACGCGATCGGGAAGATGCCGAATATCGCGAAGACGATATAGAACGGCGAAATCGCCACGTACAACGGCAGATATTCCCGGAACCGCTTGGGGCGCGTGGTCTGGCCCGGCTGCACGAGGACGGGCTCACCCGTCGTGAGCGGCACCTGTGTCGTGGCCATCAGACGCTCAGTCCCTTGTGCTTGATCTGACGCCGCGCTTGGCTCAACGCGTCCTCCCACGCCTTGTCAGGGTTCTTTCCGAGGTTCTCGACATTCAGCAGCTCGTTGGTGTATGCCGTGCTGACAATCGCCTCGTACGGGCTGTAGTAGGCCGGTTCGAGCGCCTTCGCCGATGCGGCGAAGACCTGGCCGCTGCTCTGCCCGCCGAAGTACTTGTCCGGAGCGATGATCGCTTTGTCGGCCAGCGAGCTGTTCGCCGAGGGAAAGAGCTGGATCTCGGTGTACGTCTTGGTCTGCAAGGTCGGCTGCTGCAGCCATTTGATGAATTCGAACGCCAACTCGGGCCGCTTGCAATATTTCGTGATCGCCATGAACGAGCCGCCCTTGTTACCGGTGCCGCCCGGTCCGAGGCACACCCGCCACTTCCCCGCGGTGCTGGGCGCGGCCTCCTCCAGAATGAATGCGGCCCACACCGCGTCATTGAGCGTCCCGATACCGCCGCCGCTGTACCCGCCGCTCCAGTCGCTCGAATAGTCTTGAACGATGCGCGCCGACAGATTGCGTTTCTTGGCTTCCACCGCCCGGTCCCAGGCGTTCTTGATGTGGGACTGGTCCCCAATGAACTTGCCCTGTTTGTCGAAGTACTGCTTGGGACTCTGCGCCAGCGCCAACGAGTAGATGTTCGAAATATTCGCTACGAACTTCACCTTGGGATTCTTGGCCTGGAACTGCTCGGCAACCTCGAAGTACCCGTCCCAGGTGGCGACCTTCTTTTCGACGTCCTTCGGATCCGTCGGCAGCCCGGCCTTCTTGAACAGATCCTGGCGATACATGAACGCACAGGGACCGGTGTCGATGGGGAAACCGACCATCTTGCCGCCGGCGGTGACGCCAAGCTCCCACTTCCACGGCAGATACAGATCCTTGACCTTGTCGGCCCCCAAATCGTAGAGGTCGACGAACTGGTCCTGGTCGGGAAAATACGTCGCGATGTCCGAGTTGATGTTCGTAACGTCGGGAACGAAGGACTTGCCGGCCAGCGTCGTGAGCAGCTTCGGCTTGTAGTCAACGGCAATCTTGTTTGGTTCCAGGTGCAGGTCGGCGAAGTGTTTGTTCGCCTGGGCCAGGAAACCGTCGTCGAGCGAGCGGTTCCAGTACCAGAGCGTCGTCTTGCTCGCGCTGTTTTTCCCGCCGCCGCATCCGGCCAGCATTAAGCCGGCCGTGCCGCCGGCAAGAGCCGTCAGGAAGCTCCGGCGCGTCGTTTCTCGACTCACGTTCGGATCCTTTCTCGCCGGAGGCGGACGGCCACCGCCACACGTAACGCTTTCGATTTCCTGGCGGGTTTCTGCAACGAACCTCCTCGGGCCGATCACCGTGCTGAACCGTGCGGCTGCCCACTGATGTGCGCAGACATGGCGCATCAGTCGTTGGACCGGTCAACGAAACCGGCCTGAGGCGGGACAGTAAGTGCCCTGAGACAACTGTGTCAAGCCTCACGCCGACTTCGGCAGGCGAACGTTCGACTGGTCTCGCAAGCCCCAGTCGATATCAGACATTTGGCTGGCGAACACCGACGATTGACGCAATTAAACGCGCGGTCTTACTGTGTGGCGGCAGGTCTTTGACCGGTCAAAACACGGGATGGCGCCAATGGTCACAATGCTTGACGTGGCGCGACGCGCGGGGGTCACTAAACAGACCGTCTCGAATGTCATCAATGGACGCAGCTGGGTCAGCCCGAAGACCAGGGCAAAGGTCGAAGCCGCCATTGCCGAATTGCACTTCGTGCCGAATCTGGTCGCGCGCAGCCTTGCGACCGGGTCGACGCAGACCATCGGATTCATCGTGCCGACGATGGCCGCCGCCTTCTACGCCGAAATGATCGAAGAGGTCGCCGGCGTACTCGACGAACAGCACTATCACCTCCTGATCGCGGCTACCCACCACGATCCGGCCACGTGCGCGCGACACCTGGTCGGTCTGGCCGGACGTTCGGTCGATGGCGTGCTGGTCGCCGACGAGGGCAGATTTCCCGAGGAGAACACCGTAGCGGCCTTTCCGATCGTCATGTGCGCGCGAGAAAGCGAGATACCGATAGCGCTGCCGGTCGTGACGATTGATTACGAACATGCCGGGTTCCTCGCCGGTCAACATCTGGCCGAGCTCGGACACCGACGGGTGACAATGCTGTCCGAGCACAACAAACGGGTGGCCGGCTGTCGGCGCGCATTAGGCGGGGCAGATATCGACATTATCGAGGTCAGCGATTCCACCGAGCGCAGCGTCGGCTACGAGGCGGCCATGGCCGCATTACGCCAGCAGCCGCGGCCGACCGCTCTGTTCGCCACTACCGACGTATTGGCGCTGGGAGCGATGGACGCGGCTGCCCGGCTCGGCCTGCGCGTGCCGGAGGATCTGTCCATTGTCGGACTCGACGACATCTCCGAATCCCGTAGCCATCACCCAGCGCTGACCACGGTGGCGTTCCCCAAGCGGGAAATGGCCCGCGAGGCGGTAAAGCTGCTGCTGCGCGCCGTCGAGGACGGCGAGCCGTTGCCGGACGGCATCACGCTGCTGCGCACCCGCCTCATCGAACGGGAAAGCAGCGGCCCGGCACCGGCCTAGGATCAACCGCCTCCGTCGAGGTCGGTGCGCTGGCGCAGTACCCGCAGCTCCGAGCCGACAAACGCGACATCGTAAAGCTTTCCCCGGGCATTGTTGAACGGCCGGTGCACGATCATCATCAGCTGCCCCGGACCGTTGTTAGTCAGCGTGTGAAACAGCATGCCGTGTCCGCTGTCCTGGCGCAGCAGCGGCCGTCGCTGCCGCCACGGTCCCTGCAGCCGCCCGGAGGGCGATACCGCGCAGGTTTCCACGTAGGTCCCGCTGATGGTGCCGTCATCCTCCTGAGTGTTCTTTTCATACGTCGACCACAACGCGAGCAAAGCACCATTGGGAGTTCGGTAGATCTCCGGCCCGTCGGTCACGTACGGAATGATCTGATTCGCCGAGGGCGGCGGCATTTCCTCGGTGAGCCAGAATGCGTCAGATCCCTTCCACAGATAGATCGGATCACCCACCGTCCCGGTCAGATCGGGGGTCAGCCGTATGGCTTCGACAGTGCCGTCGATCTTCTGCAGCCATTCGTGTGCGTACACGATCCACGGCTGGCCGTCCGGATCGACGTAAAACGTCCCGTCGAGCGTCATGAAATTGGTCGGTGGCGTGGGGCGGGTCGGATCCAGCGGAGTGAATGGGCCCATCAACGAATCGGACACGGCGATAATCGTGCCGCGCATGTAATTGGGCAGCTGAGCCGGAATGCCGTACTGATTCGGCGGTCCCACCGGTAGCGGTTTGGATTCATTGTGCAGTGTGGTGAACAGGTAATACTTGCCCTGGTATTCATGGACTTCCGGAGCCCACGCACCGTCGGTAGCCCACATCCCCTGCTGCGTAGTGAATACGACCTCCGGCGGCAGCCAGTCGCGTAGATTGCGGCTGCGATAAACCATGATGCCGACTCCGGCCACACCCGAGACCGACTTTTGGTTCGACGTGTAGAGGTAATACGTCTGCGTCGTGCGGTCGGCGACGATGAATGGATCGTGCAGCGGCATATCGGGCAACCGCAACGTCGCCGCATCCGGCGTGGCAGCGTTGGCGGTCGTACCGCTAATCGCCTGTGTACCGCCGATTGCGGCAGCGGCGGCGACGCTGGATACCGCGATGAAATGTCGCCGAGAATGAGTCACGATAACGAGACCTCCCGATCTTGGGGCCCGAGCGTCACGCAGTTGTTCGCATCGAGCCGAAGGCACGGTCTGATCCGGGACTTCCGGGAAAGTGTCACGTTCGTCGCGACGGACAGTCAATCAGTCGCCCATTTCGGCCGGGTTTTCTTTCTGGTTACGGGCCGGGTCAGTGGCCCAATCGGTTCGGGTGGTCGTACGGTGACGCCCAGAGACCGAAAGGATTCCTCATGCGTTTCCAGTCCGTCATCGAGCTCGGCGGTAAGACCGCGACCGGTTTCGAGGTCCCGGCGCAGGTAGTCACCGATCTGAACCACGGCAAGCGGCCGCCGGTCCGGGTGACGATCAACGGCCACACGTATCGCAGCACGGTGGCGACGATGGGCGGCCGGTTCATGCTGCCGCTGAGCGCGCCCAACCGGGAGGCCGCTCAGGTCGCGGCCGGAGATGCGGTGCAGGTCGAGGTCGAGCTGGACACCGAGCCGCGCGAGGTCGAGTTGCCGGCCGACCTGGCCGCGGCGATCGCTGCCGATCCGGCCGCCCAGCAGGCTTTCGACGCGCTCTCGTACAGCGGCAAGAACGGTTACGTACAACAGGTGGAGGGCGCGAAGACCGACGCGACCCGGCAGCGCCGCATCGCCAAATCGGTGGCAACCCTGCGCGGCGACTAGACGCTCATTCGGCGGCGACCCTGCCCGGCCACTAATGCGGGGTGAGATCGACCAGTGGCGCGCCCATCGAGGACAGGCTCGCGACCGTACGTTGCCGGGAGAACGCCGGCGCCAGCTCGACCTTGTCGCTGGGCGCGTCGACGAATGTCGGGACGTACCCCATCTGCGTAATCGCGTAATGGCCACCCGCCTGGCGGGTGAACGTCGGCTCCACGATCACGCCGTCCCGGTTGGGCGGATTCGGTTGGGCGGCGGTCACGCCATCGGTCTGCTGGGCCAGGAAATTGCCTACGCCATAGACGATCCAGCGTCCATCCGGTAGCCGTTTGATCGGCTGTACGACGTGTGCGTGCGCGCCGACGATCAGATCGATATCCGGGGACTGCATCAGCTCGTCGTCGACCCGCAGTTGATCGTCGTTGGGCGTGGTGTCCTGCTCGGTGCCGGCGTGCACGCTCACCACGACGATGTTGGCGCCTTCCTGCTTGAGCTGGTGCGCCTGCGCCTTGATCCGGCCGACGTCGATGATGTTCACCATCCACGGCTGCGATACGTGGGTGCCGTTGTTGAGGCCGAACGTGTAGGCCAGGTGCCCAACCTTCACGCCCTTCACGTCGTAGATCGTCGCGTGCGCCGCCTCGGCCTCGGTCCGGGCGCTGCCGGTGTGCCTGATGCCGTACTTGTCCAGCGTGCCCACAGTGGCGCTGATGCCGCCATCGCCGAGGTCGGCGGTGTGGTTGGACGCGGTGTCGCAGGCGTCGTATCCGGCCTGCCGCTCGGCCTGGGCCAACTCGAATGGCGCGTTGAACGTCGGGTAGCCGCGGACCCCCTCGTCGTTGTCCGAGACCGGTGTCTCCTGGTGACAGATGGCCCAGTCGGCCTTGCTGATGATCGGCGCGACGGTGCTCAGCATCGGGTTGAAGTCGTACCCGGATCCGCCGGCGTTCTGCTTGGCCTGGTTCAGCATTTCGTCGCTGGCCAGCATGTCGCCGGTGAACGCGAGCGTGATCTTGGTCGCGGCCGTGTTCGTTGGCTTCGGGCTGGGGCTGGCGCTGTGGGTGGGACTCGGTTTGCTGTGTTTGGGCGCCGGCTCCAGGGTGGGGCGGGCGCTGGTGCCGATCCACGCCCCGGCGGCCGCGTTCGTGCCGAACAGCACGGCCACGATCGCCAACGACCAGACCAACCAGCGCACGATCCGGCGGCGCAGTTCGTAGTTATCGCCCGGCTCGTAGGTATCGCGGTAATCGCGCTGGTCGTGGTGATCGCGCGGCTCGTAGGTGTCGCGCTGCTCCTCGCGCCGTCGTACGCGGCGCTGATCGTGCCGTCCCAACGGAACCTCTCCCCGGCGACCGGTTACCGGCAAATACCCTAGCGGGCAGCCCTTGCCGGCGTCGCGAATCGCCCGATCTGCGCCGGATCCGCGCGTGGACGGGCATTCCGGGCGGGCGCCCCGCCCTCGCGGGATTGATCCGGCCGTGTCCTAGAGTTGCGGACAAGATGACACATGATGGCGAGATCGACTCCGCGATGCGACGGGTCCTGGCCCGGGCCCGCGACGGCAAGACCCTCGACCCGGGTGAGGCAACCATCCTGCTCGGCGCGCGCGGCACCGCGCTGCAGCGGCTGTTGGAGTACGCCGGCCGCACCCGCGACGCCGGGCTCGCGGCGGCTGGCCGGCCGGGCATCATCACCTACTCCCGCAAGGTCTTCATCCCGCTGACCCGACTCTGCCGGGACCGCTGTGGCTACTGCACGTTCGTCACCGTGCCGAGCCGGCTCGAGTCGCCGTACCTCTCCCCCGACGAGGTGCTCGACATCGCCCGCCGCGGCGCTGAAATGGGCTGCAAGGAGGCACTGTTCACCCTCGGCGACCGGCCCGAGGACCGGTGGAAGCAGGCCGGGGAATGGCTGCACGCGCACGGGTACGACGACACGCTCTCGTACGTACGGGCGATGGCGATCCGGGTGCTGGAGGAGACCGGCCTGCTGCCGCACCTGAACCCGGGTGTGCTGTCCTGGCAGGACCTGCAGCGGCTCAAGCCGGTCGCGCCCTCGATGGGCATGATGCTGGAGACGACAGCGCGGCGGCTGTTCACCGAGCGCGGCGGGCCGCATTTCGGCAGCCCGGACAAGGATCCCGAGGTACGACTCCGGGTGCTCGAGGACGCCGGCCGTTCGAACGTTCCGTTCACCACCGGTCTGTTGATCGGCATCGGCGAGACGGTCGCGGAACGGGCCGATTCGTTGTTCGCCATTCGTAAGGTCATGCGCGAATACGGCGGAATTCAGGAAGTCATCATCCAGAATTTCCGCGCCAAGCCGGATACCAAGATGATGTCCACACCGGACGCTGAGCTGTCGGAACTGGCTGCCACGATTGCGGTTGCGCGTTTGGTGCTCGGCCCGGCGGCACGTATTCAGGCACCGCCGAATCTGGTCGACGACGAATACGACTTGATGCTGCGGGCCGGAATCGACGACTGGGGCGGCGTTTCCCCGCTCACCCCGGATCACGTCAACCCGGAACGGCCGTGGCCACAGATCGACGCTTTGGCTTCCCGGACGGCCGAATCCGGATTCGAATTGGCCGAGCGGCTGACGATTTACCCCGAATTCATCAAGCGTGGCGAGCCGTGGCTCGATCCGCGTCTGCGCTCGCATGTCGATGCGCTGGTCGATCCGTCGACCGGGCTGGCCCGGTCTTCCGCAATGCCTGCTGGACTGCCGTGGCAGGAGCCGGACGGCGGCTGGGGTGTCGCATCAGGACGGACGGATCTGCACACGTCAATTGACTCCTCCGGCCGCACAAACGACCGGCGGGACGACTTCGATTCGGTGTACGGCGACTGGAATGAATTGCGGTCGCGACTGGATTCGGGTGCCGTACATTTCGACAGCGATATTCTGGCCGCTTTGAAACACGCCGCCGACGATCCGGCCGGATTGTCCAGGGACGAGGCGTTGGCGTTGTTGCACGCCGACGGGCCCGAATTGGAGGCGCTGACGTCTCTGGCCGACGACGTGCGCCGGGACACGGTCGGCGACGACGTGACGTTCGTGGTGACCCGCAACGTCAATTTCACCAACGTCTGTTACACCGGCTGTCGGTTCTGCGCTTTTGCCCAGCGGCGTACCGACGCCGATGCGTACACCCTGTCGTTGGACCAGATCGGCGACCGGGCGGTGGAAGCCTGGGAAGCCGGCGCCACCGAAATCTGCATGCAGGGCGGAATTCATCCCGACCTGCCCGGCAGTGCGTATTTCGATATCGCCGCCGCGGTAAAGGAACGCGTTCCCGATATTCATATTCACGCGTTCAGCCCGATGGAGGTCATCAACGGCGCCTCGCGCACCGGACTGTCCATTGCGGACTGGATGGGCAAGGCCCGGGACGCCGGTGTGGATTCATTTCCCGGTACGGCCGCGGAAATTCTCGACGACGACGTACGGTGGGTGCTGACCAAGGGCAAACTGCCTACGGCATCGTGGATCGAGGTCATCCAGACCGCGCACCGGCTCGGCATTCCGACGACGTCGACGATGATGTACGGCCATGTGGATACCCCGGCGCACTGGGTGGACCACATGATGCTGCTGGCTAATTTGCAGCGACAGGCCCAGGACGACGGGCTGCGCGGCTTCACCGAATTCGTGTTGCTGCCATTTGTGCACAACAATGCGCCGATATATTTGGCCGGCCTGGCCCGGCCCGGTCCGACCGTGCAACAGAACCGGGCCGTACACGCGCTGGCCCGGCTGTTGCTGCACGGCACCATCGACAACATTCAATGCTCGTGGGTCAAACTCGAAGCGGACCTGTGCGCGGCGGTATTGCAGGGTGGCGTCAACGACATCGGTGGCACGCTGATGGAGGAGACGATCAGCCGGATGGCCGGCTCGGGGCAGGGCTCGTACAAGACAATCAGCGACCTGCGGGCGATCGTGGCGCCGACCGGCCGGCCGTTGCGGCAACGGACCACTACGTACGGCCCGGTGTCGGAGGAACGGTTGGCCGCCTCGGCTGCCAGTGACGGAGTCTGCCGCAGCGTCCGCAGCCTGCCAGTCGTTTAATTCTCGACCCGCGTTCAGCCGACGCGCTGTTTGAGCTACGCCCCAACCGCGCGGTATTCATGGTCGTGGCGGTTCCGGTTGCCGCCATCCGCCGGTTTCATGATCGTGAGTAGATTTGGTACGGAATTCAGCACCAAATCTACTCACGATCAAGGAAAGCACACGGCTGACAGCGCGATCGCAGCACATCGTCAAGTCGACAGCTCGGCGACCTCGGCCAACGGCGTCCGGATCAGCTGCAGAGCCTTTGTGGTGTGATTGGCTATCGTGAATGGCAGCAGCAGCGCGGCGAAGCAGGCGATCGCTACGCGGGCACCGAATTGATCGGTAAGGACTCCGGCCAAGACGGCGCCGAGCCAAGTCAACGATTGGGCGGCGAAACTGGTCGTCGCGCCCACTCGACCGAACAGCTCGTCTGGCACGAGGGTCGCGGTGTACGCCTCCCACACCGACGCCGTGGGCACCGAAGCGAAGACAAAGAACCCAGCCGCCAGGGCAAGTTCGCCCGGTGCGTGCGCCAATGCGATGAGGCCGAGACCGATCACGTAGGCCCAGTTTCCCAATAGGAAAACCCGGCGTGCGCCGATCGTGGCGACAATCCTCCCGGCCAATACGGCGCCAACTACACCACCAGCGAGAATCCCGGCGTTGGTCAGGCTGATTGTTCGGGCGCTGTAACCTTCCTGCTTCAGCAGCGCCATTCCCAGCAAAATCACGCTGCTACCGACCAGGTTTGTCACGGCCACCCACCCAGTCGTGTACCGCAGAAACGGCTGCCGTGCGACGACACGCAAACCGTCGCGGATATCAGCGATCAGACCGCGTTGCGCCCGTCGGACCGCCGCCGAGTCGGGGTCCGGGCCGAGTGGCTTTCTGATCAACGTGATCCCGACCGAGGCGGCCACGAACGAAAGGGCATCGAGCCCGAACGGAAGCCATCGCGTAATGCCGAAAAGCAGACCAGCCAACGGAGATCCGGCCAGTTGCGTGGCTTGCTGCAAGCCTTGTTCCTGGGCGGCCCGGGTAGCCAATTGTTCGCGGGGAACCAGGCGGCGCATTGCGGACAGCGTGGCACTGGACTCGATTCCGCCCAACAGGCCCGCGGCGACGGCAATACCGATGAGCATTGGAATAACCACGTGGCCCGCATACACCAACCACGCGACCACACCCATGAGCGCGGCCTGCCCCAATGGACCAGCGATCAGAATCGCTCGACGTGAGTAGCGATCGGCCAGAGCGCCGCCCCATAACCGGGTCAGCAAGGCGCCGACCCGTTCAGCCGCGGCGATCAGACCCGCATCCAGCACGGAGCCGTTGCCGAACAGCACCAATAACGGCAGGGCGATAACCGACACGTTGCTGCCCAGCAGCGAAAGCGCAGTGCCGGTCCACCAGCACATGTAGTCGTGGTTGCGCCACAACGAGACGGGCGAACGGTTCGGCCGCGCCGTTGTCGAGTTCGGCAAGGTCATGCCGGCTCCCCGTGACGGACCGGGAATCCCTGGATCTGAACCAGTACCGTCTCGGCTTCCGGTGTGCTGGAGGGCCGGTCCAGGTATCGCGCCAGAACATCACGTAGCTCGTCGCGCATCGCCGCCAGCGCCTCAGGATCAAGACGCAGCGGCTGACTCGACTCGAGAATCCAGGATTGGCGCCAGCGCGTATCCCAGTCCTCGGCGAGAAATTGTTGTGCCCGCCGCAGCTGCTCGCTGATCGTGGCCGCGAGCAGGTTCGTTGTCTCGCGGCTGGTCGACGGATCGCTGAGATAACGGGCGGCGTCAACCGACCACCCGGGCGCGGTCGCCCGCCACCACCGTTCCCGGCGCGTACCCCGGTCAGGGATTTCTTCGATCAGGCCATGCTCGGCGAGCTTCGACAAATGCCAGCTGGTCGAGCCGGAAAGCACGTGCAAACGATCGGCCAGGCCAGCAGAGGTGGCGGGTCCCTCCACCGTAAGCAGACTCAGGATCTGCACCCGCATCGGGTGGGCGAGCGCGCGCAGCGTTCCCGGATCAAGCTGACGGCTAATCCCGTGCCCACGAGCCGTGTCGCGTTCCGTCATGACGCCACCGTAAGACTTGCCAAGACCTCTTGGCAAGTTGAAAATGCGGTTTCCGACGGCGGGCGCCGAACGTGTGAAGAGGCCGCGTTGCCGAAATCATCAAGCGCGGCCGAGACGCAATACGGTCAGTGAGCCGAAGAATCCGCAACCGTTTCGCCTCAGCCTGGCACCGTTTCGCCACGGCCCGGCAGCATTACGCCTCGCCTCGGCAGCGTTACGCCTCGACTTGCGTGTGCCTTAGCTGGACTCGGCCGTGTTTTCCCTTGACCCGGCAGCACCTTTCGCCTCACCCTGGTCGGCTCCGATTTGGCTCGACGCCTTTTCAAGATCGTGAGTAGATGCGGTAGCGAATTCCGTACCAAATCTACTCACGATCAAGGAAAAGCAAGCCGCAACGCGTTCAGCTCGACCCGCGAACCGCAGCGGGCTGACGAGCCACCCTGGCGATCCCCAAATCCCATGATCGTGATGGCGTTCGTATTGACTTCGCCGACGAAACCCATCACGATCAAGGAAAACGGCCGGGTTCAGCCTTAATAAGGACCAGAGCGGTGATTAATTAGGCCCATTGATTAGGCCCATTAATTACGCCCATTAATTAGGCGTAGAAAACCCGCTCGATAACCCGGCGAGCGCGCCGGGTCGCCCGCAGGTAATCGTCCAAGAATTGCCCCGGATCGCGATCCGGCGGATATCCCAAAACTCGTACCACCGCCGCCAACGTACGGCCATATCGCGGCAACTGATCGTCAGCCCGACCCCGTACCAGCATGATCGCGTTACGAGCCCGCGAAGCCAACCGCCATGCCGCTTCCAACGCAGCGGCATCGTCCCGCGCCAGCAACGACGTATCGACCAACGCCCGCAATGCCTGCAGCGTCGAGGGTGTCTGCAACTGCGGATACTCGGCCGCGTGTTGCAACTGCAGCAGCTGAACCGTCCACTCCACATCGGCCAGCCCGCCCCGACCAAGCTTGGTGTGCGTGGCCGGATCGGCGCCCCGCGGCAGCCGTTCGGAATCGACCCGGGCCTTGATCCGCCGGATCTCGGTCACCGCGGCCGGGGCCAGTCCCCCGACCGGATACCGCCGCGGCGCGATCATCCGCAAAAACCGAGCAGCCAGTTCCGCATCTCCCCCGGCGGCCGACGCCCGCAGCAAAGCCTGCGCCTCCCAGGTCGAACTCCACCGCTCGTAATACGCCTGGTACGAGGCGAAACTGCGTACCAGCGGACCGTTCCGGCCCTCCGGCCGCAGGTCGGCATCGACGGCCAGCGGCGGATCCGGCGCCGGCCCGGCCAGCAGGCGACGGGCCGATTCGACGATCGCGGTCGCCGCGGCCCCGGCCGCCCGGTCGTCAGCACCATCGACCGGCTCGTAGACGAACATCACGTCCACATCGGAGCCGTACCCGACCTCGCCGCCACCGAGCCGTCCCATCGAGATCACCGCCAGCCGCGCCGGCGACCCGTCCGGATGCGACGCGCGGGTGGCTACGTCCAGGGCGGCGTCGAGGGTCGCGGCGGCGACGGACGAGAGCGCGTCGCCGGCCTCGGCCACGTCAACCAGATCGAGCAGATCGGCACACGCGACCCGGAGCAGTTCGTTGCGCCGGACCGCGCGGATCGCGGCGATGGCGGCGGCCGGTTCTTCGTTGCGGGCCGCCGCACTGCGCAACGCCAACCGCAGCACCTCGGGCGGCCGCGGCGTCAGCCGGTCATTGTCCGCCAGCAGTTGCAACGCGTCGGGGTCGCGAACCAACAGGTCGGTGACGTACCGGCTCGAACCCAACAGCCCGGTCAGCCGGTCGGCCACCACCGCGTCGTCGCGCAACAGCCGCAGGTACCACGGCGTGTCCTGCAGCGCGTCGGAAACCTGCCGGTACCCCAGCAGCCCGCCGTCCGGGTCGGGCGCGTCGGCGAACGCACCGAGCAGCGCCGGCAACAGCGTGCGTTGGATCGCGGCCCGACGGGAAACGCCGTCGGTCAGCGCGGTCAGATGCCTAAGCGCACCGTCCGGGTCGTTGAAACCGAGCGCGGTGAGCCGAGCCTTGGCCGCGGCCGGGGTGAGCCGCAGCTCCTCGGTCGGAATCCGCGCGGCGGCGGCCAGCAACGGCCGGTAGAACAGCTTTTCGTGCAGCCGCCGGACCTCGCGGGTGTAGCCGCTCAGCTCAGCCCGGAAAACCTTGAGCACGTCGTGGCGCGGGTCCGCGGTCACGCCCATCGAGCGGGCCAGCCAACGCAGGCCGGCTTCGTCGTCGGGCAGCAAATGGGTACGCCGCAAGCGTTGCAGCTGCAGTCGGTGCTCGGCGGTACGCAGGAACCGGTACGCCTCGGCCAGCCCGGCCGCGTCCTCCCGCCCCACGTATCCACCGGCGGCCAGCGCGGCCAGCCCGTCCAGTGTCGAACCGGATCGCAGCGTCTCGTCGGCCCGGCCGTGTACCAACTGCAGCAGCTGTACGGCGAACTCGACATCCCGTAGCCCGCCCCGGCCCAGCTTCAGCTCACGGTCCGCGACCCGGCCCGGCAGGCTGTCCTCGACCCGGCGGCGCATCGCCTGTACGTCCTCGACGAAATGGTCCCGATCGGCCGCGGCCCAGACCATCGGCGAGGCCAGCTCGACGAATCGCCGCCCCAGCGCCATATCGCCAGCGACCGGCCGCGCCTTCAGCAGTGCCTGGAATTCCCAGGTCCGGGCCCACCGCCGGTAATACGCCTCGTAGCTGGCGAGCGTCCGTACCAACGGACCGTTCTTGCCCTCGGGCCGCAACGCCGCGTCGACCGGCCAGGCCACCTCGGCGCAGATTTGCATCATCGTGCTCGCCACCCGGGTCGCGTTCGCCAGCGCTTCGGCCTCGTCGCCGCCCGGCAGCGGCTCGGCTACGAAGATGACGTCGACGTCGCTGACGTAGTTGAGTTCCCGGCCGCCGCACTTGCCCATCCCGATGACGGCCAGGGCGCAGTTGGTCTCCTCGGTAGCCGCGGTCAGCGCGGCCGACAGCGTCGCGGCGGCCAGGTCGGACAGCTCGGCGGCGGTCTGCTGCATGTCGATCTCGCCGGCCAGGTCGCGGGCGGCGATGACCAGCAGCTCACGTCGGTACGCGGTACGCAGCGACTGCACGCTCCCGGCGGCGGCCAGCAGAGCCGGTGCCGGATCGTGCGGCGCCGGATGGTCGAGCAGCCGCCAGTCCCCGGGGTTGGCGACGAGGTGGTCGCCCAATGCCGAACTGGCCCCGAGCACACCGAACAGGGTGCGCCGCAGCGATTCGTCCTCGCGCAGCTGGTGTAGCAGGGTTTCGCGGTCCGGCGCCTCCTCGGCCAACCGGCACAGCGACAACGCAGCCAGGCCCGGGTCGGCGGTCTCGCCCAACGCGACCAGGATCGCCGCGGCCCCGACGTCGGTAGCCTCCTGGTTCTCTGGGTCCCACAGTCCCAGGACCGAGCTGCCCAACCGGGCTGAGGCCTGCTCGGAGTCGGCGAACCCCAGGCGCACCAGTGACGCCGGAATCCGGCCGCCCCGGCTAACTCGTCCTGTCATAGCGCCAGAGCTACAAACCGTTCGACGAACGGCCGCCAGGTCTCTTCGATATCGGCGTGTACGGCGTCGCTGCGGGCCAACAACCGTTGCGCCGCCGGGTTGTCAGCCAAGCCGTCGTGGCTGGCCCAGTCCCGTACCATCTCCGGCGTCGTTTCGATGTGGAACTGCAAACCCCAGGCCCGCTGGCCGACCCGGAACGCCTGGTTGGGGTACCGCGGCGACGAGGCGAGCAAAGTGCTGCCCGGCGGCAGCTCGGAGATCACGTCGTAATGCCACTGCAGTACGTCGGGGGCCAGCGGCATCGGGCCGAACAACGGATCGTCGGCGGCATGGTCGCGCTTGGCGACCAGAGCCGGGCCGATTTCCGGGCCCTCCTCGCCCTCTTCGACGAAGCCACCCAGCGCATCGGCCAGCAGCTGCGCGCCCAGGCATATCGCGAGCGTCGGCAGCCCGGTCCCGACCGCCTCGCGCAGCAGCGCCTTGCCGGGTTCGAGCCAGTCCACCGTCGTGTCGGAGGCGGACATCTCGCCGCCCAGCATGACCAGGGCCGCATACCCGTCGACGCCAACGGGCAGAGCCTGCCCGGCGTGCGGCCGGACCACCTCGGTCTGCAGACCGGCCTCGGCCAGCCACACCCCCAGCCGCCCGGGCGGATCCGTAGGACTGTTCTCCACGATTAAGACGCTGCCGGCCACGTGGTCAGGCTATCGCGCAGCGGGTTTGCGCACGCCGGGTCACTGCCAGCCACGCGCTCTGCCGCAGCACGAGCGGCGCATCGCCCGTCCGCGAATCCCGGTCCCCCTTGCCGATCGCGTCCCCAACCCACGCCTAACCGCACTCCCGACCATGATCGTGAGTGGATTCAGTACTGATTTCCGTACCAAATCCATTCACGATCATGGTTCGCGACCGATCGTGACCCGCGGTTTGGGCGCGACCGGGCCGGCCGACGCTGGCAACTGGACTTACGTCGATAAACCCGGCGCCTGCCACAGCCCCGCTCATGATCGTGATGGCTTTCGTACGCAATTCGTTGACGAAAGCCATCACGATCACGGTCGTTCGAGAAAGTACGCAACCCGGGAATCGGCGCAGCGCAAAGCACCCGCCGCCATTCAGCAGCCAGGGAGTCGACGCCGGAATCCCTTATAGGACAGGCAGATAGCGGTCCAGCTCGTACGGAGTGACCTTGGCCCGGTAATCGGCCCATTCGACGCGCTTGTTGCGCAGGAAATAGTCGAATACGTGCTCACCCAGCGTTTCGGCGACCAGTTCCGAGGATTCCATGACCCGCAGCGCGTCGGACAGGTTGTGCGGCAGGTCGTCGTACGCCATCGCGGCCCGCTCGCCATCGGTCAACGCCGACACGTCCTCCTCCGCACCCGGCGGCAGCTCGTACTCCCGCTCGATACCGGCCAACCCGGCCGCCAGCAGCAGCGACAGCGCCAGGTACGGGTTGCAGGCCGGGTCGGGCGAGCGAACCTCGATCCGGGTCGAGTTCGCCTTGCCCGGCTTGTGCATCGGGACCCGGACCAACGCCGACCGGTTCAGGTGACCCCAGCAGACGTAAGCCGGCGCCTCGGAGGCCAGCCCGTCCAGCGGTTCACCGAAGAGCCGCTTGTACGAATTGACCCACTGGTTGGTGACGGCGGTGAATTCGCGCGCGTGCCGCAGCAGGCCGGCCATGAACGAGCGCCCGGTCTTGGACAGGTTCAGCTCGTCGGACGGATCGTGGAACGCATTGCGGTCGCCTTCGAATAGCGACAGGTGCACATGCATGCCGGAGCCGGGCTGGTTGGTGAACGGCTTGGGCATAAAGGTGGCGTACACGTTCTGCTGCAGCGCCACCTCCTTCACCATGTGCCGGAACGTCATGATGTTGTCGGCCGTGGTGAGCGCGTCGGCGTAGCGCAGATCGATCTCCTGCTGGCCGGGCGCGCATTCGTGGTGGCTGAACTCGACCGAGATCCCCATGGCCTCCAACGTGTCCACCGCGACCCGGCGGAAGTCGTGCGCGACGTCGTGGGTGGTCAGATCGAAATACCCACCCAGGTCGACCGGCTTGGGCGCCGACCCGGATTGAGGCTGCTCCTTCAGCAGGAAGAACTCGATCTCCGGGTGGCAGTAGAACGAGAAGCCGAGATCCGAGGCCTTGGCCAGGGTCCGGCGCAGCACGTGCCGCGGATCGGCCCAGGACGGTGAGCCGTCAGGCATCGTGATGTCGCAGAACATCCGGGCGGCGTCACCGGACTCGGCCCCGCGCTGCCACGGCATGATCTGGAACGACGCCGGGTCGGGCCGGGCGATCATGTCGCTCTCGTAGACCCGGGTGAAGCCTTCAATGGCCGACCCGTCGAATCCGATGCCTTCGGCGAACGCGCCTTCCAACTCGGCCGGTGCCACCGCGACCGACTTCAAGGAGCCCAGTACGTCGGTGAACCACAGCCGGACGAAGCTGACGTCCCGTTCCTCCAGCGTCCGCAGTACGAACTCCTGCTGCTTGTCCATGATCGATGTCCACTCCCTCGGGGATCGACCCACAGTGTGCATCCGGTTCTCAGCGAATCATGTGCCCGGGGTGTTTCCGGGACGTTAACGAGGACGGACTTGGGAC
>JBEDUI010000086.1:0-8373 GCA_040414495.1 Mycobacteriales bacterium
ACCCCGAAGAACAGCACGAGCATCGGCGTCATCAGCGCGCCACCGCCCATGCCGGTCAGCCCTACAACGACGCCCACCACGAGCGCGCCGAGTGCCAACGTCCAGTCCACCCCTGAAACCTACCGGAATGACAGGGATGCTATGAAGCCTGGGCGAACTTGCCGGACGGGTCGAACTCGTGCACCAGTCGGGTGAAGTCCGCCAGCCGCTCGTACCGGCCGGACATCGTGTGCACCTTGCCCCAGTGCGGGCGTGGCTCGAACGGCGCGAGCCGTTCCTCGACCGCCGCGACCACCGGGGTGACAGCGGCCGCGTCGTCAACCCAGGTGAAGTGCACGCCCACAGTCGGGCGCCCGTAGCTCGGGCTCAGCCAGAGCTCGTCCGCAGCAACGGTCCGGATCTCACAGATCTGCAGCACAGCTGTAATCTGGTCGCGCAGCTCACGTACTGCTTGGAGTCCCGCCACTGCGTGCGACCGGGGCAGCAGGTACTCGGTCTGCAACTCGGCGCCGGCGCTGGGCGTGAACTCCGCTCGGAAGTGCGGCAGCCGCGCGTGCCACGGCCCGGGCACGCCGCCCTGCTCCGTAGCGTTCTGCGCCGGCATCCCGGGGACCGGGTTGCGTGGCCCGTCAGCAGCCCGCGCGCCGAACCATTCCAGCGGCGGTACTGGATCGGACGCGAGCCGCTTGCACCACAGCTGGTTGCGGCGCAGGTCGGTGAACACACTGACGCTGTAGCCGCTCGCGAAGATCGCATCGAACTCGGCGTCCAGCCGCTCGTCCGGCAGGTCGTCGTACACGTACTGGGAAATGTCGAACGACGGCACGAGGTCGAGTGTCAGCGCACTGACGATGCCTAGCCGGCCGAGCGCAACCACCGCACCGCAGAAGTCCGGCTGCTCGCGACCGATCGTCACCAGGTCTCCCGTCGCTGTCACCATCTCGAGTCCCGCGACCGACGTGGCGAGGTTGCCGTTGCCGTCGCCTGAACCGTGCGTCGCGCTCGCGCACGCGCCGGCCACTGTAATGTGCGGCAGCGATGCGAGGTTGGGCAGCGCCCAGCCGGCGGCCGTGAGGCGGGGCGCCAGCTCCGTGTACCGGACGCCGCCGCCGACGCGGACCCGGCGTTCTGCCGCGTCGATCTCCATGAGCGGCGGCAGGCCGGCGAGGCTGACGTGCGTGCCGGTCGTGTCCGCGATGCGACTGAACGAATGCCTGGTGCCCAGCGCCCGGACCCGGTCGGCGTTGGCCACGAGCGTACGCAGGTCGTCGAGCGACGGGGGTTCGGCAAAGGTCTTCGCTTGGAAAGTTACGTTGCCCGCCCAGTTCGTTCCCGCCACAGCGCCCACCCGGTCTAAAGGCTTGCGAGTCGCGACTGGTTGGCGGCTAGCCAAGCCGCTGCGCCCTCATAGCGCTCGGCGTTCGCCCTCCATATCGCGCTGAACGCCGGATGTCCGTGCCCGGCTCCACTCGCAATGATCGTCGAGATCCATGTGTTTGCGTCGATGGTTGCCTCCGCGACTTCGCGCCGCAGTGATCCGCTGGCTTCGTAGGCATCAAGAAGCTGACGATAGCGCGCGAACGTGCCGTCCCGACGTGAGTCGTGTATGTGTCGCTTGTCGCACAGTGGGACCCAGAAGCATGCCGCGACGGCAATATCCCAGGCTCGGCTGCCTGGCGCAGCGAGGTCGAAGTCGATCAACGCTATGGCGCGTCCGGCACGAAAGACGACGTTGGCGGGGTTGAGGTCGTTGTGCGAGATGAGGTTGCCCCGCCAGCGGGTTGGCACCGCGCGCTGCCACGGCAGCCCGTTTTCGGGGAAGCTCTCGACGTGGTTGTGGTAGTCACGCAGCAATCCTGCAAAGCTGCGCAGTGCGTCGTCACTTAGCGCCCACGTGGGCAGTGGTTCGTACGCCGCGATTCCAGGGATGAAGGTCAGGACTTCCGTATCGGGCCGGCTGTCGAGAACTCGTGGGGCCCCCGCGAAGCCCGTCTCGGCAAGATGGCGAAGCAGGCGATGGACAGCCGGACTGTGCGGGCCTCGCGGACGCCGGACCGTTTCGCCGATCCGGATGACCCGACCCTGGTTGGCTGTACCGCCGCGCAGCGGACCGTCTTCGTCGCTCATCTGTGACGTGGCCTTTGCCTGCCAATCGGTGTGCTCTTCAGTTTGTATCGTCGACGAGCCGGCGAGCGAGGCTGGAATGCGTGACCAGTCCGCTGATCAGCCCGCTGCGCAGCGCTGCCCTCGCAGCCCCTGCCTTCGCTTGGTCGTACGCAATGGCGAGCACGGTTCGCATCTTGGCCAGATCTTCGCTGGTGATTCCGACGATCCGCTTGCTGAGCGCAGGACGTAAAGCCTTGCCCGACTCGTCGATGAAGATGCCGGAGATCTCGGCAGCGACCCCAGCCTTTGCGGCCATTTGCTGATCTGGTGCGTCGACGCTGTCGTAGATCGTCGAGAGACCGGGTGCCCAAGACCCGATAGCGACCAAGGCGATCGTGACGCTGGGCACCTGAGCCATAGCTCGAACGACGTCGGGTTGCCTGTGCAGCGCCCGTGCCGTGGACGCTTCCGGAACCACAATCGGCGCGTAGAACACGTAGGGTCGCCCGCCGCCCAGGCCCGCGATCCTTCGGACAAGCCCCAAGATGTCGCTGCCGTCCGGCCGTGACAGAGCGCCCGTGAGTTGGACCACCGGGCACGAGACGAACCGCTGCAGCGCGTCGCCGACCGTGCTCAGCGCCCGTGACCACGCCATTCCCAGTACATCGTCCGGCGAGACGATCTCCATGAGCAGCTGAGCTGTTGATTCGCCGAGTTGGCGGCGTAGTTGTACGTGATCGTCGTCCGGGATGTCGAGCACCACCGCATGCTCGAGCCTCCAGGCCGACTGAAGCCGCAACGAGAGGTCCGCGTCGAGGCTGTCGATCGAGCGGATGTCGATGTTCACGATGCCGATCCGGCGGGCCAGGTCAAGTAGCCGTGCGACCTTGAATCGGCTGATACCCACTTCGACGGCAATATCCGATTTCGACCGGTCTTCCACGTAATACATGCGCGCGATCCGGGCCGTCAAGATCATTTCTGACGGACGCTCCGACACGAGGACCTCCCGACCGTCGCTGCCGCTCATTTGAGCGCGAGATGTAGCAATTTGGCAGATCTCATTGACAGTGATCCCCGACACACGCACATTACGTCTGATGTCAAGTCGAGCCCCATCGCGCTCATTTGAGCGCACCTCACCAGAGGCAGTCCCGGAGGGATCGAACGATGAACGTCGCTAGCACTGCAGTCGCTGTCCTGTCGCACCGCTCCCGAAGACTCCGGCTCGTGGTGCCCGTGGTCGCGGCCGGCGCCGTGATGACGCTGGCCCTCGGCGCATGCAGTTCGAGCAAGGGTTCAAGCGGATCAAGTACCGGGTCCAGCGGCAGCACGACGATCAAGGTCGCGGTCGTAGACAACCCGTTGATGACGACCATCGAGAAGCTGACAGCGAGTGGCTTCTCGGCATCGCACCCCAACGTGAAGGTCAAGTTCGTCACGTTGGACGAGAACACCTTGCGCGACCAGGTGACGAAGGACGTAGCCGCCGGCGGCGGCCAGTTCGACGTGGTCATGATCGGCCCCAACGACATCCCGACCTGGGCCAAGAACGGGTGGATCAAGGACCTGACCAAGGACGCGAGCGACCCCGCCTACGACGTCAACGACATCATCAAGCCGATCCGCGATGCCCTGTCGTCCGACGGGAAGCTCTACGCCGTCCCGTTCTACGGCGAATCATCGTTCCTGATGTACCGCAAGGACCTCCTCAAAGCTGCCGGCTTGACCATGCCGGCTCAGCCCACCTGGCAACAGGTCGCGGACATTGCGCACAAGCTCAACAACCCCTCCAAGGGCGTGTCCGGCATCTGCCTGCGCGGCAAGACCGGATGGGGCGAAAACCTTGCCGCCCTCGATACTGTCGTGAACACTTTCGGTGGCCAATGGTTCAACATGAGCTGGGACCCGCAGCTGACGTCGCCGGCGTTCCAAGAAGCGGTGACGTTCTACGTGAACCTGATTCATGACGCCGGCGAAACAGGCGCGGCAAACGACGGCTTCAACGAGTGCCTGAACAACATGGAGCAGGGCAAGTCGGCGATGTGGTATGACGCGACGGTCGCGGCCTCGACGCTCGACGCGCCGCCGAGCCCGATCGCGGGCAAGCTCGGATTCGCGCCCGCACCGGTGGTGAAGACATCTGCTTCCGGATGGCTGTGGGCGTGGGCGCTGTCGATCGAAGGTTCCTCGAAGCACCCGGATGCCGCATGGCAGTTCATGAACTGGGCGACGTCCAAGGACTACATCAAGTACGACGCTCAGAAGAATGGCTGGGCAGCCGTGCCACCGGGCACGCGCGTCTCGACCTATCAGAACCCCGAATATCAGAAGGCCGCCGCCGACTTCGCGGCGTTGACTCTCAAGTCAATCCAATCAGTGAATGTAAATCATCCCGGTGTCGATCCCCAGCCTTACACCGGAATCCAATACGTCGGCATTCCGGAGTTCGCCGATCTCGGAACCAAGGTCTCGCAGGAGATCACCGCGACAATCGCCGGCCAGGAGTCGGTCTCGTCGGCCTTGTCGAAGAGCCAGGGCTACGCCAAGCAAGTTGCACAGTCATATAAATAGGTAAAACCGTCGCAAGGAGCGAGAGCCTGCGTTTGGCGCCGTGCCCTGAGGCTGGCAACGAGACACCCCAGGGCCGACAGCTCGATCGACCGGAGGACGCCGTATGACCACGTCGACATCGACCGTCGCGCCGCCGGCCGTAGAGACGCGACATATAGCTGTAAGGCCGCCGCGGCGGCAGGGCTGGCTGCGCAGGCTTCCGCTGCTTCCAGCGCTGGTGTTCGTCGTCGTCGTCACCCAGGTCCCGTTCCTGCTTACGGTCTGGTACAGCCTGCAGTCCTGGAATCTCCTCCACCCAGGAACCAAGCACTTCGTCGGCCTGCGCAACTACCGCACGATATTCAGCGACTCCATTTTTCGAACGGCCATCGGTAATACCTTGCTATTCACCGTCGCACCCGTGATCTTGTCCATCGTGATCGGTACGTGCATCGCCCTGCTGTTAGATCGGCGAGTCTTCGGACGCGGTGTCCTCCGAACGCTGATTATCAGCCCGTTTCTTGTGATGCCCGCCGCAGCGGCGCTTGTATGGAAATTCACGATCCTCGACCCCGTCTTCGGGATGCTGAACTACGTCCTCAAGCCTTTTGGCGTGCATCACGTCGATTGGATCAACACGCACTCGCAGGCAACGATTATCACGGTATTGACTTGGCAATGGACGCCATTCATGGTCTTGATCGTGCTTGCGGGGCTGCAGTCGCAGAGTCAGGATATACTCGAAGCCGCGCGAGTCGACGGCGCCGGCGCATTCCGCATCTTCCGCTCGCTGACGCTGCCGCATCTACGTCCGTACCTCGAGCTGGGAATTCTTCTGGGGTCCATCTATATCGTGCAAGCGTTCGATGCCATATTCATGATCACGTCGGGCGGCCCCGGCCAGAAGACGACCAACCTGCCGTACTACATCTATGAGGTCGCGTTCCGGGCGTTCGACATCGGCCGCGCCTCCGCGATGGGTGTCGTCGTCGTCATCGCAACGATCGTCATCGCGACGCTTGCACTGCGACTCGTGTCGACGCTGTTCAGTGACGAAGGGATGCATCGATGAGACGAGCAGGCCGCAGCGTCGCCGGAAACCGACCCAGGCTCAGCACACGTCTTGTACTCGGGCTGATCACGTGGATCATCGTGCTGATCTTCTTCTTCCCCGTCTTCTGGATGGCGCTCACCGGATTCAAACACGAGCAGGATGCGGCGACCGACCCTCCCCACTTCCTCTTCAAGCCCACGCTGGACTCGTACTCAGGCGTCTGGGACAAGGGGCTCCGGTCCTATCTCGAGCACTCCATCACTATCACTCTGATCTCGACAGTGCTTGTGATCACGCTGGCCCTGCCGGCAGCGTATGCGCTCTCTATTCGGCCTATTCGCAAGTGGCGTGACGCGTCGTTCTTCTTCATATCGACCAAGATGCTTCCGATCGTCGGCGCGATCATCCCGGTGTACGTCATCGTCAAAAACCTGCACCTGCTAGACCATCAGCTCGCGCTCATAATTCTCTACACCGCGATGAATCTGCCCATCGCCGTCTGGATGCTCAGGTCGTTCCTGCTCGAAGTGCCGGCCGAAGTTATCGAGGCTGCGCAGGTCGACGGTGCGGGCGTACTGCGCCAGCTCCGCTCAATCGTCATGCCGATCGTCAGCCCGGGACTGGCGGCCACCGCGCTGATCTGCTTCATCTTCGCTTGGAACGAATTCTTCCTCGCAGTAAACCTGACAACCGTCAATGCCGGGACGGTCCCGATCTTCCTGGTGAGCTTCGTAGCTCCAGAAGGCCAATTCTGGGCCCACTTGTGCGCGGCTGCCACTGTCGCATGCCTGCCCGTGCTGCTCGCCGGCTGGGCCGCCCAGGACAAGCTTGTCCGCGGCCTGTCGATGGGCGCAGTGAAGTAGAAGGAGCGAACCATGCAGGCAGCGGTTATCAAGGCGGTGGGCGAGGTCGACGTCACGGTGGTGGACGACCCGACACCGGGTCCACGCGACGTCATTATCGAGGTAGCCGCATGCGGAATCTGCGGAACTGATCTTCACATCCTCGACGGCGAATTCGCACCATCCCTGCCGATCATTCCGGGGCACGAATTCGCTGGCACGGTCGCCGACGTCGGCAGTCAAGTCACCGAACTGACGACAGGCCAGCGCGTCGCGGTGGATCCCTCGCTGTACTGCGACGAGTGCTACTACTGCCGACGCGGCCGCAACAATCTCTGCGAGCGGTGGAACGCCATCGGCGTTAGCGTGCCGGGCGGTGCGGCTCAGTACGCCCGCGCTCCTGCTGCGAATTGCGTCATCGTGCCCGACCACATGCGGATCGAGGATGCCGCGCTGATCGAGCCGCTGTCCTGTGCGGTGCGCGCGTACGACGTGCTCGCCGCACAGCTGGGCTCACACGTGCTGATTTACGGGTCCGGCACCATGGGCCTGATGATGCTCGAACTCGCTAAACGAGTCGGCGCCACGTCCGTCGACGTAGTCGACATCAACCCGGCACGACTCGAGGCGGCGATCACCCTCGGCTGCACGACGGCAACCACATCAGCGGAGGAGATCGCTCGCCCACGAGGTTGGGACATCGTCGTTGATGCCACGGGAGTTCCTGAGGCCATCCAGGACGGGCTACGCCGCGTGGGACCCGGAGGGACGTTCCTGCAGTTCGGCGTTACGTCCTACTCGGCAAGAGTCGAGATCGAGCCGTACCGAATATACAACCAAGAGATCACCATAACCGGGTCTATGGCTGTACTGCACAGCTACGAACGTGCCGCGGAATTATTTGCCACCGACCTACTAGATCCAGACGTGTTCATCAGCGATCGCCTCCCACTTGCGGACTTCGGATTAGCGCTGCAGCTCTTCCAGCAAGGACAGGGGCGCAAGATCCAGGTTCTCCCGAACTCCCACGGTCCAGCGATGAATAGAGCCGGCGCGCCGTAGGCTACGGCCATGTCTGGGCAACTCGTGCTGGTACGCCACGCCAAGGCCGCACAAGAAGGCCCATCGGACGCGGAACGCCCGCTCGCCCCGCGCGGTCGCGAAGACGCGGCCGCCATCGGGCGCTGGCTGGCGTCGCAGGGCATTGCTCCCGACCGGGTCGTGATCTCTCCGTCCCTGCGTACCCGCGAAACCTGGGAACTCACCGGACTGGGCACGCCGCCCGCCGACCTCGACGAGCGGATCTACGACAACACGGTCCAGGACCTTCTCGCCGTCGTGCGCGACACGCCATCGGACGTGCACACTCTCCTGCTGATCGGCCACAACCCGTCCATGGGTGAGCTTGCCGCGTTGTGGGCACCGCAGCTCTCCGAGTTTCGCACCAGCGCCGTCGCGGTCTTCGAGCTGGACGACTGGTCGTCGCCGGGACGCCTCACCGCGACGGCGACGCCTCGGGGGTGAGGATCCGCAGGGCGCGCCGCACGACAGTGACCTCGACCGGAAGCGGCCCGACGAGTTCACCGTCCGCGTAGGCGCGGATGCCGGGGGCGTCGAGGCGAACACTCGTCGCCCGATGCATCTCGACCTCGTGGTGCCGGACAAGCGTGCCGGTGTAGACGCTCGGGAAAAAGCGGAGCACGCGCAGCCGCGGCATCGCGCGTACCACGGTCACGTCGAGCAGGCCGTCGGCTGCGTCTGCCTCGGGGCAGATGCGCATGCCACCGCCGTAGGTCGGGCCGTTGCCGATTGCGACAA
>JBEDUI010000087.1:0-7835 GCA_040414495.1 Mycobacteriales bacterium
GCGAGATTCTGCGCGAGGAGTTTCTGGAACCGCTGGGTATGACCGACGAGCAGTTGGCGACCGCGATCGGCGTTCCGACAGCCGAAATCAACGCCATCACGCAGGGAAAGCGCGGTGTCTCGACCGAGCTCGGGTTGCGACTCTCCCGCTATTTCGGCCTGTCCGAAGGATTCTGGACCGGATTGCAGGAGCACTACGAACGCGAATTGGCCCGCGATCGCGCCCGCGGCGTTCGCTATCCGGACTCGCCGCCAAAGTCCTAAGTGGACGTCACGACCCCGCGAAAAACAGACCAGGCCATGTTACTGACGTCCTCGGCCTGCTGCGCGGCGCCGAGGACTTGAGCACTCAGCAGGTCCCAGGCTCCGGGCCGAGACCATGATCGTGAGTGGATTTGATACAGATTTCGGTATCAAATCCGCTCACGATCACGAACTTCGGTCAACGTCCTAAATGGACACTGAGGGTTCTTGTCCTCAGTGGACACTTGCGACCAGCGGTCAGGAGCCGGCCGAATTCAATCGCGCCGGCTGAGTCCCGGTCACCAACGTAATCAGCGCGGCATCGATCGTGTCGCCGAGCAGCCAGGTGCCGGTGTGATCGATCGCGTAGACATTTCCGGCCTCATCGACGGCGAGGATGGAATCATGGTCGCCCTCCATGCCGATCGGAAACAGCCTGGTGTGCAGGCGTTTCCCGAGATCGGCCAGGGTCTCGGTGGTGGCTGCGACATCGGTCGGGTCGATCGCGAACGGCCGGCGGCGCAGGTGCTCGCCCGGCCCGTCCTGGATGACATATATCCCGCCGAATTCATTGAGCACCGCGGTGGCGGCGGCGAACGGCTCGCTGCGTTCACCGTTCCGGCCGATCTGCTGCCGCACCATGTCCACCGCCATGGCCGCCTCGGCGTCGGTGCGCCGGCCTTCGGACCAGCCGGCGGTACGCAGCACCTCATCGACCTGTGCCGGGAAACGGTCAGGCATCGCCCCGTACCTCCTCCTCGCCACCGATCCCGGCCGGCGGGATCAGCTGGAAACCGAAATGACGACACAACATGGCGCAGGAAATACACGGCGGCGCCGATTCTCCGCCGACCGGATCGCCCGGCTCCCGGACCCGGTACGTCACGATGCTCACGCCGGCGAACAAGCCATTTCGTGCTTCCTCGACGGTGATCGGTGACTCGCCGGCGCTCTGCCGGCGGGCATCCTCGGCATGGAGCGCGTCGGAAATCGCGGCCGCTTCGGAGCAACGGTCGTACCCACGCTCGCGGTACTCCTCCGACAGGCCGTTACGTAGAAATTCCGCGACCAGGCGGTGGTGGTTCGGCGGATCGTCGCCCTTGACGCTGCGGGCGGTCAGCCGTCGATCGGAGAACCGCAGATGGGTCACAGTGGACGGTGTGGCCACATGGTCCAGATCCCAGCGGGCCTGGGCCGCCGGATGCCAGGTCCACTGCGTCGGCGGCCGGTCCGCCTGCTGCTCCCGGTACCGGGCGATGACGCTCTCAACCGGCAGCGACGGCCACACGGAGAATTCGCCAGTGTCCTTGTTGATGATGCCGCGGCCGCTGCCGAACAGCGGTGGCGAACCGGCCGCCGGTCGCGCCGACACGACGTAGCCGAGATCGAATTCGTGCACCATCGCGGTCAACGACACGCCGTCGGGCGCGCTGTCGCTCACCCATTTCGTGGCGATCCGTTCCGCCTCTTCGCGGGTAATCATCTGCGACTCCAGCTCATCTCGGCAGTCTATTGCGGTGCATTCGGCGGCGGTGGGCACCATTCCCCGCGCGAATCCAGGCGGAATGGTTGCGCGCCGGTCACCAGCGTGACGAGCGCCGCGTCGATCGTGTCGCCGAGATACCAGACGCCGGCGTGATCGAGCGCGTACACCCGTCCCGTCTCCTCGACGGCGAGAATCGAGTCCTGGTTGCCATCGGTGCCGATCGGGAACAGCCGGGTATTCAGGCGCTTGCCGAGATCGGCCAGCGTGTCGCCGGTGGCGTAGACCTGGGTCGGGTCGATGGTGAACGGCCGCCGACGCAGGGCAACGCCAGGCGCGTCCTGGTCGACCGACAGCCCGCCGAATTCGGTGATCACCGCGGTCGCGGCGTCGAACGGCTCGATCGGTTCGGCGTCCGGATCAGCCTGCTCACGTACGGAATCGACCACCGCCGCCGCGTCGGTACGCCGCCCGGGCTCCCACCCACCGGCCCGTAACACCTCAGCGACCTTCGCGGGAAAGCGCTCGTTTTTTGTCGCACGCCATTTGGCCGCGGGCGGGTCCGCCGGTCGCGGGTCTTCGAGCGGGAAACCGAAATGGCGAGCCAGCAATATGCACGACAGACAGTGTGGCGCATCCTCGCCAGCAAGCGGATCGCTCAATTCCCGGGCCCGGTACGTCACAATCCCGGCACCGGCGAATAGCGTGGTCCGCGCCTCGGTCAGAATAATCGGCGGCTCGCCCCGCACCCGGCGGCGGGCGTCCTCGGCGTACAACGCATCGGAGATCACCGCCGCCTCCGAGCACCGCTCGTAGCCACGTACGCGATGCTCGGGCGCCAACTCGTTGTGCAGGAAATCGACCACCAGTCGATGGTGATACGGCGGCGTATCGCCCTGCACACTCCGCGCCGACATCGGTTCGTGGGTGAGTGGGCTGGTAATGCTGAGGTTGCTCACCGTCGCCGGATACGTGAGGTGCTCGATGTACCAGCGCGCTTGTTCGGCGCGATCCCACGCCCATTCGCGGGCCGGCCGGCGGGCCTGCCGCTCCCGGTACTGGTCCATAACGACCTCGACCGGCAGATCCGGCCACACCGACAGCTCGGCCGTTTCCTTGTCGATAATCCCGTAACCGGCGCCGAACGGGGATGGTGGCGCGCCCAGCGTCTGGCCCGCTGAAACCACGTATCCGAGCTCGAACTCGTGCACTGTCAATCCGGGATCGGCCGCTCCGCTGGCTGGCTCGCGCGGCGCCGCACTGATGGCTCCGCTGGCAGGCTCGCTCCGCACGGTGCCGATGGCTCCACTCGCAGGCTCGCTCCGCACGGTGCCGATGGCCCCACTCGCAGGCTCGCTCCGCACGGCTACCCAACGGGCCGCGATACGTTCCGCCTCCTCCGCGGTGATCACTCGGCGAGTCTAGCCAGAAACGACGTATTCGTCCGGCCCGGTATGCTCGCCGCGTGTCCACCGAGACGATGCCCGACAGCGCCGACGATGCGGCCGCTGCCCCCGCGGTCCCGCTGATCTTCCCGATCGGTCACCAGATCGGGGCGCGCTTTCAGGCCGGCCAGATGCTTTCCGCTCAGCAGGTGCGCCGGGGTGGCAAATTCCACGACCTGACCGAGCAGCAGGCGGAGGTGTGGCGGCTCGCGCACGGCGTGCCTGAGGAGATCGACCGTCAGGTCCCGTGGCAGCGCGGCTCGATCGAGCAACGCATCGCCGGTTCCGGCCCGGTCATCGACGAGTTGATGGGCCTGGGGCTGCTGGTTGAGACCACCCCGGGTACGGCGCAGGCCGAGGAGTTCGCGCGCGCCCACCGGCTCGTCCCGCTGATGCTCGGCCTGGGCAACAGCGCGACCGACCCGGATTCGTTCGGGATCGGCTTCTTGAGCCAGCCCACGCTGCAGGTATCGCATCCGATCTACGATGTGTGGCAGTGGTCCACAATGGACGACTCGCTCTGGAATACCTGCGAGAACGCCACCGATGTTGCCCGACGGGCCGGCTCGACCGACCCCGAATCCACCGACACCAGCCGCTTGCTCACCGGGATCGTCGGCTCGCTGCACGCGCTGCTCGCCACCAGCGCCGCCTACCTCGATATCGCCTTCCGGCTCAACTGGCCTGCCGGCACCGGCCCGTCCGCGTAATTACGCGATATCGCTCAGAGCCGAATGCCCTCGATGGTGCGGCGGGATTCCCACCGCGCCGGCTCACCGGGCGGAACGGTGACCGTCCATTCGGTCAGGTCCAACAGCGGCGCGCCGGCCGGCGTACGGGAATAGCGGGCGTACGAGGAAAAAGTCAGCGTCACGCCGCCCGCGTCCTGCTGTAGCTGCAGCGGCTCGACGTCAGGCAGATCGGGACGGTCGAATGCCCGACGCAGCCCGTCCGCGTCCGGTACGACGGCCCTCTTGGCGCTGCTGTACGGATGGAAGCCGACCAGTATTTCGGCGTACCCCAAGGGATTCATCCCGTCGGCGAGCCGTCGACCGAGCTCCGCGACCGCGGCCGGGTCGTTGAGATAGACGTCGCCGCCGCCAGCGAGCAAGAGGAAGCCGAATTGTTGCGGCTCCCCCTCGATGATGATGTCGTCGCGGATCGCGATCACCACGTCATCGGCCCACTGCTCGGTGCTGACCGACCAGTCGGCCGGCTCCGGACCGGCCACGAAATGCCGCCGGTTGGTGGTCAGCGCAATGCCGTCGGGCCAGTGCTTCACCCGGACTGTCTCTTCGCCCTCCCGCACCACGTACCGCTGCAGCAGGTCAAGGATCGTCTCGTTGCTCGTCACAGTCGCCTACCGTACTGACGCCGTCGAGGACGGTGTACGGGACTCGCCAGCACCGCGGCGCCCGATCCGATTCCGAGTCGCGTCGGAGCGTGTTTTGGCAGCCGGCCACCGTACCGACACCTGCCCGGCACCGACCGGTAACCCGGTTCGCGCCTGGGCCCGTAAGTAGCCTGTTAACGCTAACCGCGCACCATGCCGGACGGCCGTCGAGATCGACGC
The DNA here is from genome assembly GCA_040414495.1 of Mycobacteriales bacterium. Taxonomy (GTDB): domain Bacteria; phylum Actinomycetota; class Actinomycetes; order Mycobacteriales; family QHCD01; genus DATAVB01. The sequence goes on from JBEDUI010000087.1 coordinate 4,744, forward strand.
TCCGCGCACTCGCTATTTACGGAAAGTTAATTCCGTGGGCGCTCCCTGACAACGTTTGCTGACGAGGATGGACCGTCGAGGCAGGGTTATATGCAGGCGGCGGGGGATGGCTGATTGTCATGGTGTCGATGCGCAGCCGACACAGTGGACAGACGTATTCGCCCTGTCGTAGCGCGCTTTTTTCGCGCTCCTAGCGTGGCACGGCCGTTGACGATGCCAGTACGGCAATTCTTCGAAATGGGCTTCTCAGCTGGCGGCGGTACGTCGGGTTGTGATCGCTGTGCCTGATGTGTTGCCGGCGTGGGAGGACTGGGAGGGTGAGTACCCGGACTGGTTCAACCAGCTCTTGTCGTTGTTGACCGGGATGCAGTTTTTCCCGCTGCATACCTCGGAGACGAAGGCGTTCGATTTCGCCGACGCGTTGGGTGATTTGCCGCCGGCGTTGGAACCGTTGATCTCCAAGTTGGTGCCGATTATCACCAGCCTGCCGCAGGCCTACGATGTGCCGGCCACCGATCAGTTCCGGCAGGCCGCGATCGGGTATCTGGAAACCCCGAACCAGGGCGTCATGGGGTTGCAGGACAACGTGTCGGCCTGGTCCCAAGGCGCCTACAGTTTCGGCACGAACGTGCAGTTCACCAAATACATGATCAACGTGGGCTTCTACGTCTTCGTGATCACCATCATTCTCACCTACATCATCAACGCGATCGCCAACTGGTGGAACGGCACCGCTGCTGCGATTCCCGCAACCATCGCCGAAGCCCCCATCCCGGCGGCGGTGTTCAACGAAGGCGCCGCCAACGCCGCCACCCGGTTGCTGGAAGCCGCCGCCGAGAAAATCGGCGTCAACGCGCTCAAAAAAGTTGTCGTCCGCACCGGGGAAACCGTCCTGACCGACGCCGGGGAAGCCGCGCTCACCGACGCCGGCGAGGCCGCCCTGACCGACGCGGCGAAAACCGCGATGACGGAACTGACCGACACCGTCCTGACCGATGCCGAAACCGAAGCCCTCACCGACTCCCTGACCGAGGGCATGACCACCCAACTCACCAAATCGTTAGGTGAGGGACTGCTGAAGGGATTGTCCCGCGACGCCTTGCAAACCCTGGCCCGCGACGGCATCGAGAACTTCACCGAGAATATCGGCGAAAAACTCACCGAAAAACTCGCCCAAAAACTCACCACCCAACTCGCCGAGAAACTCGGCACCGAACTGACCGAACAACTCGGCACCAAACTCGCCGAAGAAGTCGCCGAACAAGCCGCAAACAAACTCGCCACGCAATTAGCCGAAAACGTCGCCACCAAAATCACGCAACAACTCGGCGAACAACTCACCGAGAAACTCGGCAGCCAAGCGGTGCAAACCGCGGTCAAACAGGCCGCGCAACAAGCCCTAAAATCCCAGCTGCGCAAGGCGATGCTGCGTTCCTTCGCGATCCAAAACGCGCAGAACGTCGCCACCGTGCTCGGCGCCGGCTACCTGCAACACCGCGCAAACCCCAACGCCCCCTGGAACTGGGACGCCGCCAAGGGCGCCGTCATCGGCGGAGTGGTGGGCTTCGGCCTCGGCTACCGTGGCTCCCGCCTCGCCGAGGGCATGCTCTCCTCGGTCATCGACAAAGCCGGCGCACTGGCCACCAGCAAAGGGCTCCTCCCCAAACTCGAAGGCCAGCTCCTCTACTTCGGCGCCCGCGGCCTGGCCAACGGCGCGGTCAACACCATCGCCATGCCACTGACCATGACCCTTTCCAACGGCATGGTCACCGGCCACTTCGACCTCTCCGCCTTCACCCCCCGCAGCATGCTCGGCGCCTTTATCGGGGGCGCCGCTGGCGGCACCACTCACGAAATGGTCGAAGGACTAGGCAAACTCACCGGCCGAGGGCTCAGCAAACTCACTACTCATACCCCCACCGAACCCACCATTGAAACCCCCACCACCGAACCCCCTGCTACCGAGACACCTCTCACCGAGACACCGGTCGCCGAACCGCCGGTCACTGAGACGCCGGTGGCCGAGCCAACGCCCACACCGCAACAACCCGAACCAGCACCCCAACAGCCTCGCCAGCAAACCCCGCAGCAACCCACCCGCACCACCACCGGCGACCGCAACAACAACCGGAACACGGCCGACAACAACCAGCAACAAGGCCAGCCCGAGCCACCACCTGCCGAGCAGCAAGGCCAGGACCAACCCTCCGACCAACAACAAACCCCGCCGCCCCCGAGCCAGAACACCGGCGATGAGCAACCGCAGGGCCAGTCCCCTGCCGGAGAGAACCCGCAACCGCCAACCAGACACGCCGACGACTCGGATCAACCCCCGGGCGGCGACCAACAACCAGAGCAGCCGTCGTCCGGACACTCCGGCGACCCCGATCAGCCCCCCGTCGGCGACCAGCAACATCCAGCCCAATCACCCGCCGGCCAGCACAACGACGACGAGCCCCTCGTCGGACAAAACCCGGGCGAAGAAAACGCCCAACCCCCAGCCGCGCAACACCCCGGCGAGGACGCCGTCGCACAAACACCCCCGCAGCACGTCGGCAATTCCGACCAGCCCCTCGTCGGACAACACCCCGGCGAAGAAGCGATTCCGCCGGTGCAACACATCGGTGAGGAGCACGCACCCGCCACGCAGCACATTGGCGACGCGGACCAGCCCCTGGTTGGCCACGGTGATCGACCCGGGGAGGGTCAACCCCAGCAGCACATCAGCGACGAGGGCACCCCGCGCGAGGTCGGCGAAGAAACGGCGCCGAACCCGGATGGGGTCATCCCCCAGCCACGTCTGGCCAGCGACGACCCCGCTGGCGCCAGGCTGCTGGACCGCCCCGGTCAGGAACCCGTCGGCGACCTCGCGCGGCCGCGGGCCGAAGCGACCCGCCCGCCCGCCGAACCAGCAACCCGCCCGCCCGCCGATGAAGGAACCCGCCCGCCTGCCCGCGAAGAAGCCCCGCCGACGAACGAGGACCCGGTCCGACCGGCCAATGAGGATCCGGCCCGCTCCAACGCCGAGGATTCGGCCCAGCCCACTGCGGAAGAACCACCCCGACCGGCCAACGACGAGCCGGCGGCCGCGC
>JBEDUI010000088.1:0-8191 GCA_040414495.1 Mycobacteriales bacterium
TCCCGCTAGACGAAGCGAACCCTGAGTTCCGCTAGGCGAGTTAGCCGGCACCACCGCGCGTCTACGGACCAAGATCATGAGTGGATTTGGTACCGATTCCGGGAGCAAATCCATTCACGAGCATGAACGTGTCGCCCGATGCGACGCGTTACGGGTCGGGCGGCGCCGATTTGACCTCGCGGGCCGGCATCGCGATCAGCGCGCCGAAAGTTGTTGGCACTGTTCGTGCGCCGTTGAGCAAAATCCCGTACTGGGAAGGGACTTGACAACCGGAAAGCGGCATCGTCGGCGCCCAGCTGAGCGAAATCCCATACCTGAGCCGGCCTTGACAACCGGAAAGCGCTTACCAAGGATATAGGATCAGGAGCCGAACGGTCGGAAATTGCCCGCGCAATTGCACCGAGGGAGAGCGATGGCAGTGCGAATTTGTTACCTCCAGTCTGTGAACGCCCATGAGTGATCGCCTTCGCGTGGCAATCGTCGGCACCGGTGGGATTTCCCGATCGCACGCCCGGGCTATGCGTGCCCACGAGGATCGGGTCGAATTGGTGGCCGCGATGGACATCGACGCCGAGCGGGTCACTGAGTTTTGCCAGGAGTGGGACGTACCCAACTGTTATCACTCGCTCGAGCGCATGCTGGCCGAGCAGCAGCCCGACCTGGTGCATGTCTGCACGCCGCCCGGCGCGCACCTTGAGCCCTCGATCACGGCCATGCGCGCCGGTTCGTCGGTCCTCTGTGAGAAGCCACCGTGCCTGTCGCTGGCCGATTTCGACAAGATTGCCGCAGTGGAGCGGGAGACCGGCCGGCATTTCAGCACGGTATTCCAGCACCGGTTCGGTCCCACCGGGCGCTATGTCCGTGACCTGATCAACGCCGGCCGACTGGGCCGCCCGCTCGTGGCGATCTGCAACACGCTCTGGTATCGGCCGGACTCCTATTACGAACCGGAATGGCGTGGAATCTGGGCCGGCGAGGGCGGTGGTCCGACCATGGGCCACGGTATCCATCAGATCGACCTGGTCGCGCATCTGCTCGGTGATTGGGAGGAAATCGTGGCGACGGCGGCCCGGATGGCCCGCCCGGTCGAGACCGAAGATGTGTCGTTCGCGCACATCACGTTCGCCAATGGTGCGATCGCCAGCGTGGTGAACAGCATTCTGTCGCCACGCGAAGAAAGCTACCTGCGCTTCGATTTCAGCGAGGCGACGGTCGAATTGACGCACCTTTACGGCTACGAGGCCGACAATTGGAGCTATACGCCGGTCAAGGGCGTCGAGCCGGTGGTCTGGCCCGCGCCGGGCGAGGACATGCGCAGCTCGCATACCGCGCAGTTGGGCGATGTGCTGGAACGGTTGGCGAACGGCGAGGTTCCCGAGGCCTCATCGCGGACCGCCCGCCGTACGATGGAAATCATTACCGCCATTTACGCGTCGGCATTTACCGGTGAACGAATTCGGCGCGATCAGTTGGTTCCCGGACATCCCTTCTACAACAGCCTTTACGGCCCCGCCCTCCCGTATCCGGCTGAGCAGGAGGCGCTTCGATAGCCGGCGGTCTAAGGCTGAGGCGAAACCCCGCAATCGGTGTTCCTCTCCCGGTTGCGGGGTTTCTTCGTGTGGCTGACTATGCCGGGTTGGCGCGTAGGTGCATTTCGCGGAGCCGCCCGTAATCGATGTACGGGAAATGCGTGGGTGTGCCGACCTGGCTCGGGTCCCAGTCGACGTCGAATTCCGCTGCACCGAACGTCCGGAGCACAGTGTCCAGAGCGTCCAGCACGGCCGCGATGAGGGCGCGTGTCGAGACGTGCGCTTCGAACTGAACGGTTCCCCGTTGGTCCTCGGGGTTCTTCCAGTTGTAATCCTCGGTGACGTAGGCGACGGTGACGAGCACCCGGTCGTACTCTGTAAGGAAATCCCAACGCCAGTAATCCGGCTCGTTAGGCCACTGGAAGGTTCGGTACGCCTCACCGGAGCCGATATCCACCGTGGCGCGAGCCAGGTCGATCAGAACGTCACCCACGAACGTCCCCCGGAACCGCAATTCCTGACCGGTCTGACGGATCGTCGCATTAATCAGGCCGCTGCCGGGGACCTCGAGGTCCAGGGTGAAATCGTCGGTACTCATGACGTGTTGTCGAGGATAGGACGGACTGTGGTGCCGAGCTTCGGGCAAACCCAGACCGCGTGGCCGTCCACGAGTTCCGCGTTCGGAGGGTGTGGATGGCAAGCCAGACAATCCGGCACGGCTCGCCATTCGATGTGGATCACGTGCGCTAGTAGTTGATCGGCCAGCGCGGCGGCCGCTTCGTCCAACGTGGACCCGGGAACGTACACGATCCCATCATTGACAGACACGCCGACGTTCGGTTCGGCCGAGGGAGTCAGAGCCGGCACAAGTCGCCACGGATGCGCGCCGATACCCAATTGCGTCAGGACGGCACGCACCATGGCGGCAAACGTCGCCGAGTTGGGTCAAGCGTCACGATCACCACGCTAGAACAACGTGCAGCGGGCATGGGTCGATCACGATCGCGGGTTGACCAGCTCCCGCCCGCCGGCCACAGCGGCCGGTGGGCGGGTCTGCGGCTGGACACCGGGGCGATCGCGTAGCCTCGCCGGGTGCGACTCGTCATTGCCCGCTGCCAGGTGGACTACATCGGTCGGCTCACCGCGCATCTGCCCATGGCCGTCCGGTTGCTGCTGATCAAGGCCGACGGTTCGGTGGCGGTGCATGCCGACGACCGGGCGTACAAACCGCTGAACTGGATGAGCCCGCCGTGCTCGCTCAAGGTCGAGGACTCGACCTGGACCGTGAGCAACACCAAGACCGGCGACCAGTTGGTCATCGAGGTCGAGGAGATCCTGCACGATTCGAGCCATGACCTCGGCGTTGACCCGGGGCTGGTCAAGGACGGCGTCGAGGCGCACCTGCAGGAGCTGCTGGCCGAGCAGATCGAGGCGCTCGGGCCCGGTTATCGCCTGGTGCGGCGGGAATATCCGACCGCGATCGGCCCGGTGGACATTCTGGCCCGCGATCCTGACGGTGGAGCCGTGGCGATCGAGATCAAACGGCGCGGGGAGATCGACGGGGTCGAGCAGCTGACCCGGTACCTGGAGCTGCTGAACCGCGATCCGCTGCTGGCTCCGGTCCGGGGTGTGTTTGCCGCGCAGGAGATCAAGCCGCAGGCGCGGGTGCTGGCCACCGATCGGGGCATCGACTGCCTGACCCTGGACTACGACGCCATGCGCGGAGTGGACGACCCGAGCACGCGGTTGTTCTGAGCGGTTGTTCTGAGCGTCGCGTGCGCCTGGCCGATCCACTGGCTACGTTCTGGGTATGCCCGAGCACACGAGTTTGATCTCGCACGAGCCGGTGAGTGGTGCGGTCGTGGCGGAGTTCGCGGTCGATGACGCCGCCGCGGTGAGCGCCGCGGTCGAGAGGGCGCGGCTGGCCGCGGGCTGGTGGCAGCGGCTGGGTTTCGCTGAACGCCGCAATCGGTTACGGGGTTTCGCCGCGCAACTGGCCGGCCGGATGTCCGAGTTGGCCGCGTTGATCGCCCAGGAGACCGGGAAATCCACCGATGACGCCCGGATCGAAATCATCATCACGATCGACCAATTGCGTTGGGCCGCCGGGCACGCCGAGCGGGTATTGCGCCGGCATGTGTTGGCGCCCGGATTCCTGCTACCCAACACGGTCGCCTCGGTGGAATACCAGCCGTACGGGGTAGTCGGGGTGATCGGGCCGTGGAACTACCCGGTTTTCACGCCCATGGGCTCGATCGCTTATGCGTTGGCGGCCGGGAATGCGGTGGTGTTCAAGCCCAGCGAACACACCCCGGCGGTGGCCCGCTGGTTGGCCGACGCACTGTCCACTGTGGTCCCTGAGCATCCGGTGTTGCAGGTGGTGTTCGGATACGGCGAGACCGGCGCGGCCCTGGCATCGTCCGGTGTGGACAAACTGGCCTTCACCGGCTCGACCGCCACCGGAAAACGAGTCATGGCGGCCTGTGCGCAGAATTTGACACCGGTCGTGATCGAATGCGGCGGCAAGGACCCGATGGTGGTCGCCGCCGATGCGGATCTGGACGCGGCGGCCGAGGCGGCGCTGTGGGGCGGTTGTTTCAATTCCGGCCAGAGTTGCGTGGGAATCGAGCGGGTGTACGTCGTCGGCTCGGTGTACGAGCAGTTTGTCGCGCGCCTGGTCGAATTGGCCGGCGAGGTGCGGGCCGGTGTGGACGGTCCAGCCGGTTATGGCGCGATGACGACACCGGAGCAGATCGACGTGGTGCGCCGGCACCTGAGCGACGCGCTCTCCCGCGGGGCCCGGGCGGTCGTTGGCGGACCGGAGTCGATCCGCCCGCCGTACATCGATCCGATCGTCCTGGTCGACGTACCGGAGGATGCGGCCGCGATCCAGGAGGAGACGTTCGGGCCGACTCTGACCGTGAGCCGAGTGTCCACTGTGGATGAAGCGGTGCAGAAGGCAAACGGAACGCCGTACGGCCTGGGCGCCAGCGTGTTCTCCCGTACCGAAGGCGAAACGCTGGCCCGACGGCTGCGGGCCGGCATGGTGTCGGTGAACGCGGCGCTGACGTTTACCGGCGTGCCGTCGCTGCCTTTCGGCGGAGTCGGAAATTCTGGGTTCGGGCGTATTCACGGCGCCGACGGGTTGCGCGAATTCGCCCGCACCCATGCGGTGGCGAACCAGCGGGTCCGGCCGCCGCTGCGGATTTTGACGTTCCGGCGTACCGACCGGGCGATGCGAACGCTGGTCGCGGGTGTCCGACTGCTCGGCGGCCGGCGCTGAAAACTGGATCTGGAGGCGTACATGGCGGATATCGCGACAGTCGGTGTGGTCGGCCTGGGCACGATGGGCGCGGGAATCGCCGAGGTTTTCGCCGCGGCCGGGTTGGGCGTGGTGGCACTTGAGCCAGACAGTCCCGCGTTGGATCGGGGTTGGGCGAACATCACCCGTTCGACCGATCGGGCGGTGGCGCGCGGCAAGCTCACCGAAGACGAGCAGCGGGCATTGTTCGCGCGGATCTCGTTCACCACCTCACTGTCCGAACTCGCCGCCGCTGAATTCGTGATCGAGGCGATTCCGGAGCAACTACCGTTAAAACGCGAGCTGTTCGAGCGCTTGGACGAGATCTGCCCGGCCGGCACGATATTCGCCAGCAACACCTCATCATTGTCGGTGACTGAAATCGCGGCGGCCACCGGCAGGCCCGAGCGGGTGGTCGGCATGCATTTCTTCAACCCGGCGCCGGTGATGAAATTGGTTGAGGTGATCCGCGGTATTCGTACCGACCCGGCGGTGGTGTCACAGACGGAGGAATTGGCGGCTGGGCTGGGCAAAACGACGGTGACAGCGGACGACCGGGCCGGCTTCGTGGTCAACGCGCTGCTGCTCGGTTATCTGAATCGGGCCGCGACACTGTACGAATCCGGGTATGCGTCGCGTGAGGACATTGACACCGCGATGCGGGTCGGGGCCGGCTTTCCCATGGGCCCGTTGACATTGCTCGATCTGGTCGGGCTGGATACCACCGTACACGTGCTGAATACGATGTACGCCCAGTCCGGTAATCGCCTGCATGCGCCGGCCCCGGTATTGCGGGCATTGGTCGCGGCCGGATTCCTGGGTCGCAAGTCCGGGCGAGGCTTTTATACGTATGAAGCGGGTACCGTCGCCGATTTGGCGCCCGCACCGGCCAGCCTGCCGGTGACCCGGATCGGTGTGGTCGGCGCCGACGATTTTATTCCGTTGCTCGGTGATCGTGATGTACTGAGCGGTTCGGTTGCGCAGATGTCGGATCGGGAGCTGATTCTGGCCGGCCCGGACGCGGATTGGGCCGCGCTCGGCGAGACCGACGCTGTGTTGGCCGCGACCGGATCTTCTTCGGTACTGGCGATGGCGATGACCTCCGGCCGGCCTCAGGATGTGGTTGGGCTGCACCGGGTGGGTGAGCTGTTCGAGGTGGTCGCGACGGTGGCCTCGAGCGAACGGGCGGTGGCGCTCGCGCGGGGGATCGGCGAGCCGTCTGTGTTGGCACCGGATCGGCCCGGATTCCTGGTCGACGCTTTATTGCAGCCGCATTTAGGTGATGCCGTACGAATGCTGGAGAGCGGGTACGCGACGGCCGCCGATATCGACACCGCGATGCGACTGGGTTGCGCTTATCCGGCCGGTCCGTTCGAAATGCTGGAGCGGATCGGGCTCGCGGACGTATTGGCTGTGCAGCAGGCGATTTACGCCGATACTCCCGAGCCGGGCCTGATGCCGGCGCCGTTGCTGCGGCAGTCGGTAGCGGCCGGGCGAACATCGCTCTCGTAGATCAGCGCGCCCTAACCTCGGGATTTCATGAGGTAATGCGCGACATTGTCGTGTAATGCACGGAGGTGCCTGCTCTGTAGGGGAACCCGGAATTGTCGAGGTCTCGAGTGGTCCGGACCAGACCCGCTACACCGGATGGAAGATCTCTCACGGACACGCCGAAACTCCGCCCAGGCGCGTTCCGGCCGACAGCGGACGGAGATTGTCAGCGGGCATGCCACATTCGGCATCGTGACTGCGCGGCTCGTCCAACGCCCACGCTCGCTGCCCGGGATCCGGCCAGCCCCGCGCTCCCCTTCGGTACATGGTTATCCGCTGGGGAGGCCGGGTTGGTCGTGCATGGTGTTACGTCGCGGCCGCTGCCGCGGATCGACCAACGGCGGCGGAATGACGTGCGGAATGCCTTCGTTGAAGGTGATTTGCCAGCCTTCGTGGTGGACGATCCAGTGATGGTGGTGGGATAACAGGACGAGATTGTTGAGCGACGTCGGTCCGCCGTCGGACCAGTGTTTGACGTGATGCGTTTGACACCAGGCCGCCGGCGACGTGCAGCCGGGGTGTATGCAGCCGATGTCGCGGGCGACGACGGCCCGGCGAATTCCCGTCGGAATTGTTCGGCTGGCCCGGCCGATATCTAACGGCTCACTCGCGCTGCCGAGCAGGATCGGGATGATCGATGCGTCGCAGGCGATGCGGCGGGCGGCTTCGGCGGTGATCGGAGCGCCGGTGTTCAGGGTTCCGGTGCCGGGACGCCGTAATGTCTGGTCAGATGCCTTGCCGCGTAGGTCATCCAGGGCGATCGTGACGGTGACCTGGGGCTTTTCTCCGCCGACGGTGGGCAGTCCGCCGTCAGCCAATGCCCGCCCGCACAGCTCGACCCAGGCGTCGGCCATGCGCCGGCTCCTGGACCGGGAATCCGGCACACCGTCCTGGGCCGGTTCTGGTTGCGCTAACGCGCCGAGCGCGGCTTGCACGGTCGCGGAGGCTTCGGAGTCGAGCCGGCCGCGTATGTAGTCCATGCCGCCAACGTCACGCCGGAAGATTAATTCGCGGCGGTCCGGCTTGTCTTCATCGAGGGTGCCGTCCGGATCCAGCACGGCATGCAATCGACGGGCTAATATACGAACACGACGTGGATCCATTTCCCGCGACTGCTCCGCCAGAAACTGTTCAGCCTCGGCGCGCTCCCGCACGCCGACCGCGGCCGGCAATCGCTTCATCGCCTCGCCGATCACTCGTACGTGCTCGGTCGAGAGGGCGCCTTCGGACGCGGCGGCCGCGGTGGCCGGCAATTCCGGCTCCACGATCTCACCCGAGATACTCACCGAACCCTCTAATTCCTGCGACGTCCGGACCCGGGCCTTCGCCTCACCGGCCGAGAGGCGTAACCGCGCCTGCAAGAATACTCCGGTCGATAATCCAGCGTGCTGCCCAGCGAAATCCCGGGCATGAAAATCCGCCAACTCCCGCGAGCGAGCGAACTCCAGCAGCCGAAACACCGACTCCATCTCCTCCAACGAATCAGCCGATTCCTGACCGGTCAACCGCCACCACTCCGCCTCGACCAACCCCTCCACGACAGCATGCAACGACCCGATCAGATCCACCACGGGAACCGGGCCAACAACCGTCGTACTGCTCATACCCAAAACTCTAGAACTACCCACCGACAATTCTGGCCGGGAGGAGCCACCCAGGAACGAATCACGGCTGATGGGCAAATCGTCACAATCCGCGCCACATAAGCGATTCTGGCAGTCCCGCGAACACCACAACGCGGACCGTCGGCGATACCATTCACCCACGGAATGCCCTCCCGCTCAGACCACTTGAGACTTCAGAATCTCGA
>JBEDUI010000089.1:0-36455 GCA_040414495.1 Mycobacteriales bacterium
CGTTCGGCTGCGCGGCACATGATCCCTCGTAATGAGGGCGTGATCATGACCGTCAGCGCGCTCCCGGCCCGTACCGGTACGCCGTTGAATGGCGGCTACGGTCCGGCGAATGCGGCCAAGGAGGCAATGACCCGGGATATGTCGGTGGAATTCGCCCCACACGGTATTCGCGTGCTCGGCCTGCGTCCGCACGGAATGCCTGACACCACGACGATGCGGGAAGTCTTCGAGGCCAAGAAACGTGGCATGAGCTGGGATCAGTTCGGCGAATTCCTGGCCAGCACGACCCACCGGCATCGGGTCATGGAACTCGATGAGGTCGCGAACGTGGCCGTGTTCCTGGCCTCGGATCGGGCCAGCGGGATCACCGGCACGACGGTCAACCTGACCATGGGCGGCGCCCCGGATTAAGTCCGGTGCCGGTTTCGGCGCGTGACCGGGACGATCCGGCCATCTAGAGTTCGGCAGAGATGCCAGACCGAGCCAAGGGAGTGACGCTCAATGAAGGCCGTGTCCAGCTGGTCCCTGCACCGCACGCTCGGGTCCTACAACTCCGGCGATTCCGCGGCGGCCCCGGCAACGACATTCGCCCCGACGAACGGCGGCCTCCCGCTGCTGGAACTGCCGGCGCAGCTGCGCAGCCGGGGTTACGACACCCTTCAGATCTGTCATTTCCACCTGCCGAGCCGCGACCGGCGGTACCTGGCCGACCTCCGCGATGCGCTGGCCGCGTCGTACATCAGCCTGGACGCCATATTGATCGATGATGGCGACCTCACCGATCCGAGCGACGCCGACGCGCACCAGGCCTGGATCGCCGGCTGGCTGGACGATTCGGCCGCGCTGGGGGCGAAACGGGCCCGGGTCATCGCCGGAAAGCAGACCCCGACGCCGGCTCGGTTGGCCGAAAGCGGACGCCGGCTGGGCAATCTCGCGGCCGAACACGGCGATATCCGGGTAGTGACCGAGAACTGGTTCGCGCTGACTCCCGGCGCGGCCGAGGTGCACGCCGTCCTCGACGCGGCCGACGGGCAGATCGGTTTTCTGATCGACCTGGGCAACTGGCGGGGGCCGGACAAGTACGAGCAGTTGGCGCAGGTCGCGGCGCGGGCCGAAACCTGCCACGCCAAATGCCATTTCGAGGCCGGCGAACCCGACGCGACCGATTACGCCAAGTCGTTGGGGACGTTGCGCAACGTCGAATACGGCGGCCCGCTCGCGCTGGTTTACGACGGCGACCGCGAGGATGAATGGGGCAACCTGGATCGCGAATACGCCATCACTCAGGACGTATTCGGCTGAACCAAACCGGTTTGATAGGCGATCACGACCAACTGGGCCCGGTCGCGAGCGTTCAGCTTGACCATGGCCCGGTTGACGTGCGTCTTCACCGTGGCTGGGCTGAGCACCAGCTGGGCGGCAATGTCGTCATTGGACAGTCCACCCGCGACCAACGCGACGATCTCCCGTTCCCGCTTGGTCAGCGCGGCCAATTGCGGCGGCCGCGGCGGATCGGTGTGCTCGGGAAAGGCCAGGTATCGGGTGATCAGCGTCCGGGTGGCGGCCGGCGAAAGCAGCGCCTCACCGCGGCTGATCACCCGTATCGCGGCCAGCAACTCCTCCGGCTGCGCGCTTTTCCCGAGAAAGCCGCTCGCGCCGTAACGTAACGCCTGGAATACGTACTCATCGATTTCGAACGTGGTGAGTATCAGGACCCGTACGCCGGCCAAATCCTCATCGGCGCTGATCATTCTCGTGGCAGCGAGCCCGTCCAACCCAGGCATCCGGATATCCATCACCACGACATCGGCCTGGCTCGAGCGGGCCAATTGCACAGCCTCGTGCCCATCAGACGCCTCGCCCACGACCTCAAGGTCGGGCTGACTATTGATCAGCACTGTGAAACCGCTACGCAGCAACGGTTGGTCATCGGCCAGCAGCACCCGAATTGTCACGAGCTGCCCGCTACTAGCGGAATGATGGCACACACCCGGAAGCCACGATCAGAAGGTCCGGCGTGCAATGAGCCGCCGAGTGCGCCGACCCGTTCCCGCATTCCGACAATGCCATGCCCATCGCGGATCGGACCCAAGCGCGGACCATCGTCATCAACCGTGATCCGGAGCAATTCCGCTTCGTACGCAACACGAATTCGGGCCGTTTTCGATTCGGCATGCTTGCAGATATTCGTCAATGATTCCTGCACGACGCGGTACGCGGTCAAATCGGCGGCCGGAGGCAGGTTTTGAGCCGCGCCGGTCACCAGTTCATCGATATCCAGGCCGGACCGGCGAAATGACGCGATGAGCTCGGTCAGGCTGCGCAGGCCCAGCGCCGGCGTGACCGGGGCGACCGGCTCGCCGGGCATGCGCAGCAGGCCGATGGTGTCCCGTAATTCGTCGAGGGCGCTGCGGGTCGCGGTGTTGATATGGCCCAATGCGGTACGGGCCTGATCCGGGTCGGCATCGAGCAGATAGCGCGCCGCCGCGGCCTGGACGTTGATCAGCGCCAGGTGATGGCCGACGCTGTCGTGCAGGTCGCGGGCGATACGCAGCCGTTCGTCGGTCACCCGGCGTTGCGCCTCCAGTTCGCGGGTCTGCTCGGCCCGGCGGGCCCGTTCCTCGACCTCGGCCAGGTACGAGCGGCGGTTGCGGGCCGCATCCCCCGCCGCCACGGCCAACCCGCCCAGCGCGGCCAACGTCAGATTGTCCGGCCCGATCCACGAGTCCGGCTTGGCCACCATGTGTACGCCGGCCAGCGCCAGCACGGCCAGACCACCGATCAGCAACGCCCGCCGGCGCTGCGTACCCTCCGCGACCGTATAGAGCGCGATCAACGGCGCCAGCACCACCAGCAGGTCGCCGTGACCGGACAGCTGCGCCATGCACACTTCGGCGGCGAGCAGGGTCGTCACCAACACCAGGACCGGGTACCGCCGGCGCAGCACCAACATGCCGCTGGCGACCACGGTGCACACCACCGCCAGCCAGTTCGGCGGACCGCTGGACTCGGCCGGACCGGTCATTGAGGCCAACAGGCTGACCAGGAACACGCCGACCGCCAGGCCCGCGTCGAAGCCGTACGGGTGGTCACGGGCGCTGCGGCGCAGCCGGTCCGGGAAGCTCGGAGCCGCCTGCAGATTCGCATTCGCGGCGATAGTCATGCCATCACGATAGATATCTCGTGACCGCCGCGCGCCGATATCAGGCGGCATACCGCAACCGCGGTATTCGGAAAATGCCGCGGCCGGCTGACGACGACCGGTACCCGCCGACGCCACGCTGAGCTCCCCTACCACTCGACAACCAGGGGGTCGCATGACGGACATTTCGGTGCGCGGATTGGGAAAGACGTACGGGCAGGTGGCGGCCGTCACCGATCTGAGCTTCACGGTGCCGGCCGGCCAGGTAACCGGATTTCTCGGTCCCAACGGCGCCGGCAAGACCACTACGTTACGAATTCTCCTCGGGCTGGTCCGGGCCAGCACCGGCGAGGCGTTGATCGGCGGGCACCGTTACGACGAGTTGCCGCGGCCACGGAAGATCGTCGGCGCGGTGCTGGAAGACACCGGGTTCCACCCGGGCCGGACCGGTCGGAACCATCTGCGCATCCTGGCCAGCGCCGGTGATCTGCCGGCCGGCCGGGTCGCCGAGGTACTCGATCTGGTTGACCTGACCGCGGCGGCCGACCGCAGAGTGCGTGGCTATTCGCTGGGCATGCGGCAACGGCTGGGCCTGGCCGCCGCCCTGCTCGGCGACCCCGAGGTGCTCATCCTCGACGAGCCGGCCAATGGGCTCGATCCGGCCGGCGTGGCCGCGCTGCGCGAATTGCTGCGGCAGCTGGCCGGTGAGGGCCGGACGGTGCTGGTCTCCAGCCACGTGTTGAGCGAGGTCGCCCAGACCGTGGATCGGGTCGTCATTATCAGCGCCGGCCGATTGCGGTTCGCCGGGCCGCTGACCGAATTGGGCGATGGCTTGGAAAAGACGTTCCTGCATCTGACCAGTGACCCGGCAAGGAGCCCCGATGCTCATTCTCGTTAAAGCCGAATTCCTGAAGCTTCGGACGATTCGCGGTCCGTGGCTGTTGTTGGCGATCGCGCCGCTCGTGGTCGTAGCCGGCGTGAGCGGCCTGGTTATCTCCGGCAACAAGACGCTGAATGCCAGCGTGCAGAGCGATGCGTTGGCGCACGTCGGTCTGACCTCGATCATCATGTTGCTATTTGGCATTCTGGCCGTGTCCGGGGAATACCGGAATCGGACGATCGCCGACACATACCTGACCGATCCTCGTCGCGGCACGACCATTGCCGCCAAGCTCGTGGTATATCCGGCCATTGCGACGGTTTCAGCGATCCTCTGCAGCATTGTCGGCGTACTTACGGCGGCGGCGTGGTGGGCCGGGAAAGGTTCGTCGCTGGTCTGGTCCGCATCCGGTATGCGGGACACGATCGTCGGCTCGATCGTCTGGAACATCGGGTTCGCCGCGCTCGGCGTGGCGCTCGGCGCGCTGATCCGTAATCTGGCCGCGGCCATTGCGACGGCGCTGGCCTGGATCGCTTTGGTGGAAGGCGTTGTCGGGCAGCTGCTCGGGGACAGTCTCGGCAAATGGCTGCCGTTCAACGCCGGCCGGGCGCTCGGCGCATCGGCCAGCGACGCATCGAGCGATCTGTTGTCCCGATCGGCCGGTGCGCTGGTATTGATCGTTTACGTGCTCGTCGGCGCGGTCGCGGCGCTCGTCGCGGCCCGCCGTCGCGATGTGGGGTGAAAACCAGGTGAGATCCGCACAGCGGGCTGCTAGCCTGACCGACAATCCGAGGAAAGGCGATTGGATTGCGCGAATGACATCGCCGTGTCGAGATAACAACGGCCGCTAGGGCACACCTGCGCCACGCGTTTCGCGCGGCCGGTCAATGTGACATGTACGCCTCAGAGCGTGCCGGCTTTGTTATGTCGCACACCCGGTAGGTGTGTCTGGATTTCTCTTGTCCAGAAAGCACCTATGTGGAGGCTGCGTGTCAGCAATGCAATCGGACGGCTCCGCGGCGATCAGCGCCAGCGGACTGACCAAGACGTACACGTTTCACCAGCAGGGCGCGGGCCTGGCCAGCGCCCTGCGCAGCGTCATTCGCCGGCGCTACGAAACCCGGCTCGCGGTCGATCACATCGACCTGCGGATCAACCACGGCGAAGTGGTCGGCCTGCTCGGACCCAACGGCGCCGGCAAGACGACCACATTGAAAATGCTCTCCGGCCTGCTTTATCCCAGCGGCGGCGAGCTTTCCGTGCTGGGTTTCCGACCCTCTGAACGAAAGCCGGATTATCTGCGCCAGATCGCGTTGGTGATGGGCCAGAAGACGATGCTGTGGTGGGACGTACCGGCGATGGAAACTCTGCTGCTGCACAAGGAGATGTACGGCCTCGACGACGCCGGCTTCGAGGACAGCGTACGCGAATTGGCGCGGTTGCTGGACGTTCAGGATCTGCTCACCGTTCAGGTGCGCAAGGTATCGCTGGGCGAACGGATGAAGCTCGAACTGATGGCGGCGCTCATTCACCGGCCTCGAATTCTGTTTCTGGACGAGCCGACAATCGGTCTGGACGTCGTGGCGAAAGCGCGGGTACGCACGTTCCTGGCCGAGCTGAACGCTCTACAAGGGACGACGATCGTGCTCACCAGTCACGACATGGACGACATCGAGGCGCTGTGCTCGCGGGTGATGCTCATCGATCACGGCCGGATCGGCTACGACGGTGGGCTCAGCGATCTGGTCCGCTCGGCCCGGCCGCGCAAGCTGGTCAACGCGACCTATGCCGAACCGGTCCGGCCGGAATTGTTGGCGGGCCTGGACCTGGAAGTACTCGAGGTTTCCGACCAGGTACTGCGGCTGGCGGTCAGCCGGGAACGGACCAGCGACGCATTGCAGCAGCTGACCCGAATCGGACCGTTGGTCGATCTCGACGTGACCGACACCGATATCGACGAGATCATTCGCGATCTTTTCAGCCATCGGCGGCCGTTCGTCATCGGCGGTGGGCAGTGAGAATACGGCGCCAGTTCCGGATTTTGCGGCGCATGACCGCGGCGGATCTGGCCTCGAATCTGGTGTACCGGAGCGCGTTCGTGTTTTTCATGCTGAACACGATCGCGGTGCCGGTCATCTCGCTGCTGGTGTGGCGGGCGGCGCTGGCCAGTGGCGCGCACCTGCCGGTCAACCGGGAATATCTGACCACCTATTTCGTGATCCTGAGCTTCGTCTCCATGGCGACCTCGTCGTGGCTGGCGCCTTTTCTGTCTGAGGACATTCGGCTGGGGAAGCTCTCGATCTGGATGATCCGGCCGGCGTCGCTGTTGCACGAACTGGTCGCCAACAACCTGTCAGAAAAGCTGCTCAAAACCGTGATTCTGGTGCCGATGATCGGCGGGCTGTGGTTGATCTTCGCAGATTCGGTACGGCTGCCGACCGATCCGGTGCGCTGGATGTTGTTCGTGCCCAGCCTGGTATTGGGCGCCGTGTTGGTATTCACGATGGACGTGATCATGGGGTCGCTCGCCTTCTGGCTCGACGACACCGGCGGCCTCATCCGGGCCCGGGTATTGATCGCGGACGTGCTGTCCGGGTCGATCGTGCCGTTGGCGTTGTTTCCGGCCTGGCTCCACGGATTCGTGACGGCACAGCCGTTTCGGTTCACCGTCTCGTTTCCGGTCGAAATCCTGACCGGCCAGCTTTCGCCGCACGCGATCGCGACCGGATTCGCCCTGCAGGCCGGGTATGTGTTGGCAGTGTGTGTGGCCGGCTGGGCCGTGTGGAACGCCGGGGTCAGGGCCTATTCCGCGGTGGGGGTGTGAGATGAGCTCTTACGGAAAGGTGCGACGACACCTGCGACTGTGGCGGCGTTTCTTCGTTCAGGCGGTGGTGCGGGACACCCATTACCGGGCTCATTTCGTGGCCACGATCGGGGTGGGAATCGTCGAGCTGACGATGGCGCTGATCCCGGTTTGGCTGCTGTTCGGCTATACCGGATCAGTACGTGGTTGGTCGCGGTCCGAGGTGATCGCGTTGGTCGGCATTTATCAGATGGTGACTGGTGTTTTGGCGACGTTCGTCGCCCCGAACCTGGGCCGAATGACCAACTACATCTCCCACGGTGAGCTGGATGGCGTTCTGCTACGACCGGTGTCCGGCCAGTTCTATGTGACCTTCCGGTGGATCGACCTTGGTCAACTCGGCAGCGTCGTCACCGGCGCGGTCGTGGTAGCGCTCGGTCTGGCCCGCGCCGGCGCCACGCCCGATCCGTCCGACATTGTGCGGGCGCTGTTATTGATTCTCAGCGGCCTGGTGCTGCTCACCTGCGTGTGGTCGGCGCTGACCTTTATCGCATTCTGGGTGCAGGTGGTCGCAATGGTCGGAGAGACGTTCGTGACGGTGATGACGGCCGGGCAATATCCGCTCGCGTTCTTTCCCCGGCTGGTACGTGGTTTTCTCACCTTCGCCCTGCCGGTCGCTTTCGCCACGACGTTGCCGGCCCAGGCGCTCACCGGCGGCGTTGGCTGGTGGCCGGTCCTGGGTGGGCTGGGCCTGGCGCTCGTCGGGGCGCTCGCGGCCCGGGCGTTCTGGCAGCTGGGATTGCGTACCTACGCCAGTGCGAGCAGTTGATCGTGTCTGGTTCAGGCCATAGTTCCGGTCAAATGCGCGCGTAAACTGCGGAAATACGTTTCAGTAGGCCCGGCCGGATCGAATTCCGGCCGGTACCGCTCGCTGCATCGGAAAGGAACCAGCAATGGGTAACCGTCCGAAAAGCCTGCTGGCCGCGCTGTTTGGCGCGGCTTTATTGATCATCGTCGGCAGCCTGCAAGGGACCGCGCACGCGGCTGCGAAGGCGTCCTCCTGGCACATGATCTGGTCCGACGAATTCGGCGGCAACCAACTCGATCAACACAAATGGAACGCCGAAAACATCGCCAGCCCGCGGAACAACGAACTCGAGTACTACATCCCGCGCAACGTCTCGGTAAGCGACGGCCATCTGACGCTGACCAGTAAGCATGAGGCGTACCAGGGCCAGGATTACACCTCAGCCGCGGTCGACACGTACCAGAAATTCTCCTTCACCTACGGCAAGGTCGTGATCCGGGCCAAGCTTCCCCAGATGGGTCAGGGCATCTGGCCGGCGCTGTGGATGCTCGGCACCGGCTGCAATCCGGTCGGGCCGCCCTGCCCGTGGCCGGCCCAGGGCGCCAACGAGATCGACAATCTGGAGGCCATCAACACGCCGGACACGATGTATATGACGCCGCACTGGGGCAGCGAGCCCGGCCAGGATCTGACCACCGGCGGCTGCAGCTTCGGTGGCGTCGATTTCTCCGCCGGCTATCACGATTTCGGCATGGTGTGGAAGCCCGGCGGCGTGATCGACTGGTACGTCGATGGCCAGCAGCGGTGCGAGCGCTCGGCACCGGGATATTTCACCGGCCCGATGTACCTGATCTTCAACACGGCGATCGGTGGTTCCTGGCCCGGTAACCCCGATGCCACAACGCCGTTCCCGCAGCACTTCGACATCGACTACGTCCGCGTCTACCAAGCCAATTGATTGCCAGCCGGGGAATCCGAGGATTCCCCGGCCACATCAGCTGTGTTGGTCCGGATTCTGCCAGAAATAGCATTCCGGATCGTACGAGGCCGGGCACGGGGTGGCCCATGCGTTCACCAATCCGCCCTGCGCCAAGTTTTCCTTACGCGGCACGTTTCCCAGATCGTTCTTGGCCACAACCACCTGCGGATAGTTGGCGACGCAGCCCATAAAAAACGGCCCGTCGGCAACGTGGATCTTGACCATTTGCCAGACCAGTTGTGACCGCTTCAGCTCATCCGGTTCCAACTGCGCCTGCCGGTACAGCTGCACGAGCTTGGCCACCGACCCGTTCGGCTCGGGTTCCAACCGCGGCGGCGTACTCTTCCACGGATCCGCATTCCTGCCCTGCTTCTCCTGCGGCGTCCCCTGCAACGTGTAGTACTGGCCCTCCAGCGGCGCCCAGTGGGCGCTGGCAATCGGCACCACGAAAACCGGAATGGCCAGAATGCTGGGCGTATCGGTCACCTCCCAGTTCGTGCGCGCCATCAACTTGCCGGCCGACCATTGGTCGGTATACGCGGTCGGCGGGACCGGATTGCGCACCATATGCAGGCCGACCGCCTTGCAATCGCGGACCAGTTGCTCGTCCTTGGCCGCCTCGGTCGAGGCGATATCGGCCGAGTAATCCAGGCTGATGGTGAGCTTGTCGCCATTCGGCAATTCGACATAACCGTCGCCGTTGCTGTCCTTCAGCCCGAGTTCGGCCAGCAATGCCTTGGCCTTGTTGGGATTGTGCGCCTTGTACGCATCCCGCCACTGGGCATAGGCCGCTTTACCCTGGTCGGTGCCGCGGAATTCCACCACGTCCGGGCTGGACGTGCCGGTCGTGGTCTGACCGGTCTGGAAATACAGGCTCTTGCGCGCCACGTCCCGGTTGAACGCGTACGAGATCGCCTGCCGGAACCGGGAATCGCGGAACAGCTTGCGCAGTGTCGCATCCGGATAGTCGTAGTTGAGGAAGAACATCGAACCGGTGCCCGATCCGCTGTTCCACAGCAGGACCTCGTAATCACCCTTTTGCTTGTTCCGGTTCAGCGTGGCCACGTCGGCGACATCGATCTGGTTGTACGGACCGTGACAGTAGTCCACCGTGCCCTGCTGCACCTGCAGCTTGATCACCTGGGCGTCCTGGACCAGCTTGATGTTGATCTGGTCGATGTACGGCAGTTGGTCGCCGGTCTTGCTGACCGCGTAATAGTATGGATTGCGTTCCAGAACGATATTGCTGTTGTTGTCGAACGACTTGCACTTGTAGCCGATCAACGTCGGGCAGTCCGGATTACGCATCCAGTCGGTTTTGGTCTCCCACAGGCCGCCGACCGAGTCCCAGTTCTTGGGGACCTTCGGGTTGTATTTCGGGTGGAATTGCTTGCAGTAATGCTTGGGCAGCACCCAGATGGGACCGTTCTTGCCGGTGCCACCATTGGGCCACATCGCGATCCGGTCCGCAGTCAACGGCGCCGGCGCGTCAAACGTCATCTTCAACGTGGTGTCATCGACCGCGGTCATCTTGACCAACGTGTTCTTGCCCGAACGGCAGTCATCGGGCGGAACCTGGGCGAAATGCCCGGGCACCACCAGGTCTTCCCACCAGAACAGAATGTCATCGGTCGTGAACGGTTGTCCGTCCGACCACTTCAGGCCCTTGCGGAAATGCAGCGTCCACTCCGACGCGTCGGCATTCGAGGACCACGACTCGGCCAAACCGGGACCGATGTCCAGACCATCGTTAAGCCACCGCAACGGCGAATGACCATAAAAGAATTGGCGGATCGAACTGGCGCCGGCCACACCATCGCTGGAGAACGTGACCATGTTCAACGTCCCGCCGTACTTGCCCTTCGTGACCCAGTTATGCGGAATCACGTACGGCGTGGTCGGCAGCCGTTGCGCGACCGGCGGCAAACCCTGGTGCGCCAACGCGGGCGCGTCGCGAAAGCTTTTCGGCACCGGTAGCGGTTTCTTGGCCGAGCCCTGGCCGATATTCGCGGTGCCGGTCGTTGTCGACTTGCTGCCACCGCTACTTGAGCAGGCCGCGAGCATCATCGAGCCGGCCGCGGCCGCGGTTCCGTACAGAAAGCTGCGTCGAGAGAACTGGTTCAATGTACGAACTCTTTCACATAATATGGCCTCACGGCCACAGTGGTGGACACACCTGCGGGTCCGCGTAATCCGGGTCGCCATCGGCCGTACGCCGGACAATCTCGTCGAGCCCGTGGCGGGCGAATTCTCCGTTCCCCAGTGGATAGTGGGCGAACCGGTTCGGACCGTCCTGTAAATGCACCGCTATTGCCCGGCGGGCTTCGCCGCTCGTATTCGGTCCGGAGCCGTGGATTGTCTTGCAGTGGTGGAAGCTGACACCGCCGTACGGCACCAGCGCCTGCGATATGTGGGCGGGCCGGTCCGCGACAAGTTCCTGAATCGTATTCAGGTTGGGATCGAAAAAGTTGCCGATCACCTCGTCCCAGCGGTGCGAACCGTCGACGAACATCACCGGCCCATGTTCGGGACGGACCTCGTGGAATGGCACCCACGCCGTGAGCATCGACGTGGATGCGGCGCTGCGCCAGTATTGGCGGTCGGTATGCCAGCCGACGTTCGGCCCGTCATCCGGCGTCGGGTCCGATGTGGGCGGTTTGTAGAGCAATTGGTCGTGCCACAGCCGAATGCTGTCCGCACCGCTGAGGCGGGCCGCGACGGCGCCGATCACCGGATTCATCGTCACCGCACGCAGTTCGTGCACCAGCAGGCTGGCCATATCATTCTTGCGCAGGATATTGCCTTTGCTTGGCTCCCAACCCACCTGCGTCCGCCCATCCGGCAGCGGCGTGTCGTATTCGCCGGCATAGATGCGTTCCGCGCCGCGGCGGGCCGATTCGAGAGCCGCCTCGGACAGGATCGGCGGCGAAACCCACCAGCCCTTTTCGCGAAAGTGTTCGATGTCGTCTGCGGTCGGCAGAAGCGATTCGGTAACGGCGGCGCTACCCGGCGCCGACGGAAGCTGCTGGCCCATGGCAGAGCACGCTAGCTACCCGACTGGCAGGCAGTCGTTCATCGCATTTGGACGATTGTGGATATCCTTTCGATGGTCTGCCCACCGGTCGCCCGTGGAACTCGACTACGCCTGCTGTAGTTAGTGATAGGTGAGCAAGCCTGCCGGCGCTGACGATGAGGTGCATCCTGATGATGGACGCGAGCATCCCGAGCCCACCGAGCAGCGGGTTCAACATCGGTCCGCTGGACGTCCGATTCTACGGGCTGATGTACGTCGTCGGCATCACCGCGGCGATCATGCTGACGCTCCGGCGGTGGCGGGCCCGCGGCGGCAGCGACGACCTGGTCTATGACGTCGCGTTCTGGGGCGTTCCGGCCGGGATCATCGGCGGCCGGATCTATTTCGATATCACCACGCCGGGGGACATACCGCCGCACTGGTGGGGATTCCTGGCCGTATGGAAGGGCGGGCTGGGCATCTGGGGCGGCATCGCGCTGGCCGCCGTCGTCGGCATCTGGCGGGTTCACCGCGCCGGCGCCAACGTGCCGGCGTTCCTGGATGCGGTGGCGCCGGGTCTGCTCGTGGCGCAGGCGATCGGACGTATCGGCAACTACTTCAACCAGGAATTGTTCGGCCGCCCGACCAGCCTGCCGTGGGCGCTGTCGATCGCGCCGGCCCACCGCCCGGCCGGGTACGAGCGGTTCAGTACGTTCCACCCCACGTTTCTGTACGAATTGATCTTTGATCTGGCGCTGGCCGGCTTTTTGATCTGGCTCGATCGGCGTGGCCGCGTGATCGCGCCCGGATTGTTCGCGCTCTATGTGACCGGGTATTCAGCGTTCCGGATTTTCGAGGAGACGTTACGCATCGACACGTCCGGGCACATCGCCGGCCTGCGCTGGAATTTCTATCTCGCCAGCTTCCTTACGCTGGCCGGCCTGGTTTGGTTCATCTACACCCAGCGTTCGTCGAAACGCACCGCCGGGCACATCACCCGCGGCGTCATCGTTCTGGCCATCGTCAGCGCGCTGGCCGCCGCCACGAGCTGCAGCGGCACCACTCCGGCCCGAGCCGATACAACCCAGTCAGTGGCTCAATAACGGCCGATATCACCTATTCACGGCGCTGCTGACACCGTCCACCCCCGACTAGACCCCGAGGATGTAGAGCGCGGCCGGACTGAGCCGGTCGCGGGTCCGGACGCGTAGGTACTCAGCCTGATCCAACTGCTGCCGCTGATGCCGTTTGGTGAAATACGAATGCATGGCCCGGCGCGGTCGGTCGCTGTTGTTCTGGGTGCCGCCGTGCCACAGATGGCTGTTGAACACGACAACGGTGCCGGCCGGCGCGAGCAACTGGATCTCGTCGGGATGGTGAGCCTTGGGATCACCGTCCAATTCATCGGCCGGGCGCTTGCCGCGTTTGCGGTGCGAGCCGGGCACGACCCGTGTCGGCCCGTTGTCGGCGGTGAAATCATCGAGCAGCCAGATCGAGTTACAGACCTGGTACTCCTCACCCTCGCCCAGCAATCCCCAGTCCGCGTGCAGACCCTGATGGCCCTGACCGGGTAGGGCGGCCCGACTGTTCAGTGAGGACAGTTGGAATTCGCCCAGGACATGCCGGATCGCGGCCAGCACCACCGGATGCGTGAAACACACCTCGAACATTGGGTCCTTGTTGACCAGATCGGACAGACGATCGGTGCCGGCCTCCTGATGCACCTCGGACCCGGCGCGGCCGCCTTCGATGTGGGACAACTCGGCCAACCGGGCGCCGAAAGCGGCCACCTGCTCCGGCGAGAGAACGCCGTAGAGCGGAGCGAAGCCGTCGTTGTCCAACTGGTCCTTCGTCTTCGCGTCCAGCAGATCATCGGTCACACCGAGATCAGCCAACGCGGCGTCCATATCCATCTACGCCGTCCTCCGCTTTCCGCACTCGGGCTCGTGTCTTCCGGGATCATCAGGGCAGCGCGCGAATGATCACCATCGACCTTGCCGCAGCCGCGGTCAGTCCACCATACACAGAACACGGAATGCGATGCACAATTCGCACTAATGCCATTTGGGCTCAGACCGTTGTCGCTTGTCCTGATCGCGGTTAGCCTGATGAGCCGGGAGGACACGATGCACAGAGCGCCCAGACCGCTGAGCGCCAGCCCCACGGAGTGGGTGCTCATCGCCGCCGGTCATCACGAAGCTCCCCAGGGTCGGGATTTTCCGCCGCACCAACACCTGTCCTGGGAATTCACCTACTATCGCGAAGGCCGTATCCGCTGCCCGGTGGAATCGGAAACCTACTGGAGCGAACCGGGAATGGTGGTGCTGACCCGGCCGGGCGAGGTGCATTGGGAGCACGCGGTCACCTCGTACGCAAACTACTTTCTCAACGTCGAAGCACCGGATCTCGAACCACGCTCCCGGGTGATCTTCGACGACGAAAACGGCACGCTGCGCCATCTTTTCCACCTGGTCGCGCGGGAATGGATGAAGCACAACGATCCCACCGGCGAGGTCGCTTCAGCATTGATGAACGTCGTGCGCCTGCTCGTTCAACGGGCCAGTGCCGAGCAGCAGCTCAGCGCCGCCGAGCATCTGGTCCGGGACGCCGAATCCCTGCTGGAAGAGCGATCCAGCGGTCCGGTGATGATCAAAGACATCGCCAAGGAGCTGTACGTCTCCCCCGCTGTGCTGCGCGATCATTTCGCCCGGCTGCGTGGCTGCAGTCCCATGGAGCACCTGCAATCGTTACGGTTGCAGCGCGCGCTGGCCGCCATCCGGAATTCCGACGCGTCGCTGGCGACGGTGGCGGCGGCCTGCGGCTACCACTCCGCCAGCCACCTGAGCCGACACGTTAAACGGATGACCGGCCGCACCCCGGGCTCCTTCCGCTCCTCGGTGTCCACGTTGGACAAGAAGGCTGACCGATAACGGCACCATTCCTTGGCGCGGTGAAATCGCACCGCCCGCCCGAGTGAGCACGGCTGCTGCCCGCCGAATCCGGCCGCCATGCGCACCTACATTGCATAAAACTGTTCTGAAATTGCACAAAGCCAGGGCTTGGCCTGCATTCGGTGGGTGATTCGTCGCAATGCACATTCCGCCGGCACCACCTCGCCTCGGTTATCAGATTGTTGCCATTCAGAATGTCGAACAACCGTTGCCCGCGAATGCCTTGCACGAAACGCTTTCTGTATTGCATAAACCGTCGAATGCTTTCTTGACACGATCCGCACCCCCCACTAGCGTCGCTGCCACGCATTTTCCAGCGGGAAAACCCTGCGACGGAGCAGGCCGGAAATAGCCGTTCACCCAACCAAGTCACTTCGGTTCTTTGCCGCACGACGTTTGGTTACACATTTCTCGTTAGTCCTCTGCTGGCCACTTCGAATGAGGAGAACGCGATGTCGTTCTTACGATCGCTGGCTTTCTGGCTCGACCGCACCGTTACGCCGCCTGGCTGGCGGCAGTCGAAACGACGCCGGCTTGCCGCCGTAGCCGCGGCCGCGGTCACAGCGATCACCGTGGCGGCCTGCACCGACAGTGCCTCCACGGCGTCATCAAATGGCGGCTCGAATGGGCACGGCAACGGCTCCAACAGCAACGCAACGCTGGTGATGGCCAGCAGCAGCCCGTGGACCAGTTGGGAATACAACCCGTGGACCACGAACCTCAATTTCCCGGGCGCCGCCAACGGTTTCGTGTATCTGCCACTGGCCATTCAGAAGTGGCCAAGCCTCACCTCGTTCACCCCGCAGCTGGCCAGCAGCTGGTCGGTGCACGGCAACCAACTCCAGGTGAACCTTCAGCCCAAGGCGAATTGGCAGGACGGCAAGCCGGTAACCAGCACCGACCTTATCGACACGCTTTACCTGGACGGCTTGATCCAAGCCGGGATCTGGGACGACATCACCGGGGTAACGGCCAAAGGCGACAAGTCGATCGTGCTGACCGCGCGGCCCAACATACCGATGGTGTTGGTGGAGAACGACCTGTTCAACAGCGTGACCACCTACCCGGCCAGCGTTTGGGGCAAATACGTGACCCCAGCGTTGAAACAGAACGTCAACAATTACTTCAAACAGGCCGCGACGGATCCCGGGGGTGCGGCAAAAAGCCCGGCCTACAAGGCGATGAGTGCGTCGCTGCAGGCGCTGACCAAGTTCGCGCCGAAGACCCTGGTTGGCGACGGCCCGTACAAGCTCGTCGGAATGACCACGCAAGAAGCGAAACTGACCAAATGGGACGGTTTCTACGACGCCGACCACATCACAATTTCGCAAATCACGTACCTCGGATACCAACAGCCGCAGGTCAATGCCAACCTGCTCACCGGCACCGCTGACTTTTCCAGCGGCTGGCTCTACATGCCGCCGGCCATCGTCAGCCAGTGGACCCACAACCCAAACGCGCACCTATTGTCGGTGCCCGGCACGTTCCAGGGTCAGATCGTGTTCAACGACGCCAAGGCGCCGTACAACTCGGTCAAGGTGCGTCAGGCCATGGCCTACGCGTTTCCGCGACAGAAAATGGACGAGCTGTCCTGGGGCAAGACCAAAGCACATGCCGTCACACCAACCGTTCCGGACGGTCTGGTCGACCAGGTCGAGCAGCAGTTCTTGACCAGCGAGCAGATCAACTCGCTGAACAAATACCCGTATGACACCGCAAAGGCGGCCTCGCTGCTGGAATCGGCCGGCTTCCACAAGTCCGGCGGCAAGTGGATCATGCCGAACGGCAAGCCGTTCACGATCACGCTGGAGATGAACGCGGGCTGGACCGACCAGATATCAGCGTTCAAGGTCGCGGCCAGCGCGCTCAACAGCTTCGGCATCAAGACCACGCTCAGCACGGTGGAGAACGTCAGCTACACCGCCGACTTGCACCGCGGTAGCTTCCAAATCGGCGCATTCTGTTGCACCGGTGGCAGTCCGGACCCGTTGGTCGACTTTGAACAGTCCCCTATGGGCAGTGCGAACAACTTCACCGCGACCGGCACCAGCGCGGGCCAACGGGGCCTGGGCTTCGGCCCGATGGTCCAGGTGCCCGGACTGGGCAGCGTGAAGGTCACCGAGGAGTTGGACCGGGAAATCCACCAGGTCGCGGCCGGCGACAGGATGAAGGAACTCACCTGGGACTGGGCTCGGCTGGTGAACCAACAGATGCCGTACCTCGAATACGCCGACTTCGCCAACCAGATCGCGTTCTCGACCAAGAACTTCAACTGGCCGGCCGACAACAGTCCATTGTGGAGCACAGTCAGCAATGGCAGTTATCTGGTCGTAGTTGGCCAGGAGCAGGGCCAGATCTCGCCGAAATGACGCCGCTATCCAGCTGGAGTGCAGAAGGGAGGGTCCATGATCTCCTACGTCGGTAAGCGGGTGGCGACCGCGGTCTTCATCATCTTCGTGGTCGTTTCGTTGTCGTTCTTCATGGTCCGGCTCATGCCGGGCAACGTGATGGAGTTCCTGGAGAACCAGCTGGCCCGGCAGGGTGATCTGACCACCCAGCAGATCCAACAACAGGTCAACGCAATTTACGGCGTGCTGCCCAGCGCTCCGGTGTGGCGGCAGTACCTGGAATACATCGGGCATATCTGTCAGGGCAATTTCGGTACGTCGATCAGCCACCCCGGGCAGTCGGTCGCGCACATCATCGCGAACGCGTTGCCCTGGACGATTTTCTCGGTCGGAGTATCGCTGATCGTCAGCTTCGTCGTCGGCATCGCGGTCGGCACGGTGATGGCCGCGGCCCAGGCCAGTCGGTTCACCAAGTTCATCACGCTGGTCGTGTCGTTTCTCAGCGCTGTGCCGAATTACCTGATCGCGATTCTGCTGATCTATTTCCTCACCGACACGCACCGGCTCTTCCCGCAGGGAGGGGCATACGAGGCAGGCGTTCCGATCGGCTGGAACCTGCCGTTTCTGTCCAGCGTCGTTCGGCATTCGGTGCTGCCGATCGCGTCCTATGCGATCGTCGGCTTCGGCGGCTGGGCCTTGCAGATGAAGGGCAGCGCAATCTCCACGCTCGGTGCGGAATATGTGCGGGTCGCCGAGGCGCGCGGCCTGGGCCGGCGGCGAATCATGCAGTCCTATGTGGGCCGAAATTCGCTGCTCCCACAGGTGACGCTATTGGCATTGTCATTGGGCTTCATGTTCGGCGGGTCGGTGTTCATCGAGCAGTTCTTCAACTACCCCGGCATCGGCTATTACCTGATCAGCGCGGTCAACTCTCGCGACTATTCGTTGATGATGGGCTGTTTCGTGTTGATCACGGTGTCGGTAGTCTTCTCGAACCTGATCGTCGACCTGCTCTACCCGTTGATCGACCCGCGCATCGCCCGGCCCAGTGTGGGGCGCAAGGGTCGGCCGTCCGCTCCGCGCGAGATCGAGGAGCAGCCGGCCCCGGTCGGAGGGACGATGGCGTGAGGGAATTCTTCCGGGATTTGTGGCGCATTTTATGGGCCGACAAGTCGGCGCTCACCGGGGCGGTGCTCATCGTCTGCTACGTACTGGTGGCGATCTTCGGCCCGCTGTTCGTACATTTGAGCTCGTTCGGCCACCAGTCGGCCGCATATCTGACCCCGTCGTGGCACCATCCACTGGGGACTGACTCGCTGGGCCAGGGCATCGCGACCGAATTGATCGTGGGCACCCGGCCGATCATGGAGGTCGGCCTGCTCGCCGCCATCATCACCACGTTTGTCGGGGTGGCGATCGGGCTGTTGACCGGTTATCTGGGCGGTTGGGTCGATATCGTGGCGATGCGGATCGTGGACATCGCACTGACCATTCCCGGACTGCCGTTGATCATTGTCATCGCCGCGGTCATCCACTCCTCGAATCCTTTTGTGCTGGCGGCCATTCTGTCGGTCACCGGATGGGCCGGCCTGGCCCGCGCGGTCCGGTCCCAGGCGATCAGCCTGCGCACCATAGATTTCATGGCCGCGGCCCGGATCCAGGGGCTGCCGCTGCGCAATATCGTCGGCCGACAACTGCTGCCGAACGTCGGCCCGTATGTCGCGATCCATTTTCTGCTCGGCATCACCGGAGCTATTTACGCCGAAGTCGGCCTGTTCCTGCTTGGTGTTGCCCCGTTGAGCGGTACGAACTGGGGAATCATGATCAACCTGGCGATGAGTCAGGGAGCGCTCTATACAACCAAGAGCATGCTGTATCTGCTCTGTCCGATGGCCGCAATCGTCATTCTGCAGGTCGCTTTCGTCTTTTTCTCCCGGGCGCTGGACAGCCTGTTCAACCCGCGGCTTCGGGTCCAGTAGAGAGGCTTTGATGTGACCGTTACGAGCGAGCCGGTCCTTTCTGTGAATGACCTGACGGTCGCATTTGGCGCGGGGCCGGGCGCGATCAAAGCCGTCGAGCAGGTGAGCCTGCAGGTGGCGCCCGGTGACATTTACGCCGTCGTCGGTGAATCCGGCTGCGGGAAATCCACGCTCGCTTATTCCATGTTGGACGTGATTCCGCCGCCGGGTCGGGTTACGAGTGGCGACGTGCAGGTCCGCGGCCGCGCCTTGGGGTCGATGAGCCGATCCGAACTGAACCAATTGCGTTCGGCTGAGGTCAGCATGGTGTTCCAGGCGGCGATGAACTCGTTCAACCCAGTCACCACGATCGGCCGTCAGGTCGAGGATCTGCTCGAGGCGCACAATCGGGTATTCGATTCGGCGGCGTCCGGGCGGGCCTATTTCGATGAGCTGCTGGGAATGGTACGGCTGCCGACGGAGCGGATCTGGCGGTCGTACGAACATCAGCTTTCCGGTGGTATGAAGCAACGGGTGGCGATCGCGGTGGCGCTATTGCTGCATCCGTCGATTCTGATTCTCGACGAGCCGACGACCGCGCTCGACGTCCTCAACCAGCGGCTGGTGCTCGATGTTTTACGGAACCTGCACGCCTCGCTCGGGCTGAGCGTCGTTTTCGTCACCCACGACCTCGCCGTCGTAGCCGAACTGGCCAGCCGCGTCGCGGTGATGTATGCGGGGCGGCTGGTGGAATCGGGAACCGTCGACGAGATCTTTACCGACGAACGCCGTCATCCATATGTCGCCGCGCTGATTTCAGCGATTCCCAGCGTGCTGGCCGAGGGTCTGCAGGTCCGCCCGATCGCCGGCCAGGTGCCGAACCTGGCTGAGCTACCGGCCGGTTGTCGGTTTGCACCGCGGTGCCCGTTGGCGCGAGCGATCTGTCGGGAGGCCGAACCGCCGCTGGTGGCGGACCGGACCGGGCATGCGGTGGCCTGTCACGTCGTCAACGAGAAGCTGGTCGAGGGGACCGTCCAATGAGTCTGGTCGAAGTGGACAATGTCAGCCACTGGTATCCGACGACCGCCGGAGACCGGCCGGTGTTGGATCAGGTCAACCTCAGCCTGGAGCACGACGACATTCTGGCGGTCGTCGGCGAGTCGGGCTGCGGAAAGACGACGCTCGGGCGGATGGTCGTCGGCGAGGACGCGCCGGCTCAGGGTCGGATCCGGTTCGATGATCGCGACGTAGCCGGGCTGCGGGGCAAGGACTTCAAGGCGTACCGGCGCGCCGTTCAGGTTGTGCACCAGGACCCGTACGCTTCGCTCAACCCGGGACTAACCATTGAGGACACTCTCGGGCCAGCCATTGTCCATCATGGACTCGTTCGCCGGCGGGAATTACAGGGGGAGCTGATTCGGATTCTGGCCGAGGTCGGGCTGGACGCGACCCGGGCATTTCTACGACGCTATCCGCACCAGCTTTCGGGCGGGCAACGGCAGCGGGTGGCGATCGCCCGGGCGATGAGCCTGCGTCCGCGCCTGGTGGTGGCCGACGAACCGACCAGCATGCTCGACGTGTCGATGCGGTTGGCCATTCTGGACCTGTTGCTCTCGTTCCGAGAGCAGCGGCAGTTGGCGTACTTGTTTATCAGCCACGATTTCGGCGTCGTGCGGTATTTCTCGCAGGCCGGGCGGATCGTCGTCATGTTTTACGGCGTGCTGGTCGAGGAAGGCCCGGCCGAGCAGGTTATCCAGCATCCTCGGCATCCGTATACATATCTGTTGCTGCAGGCGATTCCGGTGCCCGATCCGGGCCTGGCTAGGCGCCGGCGGCGGGCCGCGATCGAGGAGCATACCGAGGGCGCACCGGCTGCGGTCGGCTGCATTTTCCAAAACCGCTGCCCGTTCGTTGAACCGCAGTGCCGGTCCAGCCGGCCACCGCTGACCGAGTTGACCGACGGGCACCGGAGCGCGTGTTTCTTTCCGGACCGGGTTCCGGACGTAGATCATTTGTTGGGAGCGTACTGACATGTCACGCGACGTAGCCCGAATACTGATCCGGCTGGGCGTCATACTGCTGATATTGGCCTCGTTGGCGCGGCTCGGCGGGCTCACCAGGGCCAACCTGATCGGCGATGACCTGGCCCTGCTCAGCAGCGCCGGCACGATCCTCGTCGGCGCGGCGTATTTGCGTTTCGCCCGCCGGCATTAGCTACCGGCCGTTTTTAGCGACAGGCATTTCGCCAAGTTGTCGGTGACGAGCGCCGGTGGTGTCGTGAACCGACCCGGCACGTGGTCCTACGCCCGGCGCTGGACCTGGCGTTATGGCGTTTTCGGCGGCTGGTCCGCAGTCGGATCCGACACTCGGCTAGGTGGCTGCGGCGCGCCGGACAGGGTCGGCGACGCCGTGGGCGGCCGCGCCCCTGGCGAAGTCGGGGTCCGCGGCTGAGCCTCGGACATCGAAGGCTGGATCCCAGGCGATGTCGGTGTCCGCGGCTGAGCTCCGGGCGACATTGGTGTCGGCGGCGCCGTACCGGGCGACGTCGGTACGGCTGTAGGCGCCGCGGCCGACGGCGATATCGGCGTGGGCCGGACCGGTGGCGTGCGATTACTCGGAGGCGCCGGAGTATGGGACGGAGTGGGATTGACCGGTGTGGAATTGCCCGGCGGCGTGCTCGGCTCTGCCGGAACGGAATGTGCCGGCGGCACCGGGTGCGGAGACACGCCACTGCCGGGCAGAAACAGGATTGCGACCGTCGCCACGCCGGCCGTGGCCAACCCGCTGCCCAGCACGGCAATCTGCTTGCGACGGCGGCGGATACGCCGGCCCGAAGCGATGATGTCATCAGCGCTCAGGCTGCTCGGCGGTGGCCCGCCGCGACCCGCGCTGACGAACAGGTCCCGCAATTCCTCCTCACGCATCGATGTCACGTCCCTCCTGGACACGTTCGGCGAAATGTGCGCCGAGCTTGCGCCGCAAGGCCACCAAGCCCTTGGATGTCTGGCTTTTCACCGTCCCCGGCGAACAACCGAGCACCTCGGCCGCTTCGTCCACACCAAGGTCCTGCCAATATCGCAACACCAGCACGGCTCGTTGTCGCGGTGGCAATGTCGCCAACGCCTGCCACGCAACCAACTTGTCCTCGCTGACCGGCGGATCCATGGCCGGCGTTTCCGGCGGCTGATCAACCAAACGCTCGCGTCGCCATCGCAGCCGGCGTTGCTCGGCCAGGAAAGTGCGGACAGTGGTCTGGCGCAGATAGCCGCCCAATTGTTGATGGCTGTGCAGCCGGGGCCAGGCCAGATACAGCTTGAGAAATACCGCTTGAGTGAGGTCTTCGGCGCGGTGCCAGTCACCGCAGAGGAGAAAAGCGGTCACCCGTACGTTCGCCTCGTTCGCCGCGAAGCATCGGCTGAATTCGGCGTCCTGCCCAGGGCTCGGCGTGGACAGCGACACGGGCGGTTCCCTCAACGCGGCATCGTCCTCTGGACCGACGGGATGGGGTGCGAGCTCGCGGTCACCTGAATAGCGCACGCAGCTCGCGCCCCATCCTCCCCCCGGCGTGATCAGTTCAGTCCTTGCCCTGGTCCACAGTGGCCGGTGGCGACGTCGGCGGTTCCGGGGTCACGGCAATTCGCGGAGTCGGCGGCAGTGTGCGCGGGGCCGGTCGCGGGGTCGGGGGCACCGTCGGGGTCACCGCAATCGGCGTCGGCGGCGCAGTTGGCGATACCGGCACAGCTGTCGGCGAATCGGTGGGCGGAGCCGGTCGCGGGGTCGGCGGCACCGTCGGGGACACCGCAATCGGCGTCGGCGGCGTACGTACCCCTGTGGGCGGCGTCGGCTCCACCGTCGGTGCGGCGGGGCGCGGCGTAATGGACACCGTCGGCGGGGCCGGCCGCGGCGTCACCGGCGTACGCAGTGCCGGGCGCGGCATGGGCGGGGTCCGGTCAGACTGCGTGCTCTGGCCCGAATTACCGCCGGCTAAGGCGACCGTCGGTACCCCAATGGCCAGGCCGCCCACCACCACCGCGCCGACTACGACATATCGAACCCGCATGTGCGTCTCCCTCTGGTCCGGACGCCGGCAGCCGACGTCGCTATGGGTAGACATGCCGTGGTCGCTCGTTCAGGTTGCCTGGTGTTATGTGGCACCGGACACACTCGGCAGCGCGGCAGCTCAGCCGACGCGCCCTCGTCGACTGGACCTAGCTGCTTGCGAACCTCATCACCGCTGTCCGCGCGTCCGCCAACGATCGGACCGCCAGGTCCTGGAACCGGGCCAGAGCCGGTATGTCGCCGGACCGGGTCATTTCCGCTCGTACGAAGGTCAGATCCGATGTGGACACACCGAGATTCTCGAAGTATGCCCGCAGATACGGCTCCTGAAAATCGAATCGCGCCCGTGGCGTGCCTGGACCGTACCCACCGCCACACGCGCTGACCACCACGACTCGAGTGCTGTGCAGCAGGTGGTCGCCGGTGTCCGGGTGAATGTACGCGCCGGGAAAACTCACCCGGTCGATCCACGCCTTGAGCGTCGCAGGCACCGAGAAGTTGTACATCGGCACGCCGAGCAGCAGCGTGTCGACGGCCAGTATCTCGTCGATCAACGGCTTGGTCAGCGCCCATTCTCGTTCCTCGGCTGGGCTCTCGATCAACGCGCTGACCTTGGCCGACGCGACGACGCCATGGCGCTCCACGCGGGTACCGAGAGCCACATAGGACGGCGATATGGCCGGAATCGGATTGACGCTCAGGTCCCGGTAGCGATATTCGGCGGTCGGGTGAGCCTTCCGCCAGCGTTCGACGAACAATGCGGTCAGTTTCCTGGTAATGGAATCCGCGGAATGGCTGGAATCCAGGTGCAGCAGCGATTCCCGGGACAATTCGTAGGTCATTCACGTGCTCCTTCGTCACATTTGTTGCCTCAGTGACGTGACGACACCGCCCGGCGGAAGGTGACCGCGAGGGTTTCTCCGCGCAGCCTGCTAATAGTCGAGCACGGCGAACGTAAGCTCGCGCAGCCGCGACGGCTCGGCGATCACCTCGTATTCGGCGATCTTCCCGTCCGCAACAGTGACCGTGAGGGCGAAGCGCAACCGGCCGCGCGGTGCCACCACCATGCCGACGGCCCCGTTCACCAGAACGGGCTCGGACAACGGCGAGTAGCGCGTGGCGATCTCGCCCGCGACCTGACGCGCGCCGCGGATCTCGGCCGGTACTCCCGGCCCCAAGGCAATCCGGTCGGCCCGACGGACAACGTCGGGCGCCAACACCGCGAGCAGCGCGGTCATGTCGCCACCGCGCGATGCGGCCAGGAACGCATCGACAACCTCGCGCTGCCGGGCCAGCTCGGTCGGCGAAACTACCGGGGTACCCTGCACCCGTTGTCGAGCGCGACTGGCGAGCTTCTTGGCCGCCACCGCAGAACGCTCCAGCACATCGGCGATCTGGTCGAACGGAACCGCGAACATGTCGTGCAGCACGAGCGCTACTCGTTCGGCGGGGCCTAGCGCATCGAGCACGACCAGCAACGCGCGCCCAACCGCGTCGGCCTGGACCGCTTCCTGCTCCGGGTCGCTGGTGTCCGGGACCTGATCGGACACCTGCTGGCCGATCGGGTCCTCGCGACGAGCCTTGCGCGCCCGCAGCATGTCCAGACACACCCGGGAAACGACCGTCGTCAACCAGCCGGTCAGGTTCTGCACGGCGCTTGTGTCGGCGCGGTCGAGCCGCAGCCAGGCCTCCTGCACCGCATCCTCGGCCTCGCTCAACGAGCCCAGCATCCGATAGGCGACCGCCCGCAGGTGCTCGCGATCGGCCTCGAACCGCGCCGCCAACTCGTCGTGCTCGTTCATCGGTCACCTTTCCTCGCCGCGTTCCGTCGTACTGGCGACCGGTGCGTACGACAACGCGACAGGGGCCGTTCGCTTCTCCTCGACGGTGACAGATGTGAGCTGGTACGGCGCACCCGGGGTGACGATATCCACTGTGGAAAGGAAAAGTTCTGGGATGAGTGTATTTATGCTCCGCTCGACGGTAAAGCAACAACACGTGCCGGCCGTTGAAGCCGGTATCAACGCCATGATCGCGGCTATCGAGGAACAACGACCGAATGGTGTTCGCTACGCCTATACCAGGCTCGGCGACGGTGTCACGTTCCTTGCGTTTCTGGAACTGGCCGAAGGTGTGGAGAATCCATTGGCGGGCATTCCCGTGTGCCAGGAATTCCAGCAGAATCTGAAAAACCGTTGGCTCGATCAGTCGGATATTCCGGCGCCAGAACCGCTCGAGATTGTCGGATCGTACGGTTTCTTCGAGCTTTAGCGCCGCCAGATCGGCGATACCTATTCCGCGGCGGTGTCGACGTCCTGCGTGTGGGCTGTCGCGCGGACGTGATGCTTGGTCAAAGGCCGGCGACACGTCCGCGCGGCGCCAACGTCCGATTGTGGCCAGTTGAAGGAGTCCACGTCTCGGTGAACAATCATCTGAACTTGCCGGATGATGTTCCGCACGAGGGGATAACGCTGCATCGTGGTCACCGATCACCATTTCCCGCAATATCACGTCCGCCCCGCGACCGGATACGTCAACGATCCGAACGGTCCGGTATTGGTCAACGGTACGTGGCATCTGTACTTCCAATACGTTCCGGACACACCGCGCACGGGCCCGGTTGTGTGGGGACACGCCAGCAGCACCGATCTGGCCAGCTGGCGCCTGCACCGACCAGCGATCAGCCCGCATCCCGAAGGGGTGGACCGGGACGGATGCTGGTCGGGAAATGCGGTCGAAATCGGTGGTGAGATCACGGCTTTCTACTCGGGATTCCGCCGCAACCATCCGTACCAGTCGATTGTGGCGGCAACCTCGGTCGATGGTGGACAGTCGTTCGGGCCGCCGCACCAGGTCGTCGCCGATCCGGGCCCGGACGAGGGCATCGTGTCCTTCCGCGACCCCTTCGTGTGGCGTGAGAACGACCGGTGGCAGATGGTCGTAGGTGCGGGGAATTCCGCCGGGCGTGGATTGACCCGACTCTATGAATCGGCTGACCTGGCGAACTGGACCTATATAGGGCCATTGGCCGAGCTCCCTCCAACTCAGACAGAAACCTGGCGCAGCGGCGAAATTTGGGAATGCCCGCAGCTCGTGCCCGTTGGCGACGGTGGCTCGGGCAGGCGGGACGCGCTGCTCGTCGGCAGCTACGACCACGCCGGGATGGTGCCGGAGGTGCTGGCAGTGACAGGTGTCCGTAAAGAGTCGCAGCTGGAAGACCTGCGTATTGAACGCCTCGATGTCGGGAGCAATTTTTACGCACCCTCGGCCGCCCGCGACAGCGAATATGGACCTATCGCCTGGGGTTGGGTCACCGAAGGCCGAGACCGGGAATGGACCATCGAGGCGGACTGGTCCGGGTTCCTTACCCTGCCTCGCGTTCTCCGGCTCAGCGAAGACGGTCGGCTGGCCAGCGAACCCGTCCCGACGCTGGTGTCGCTGCGACGTGAGGTGCTCGGGCGCGGCAATGCGGATCACCCCGATTTGCCGGCGCAATTCGAGGCGGAAATCTCGCTGAGCAACGATCGCGGCAACACCGGGCCCAGCCGGATCTCCCTCCACTGTGGACAGGAGCACCTCGACGTGATCCTGGACTGGACGACAGGTCGGATCACCGTGGACCGGGAGCACGCCAGCGCCGACCAACGGGCTCATGTCGGGCAGTCGTCGTTCCTCGAACCTGACATACGGGCCGGCCGACCAGTCACGCTGCGCTGGTTCGTCGACGGGTCGGTCAGCGAGCTGTTTACCAGCTCGGGCCGCTGCTCGACGGTTCGGTTCTATCCGACCACGCCGCCACCGTGGACGGTCACCGCAAGCGGGCTCAGCAGCGAGGATGACGTCACCATCTGGGCATTGCGGATGGCGGATGCCGATTCGGGCAGCCGCTAGCAGGCGGCCCGGCATGCTTGTCGCATCATGGCAGCATGGATGTGCGCGGCGCGCGCCGGATCTAATCTGGTCGGGCCACATGGGGACAGACGACAGGCGGAGGACCAGATGGATGATGAGCGGGCCCGGGCGCTGCTGCGTACCGAACGCACCGAAGTTCAACGCGCACTCGACCAGACGCTTACCGCGTCGCAGGAGGATCAGGTAACCAAGCAGGACCTTGGCGATGAGACCGATCCCGGGCGTGCGCTGACCGATGAGGCCGTAGACGACGCTGCGGCGGCCAGCCTTCGGGATCGGCTCGCCGCGCTCGACCGCGCCGAGGAACGTCTTGCGCAAGGGACATACGGATTGTCGGTTCGTTCGGGTCGGCCTATTCCGGACGAGCGGCTTGAAGCCGACCCCGCCGCTGA
Source organism: Mycobacteriales bacterium (assembly GCA_040414495.1). Lineage (GTDB taxonomy): Bacteria > Actinomycetota > Actinomycetes > Mycobacteriales > QHCD01 > DATAVB01. The sequence continues at coordinate 27,246 of JBEDUI010000089.1, forward strand.
GCTCACGGTGGACGAAGCCGAGCGCCGCCCCTGAATTCAGCCGTCCGCGGCAACGCTTAGGCGCGGTCATCGGTACGATCCCGTCTGTAGCTCGAACAACTCGGCGTACAGGCCGCCGTACGCGGTTCCGGAATGTCGCCGCGACCGCAGGGCGCCATGACGTCTGATCCTTGTCGCGTGGGTCGCTGCGATCGACACAGATCCTCCTTGCAGCAGTAATTCCAACCCGGTCAGCAGCTTGATCAACGTGGTTTTTCCGGCACCGTTCAACCCCACAATCCCGGGCGACCGCCCGGCCTCGATCCGCAGCTGCAGCCCATCGAAGACGGTGGAATCGGCTTTCAGATAGGCAAAACCGACGGATCCGAACGCGATCTCCCTGCCAGCAGGCGATCCGCGGCGACCGTACCGACAGAAACCGCCTTTTCCAACGTACCGAGGCCCCACGAACCGCACCGTCCGGTCGGTTTTCGGCCAGCGCCGGATCCTCTAACGGTTCCAACCGCGGGCACCGACAACGTGTCTGTCATCATCCGGCAACGTCTCGACCAGCAGGGCAATCAACATCGCGAACACAGCTGGCAACGCGCCGTTCAATAACGCCAGCGCTCCAACGAGCGCACACCAACCCAGAAATGTCTTGATCAACTGGACCAGAGCGGTCCGCCTCATCCGCCTACGCTGCTCGCGTTCGGCGTCAACCCTCCTGCACACTCGGATCTTGACTCATGCTCCCCGATTTGTCACGCCTGTTGCGGAAAAATTTCTGGGAGCGCTGAGGGCCTCCGCAAACGGCATGTTCTTTGCCGGGGTTCCCCTGTGGAAACTGTCAGGGGGCGGTTCTAGGTTTCTGGCATGATGATTTCAACGGATGACGCGGGGGCTCCGGTCGGAGCCGAACTGCCTTGCCTGCAAGGGTTGCCTGGACTACGAGCTGGCTTCGGCGCGGCGGCGGAATTGTCGGTGCCCGGATCTACGATGTGGCTTTCGCGGTCAAAACGTACTTCACGCCCGCCGCCAAGCGTGAGATCTGTCTGACCTGCTTGCCCATTTCCCTTAACCTCGAGGAGAAAACAAATGCCTGACACACTACAGGTCGGGACTGTTCCGGCCGCCGGATTCGACCCCGAGCGCCGTACCAAAAAGGAACTGTCGGTGTGTCGAGCCAAGGTCGCAGCGCTGAAAGCCGCGACAAATGTCGAACTGCATCCACAGCTAACCCTGCGGCAGCTGGAGGCCGCTGTGGAGTTGTTCGAAACAGTGGATCCTTCGATGCTCTCGAATCAGGAGTTGACCTACGTGCTGGTGGAGTTGGAGGTGGTGATGCGCAACTTGGAGACTGCTCGACGACGCTTGGTGGCAGAATTGGTGAAACGCACGATAACCAGGCAGACGGGCTGGACTGTCCACAGAGGAATTGCGTCGGCCCGGAGATGACTTTATCGGCGGAGCCGCAATCGCCGGTCTGACGCACGTTCACTGCGCTGGTACGTCGCCGGCTGTCGAAGCCGTGCGGTGCGGTCGGAGCGATGCTGGGTGTCGTGGCCGGTTCCGATCGCGCATGGATGGGATAGCGGCATCTGCGGTTACGCTTGCCTGGTCTAAGCCGACTGAGGAGGGTCATGTTCTCGATTGTGGTCAGATTCGACCTCAAGGATGCTGGTGCGGCAGAGGAGTTTGACGCGCTGGTTGCCCAGATGTTGCCGGAGATTGCGGCGCACGAGGCCGGCACGTTGATTTATGCGACGCACACGGTCGAGAACGAGCCGTTGGCCCGGGTGTTCTACGAGCTGTACGCAGACAGCGACGCACATGCCGCGCACGAAAAGCAGTCGCACATGCAGGCGTTCTTCGACGCCCGGCCGCGGCTCGTCGCCAATACGCGCGCGGAAAGGATGATGCTCGGACCCGCAACCGGCACCACGAACAAATAGCTACGGATACTGGAGCAACGGCACCAGTAGTTCGTCGTCGGTCAGTGCACCGTGCTGGCCGACGAGACTGGATATGCCATGCTCCGCGGCCCGGCGGACGACCGCGGCATCCGTTGTGGAGACCGCGATCAGATCGCCGATCCGGTCGTACGCCGCCGGCGTCACGGTGGGACCGAACCAGCCGCGAGCGATCGCGTCGTCGCGGCGCACCACCGCGACCAGATCGCCCAACCGATCCGCCCACCGCTCCCGCACCTGCTCGACCTGTCCCGGCTCGACATGCACGTATCGCGCTCTGGCCTCGCCCGCCAGCATTTCGACGCCCTCGGACAGCAGCGGCTCAGCGTCGAAGTCGATCTTGACTTCCTCAGGCACATCGACCATGCCGTGGTCACCCGTAATCAGCAACCGGCTGCCGGACGGCAGTCGCCGCGCCAACAACTCGACGGCCCGATCGATCAACGCCAACTGCACCCGCCAGGCCTCCGATCCGGATCCAACGGTGTGGCCGATGAGGTCGAGTTCGGAGTTGTAGCAGTAGATCAGCGCTGGCTTCCTACCTGCCGCGGCGGCGGCGACAACGGTCGCGGTGTCCGCGGCCGTGGCCACCGGCAGATACGAACCACCGCGCAGCACCGCCCGGGTGAAGCCGCTGCCCCGGAAGACGCGCGAAGCCACCACCGAGACCGCGATACCGCGCAGCTGCGCCCGTTCGAGCGCGGTCGCCATCGGCTGCATCTCCTCCGGGGCCACCTGCTCGATCAGGTTCGTCCCGGAGTACACGCCGCGCCAGTTCAGCCAATTGATCGGTTCCCGCAGTCCGTCCACCCGGGACGTATACCCGGTCAAACCATGCTGCCCGGAGGGCAGTCCGGTCCCAAGCGAGGCGATGCTCGCCACCGTGGTCGTTGGAAATCCGGCGGTGAGCGGCCCACCGGTCAGCTGCGACAAAAACGGCGCACAATCCGCATTACGCCGGAGCAGATTCCAGCCGAACCCGTCAATCAACAACACCACGATGCAGTCCGACGGCGCCAGTCCCAGCGCATTCGGCTCGTCAGCGATGCCGAGCGCCGCCATTGCTGAAGGAAGCACATCCGACAAGGACGAACCGCCATAGCGGATGACATTGGCTTCCGGGACGGCTGCGGTCATGGCCCGACTCTAACGGCGTCCGCGACACGGCCCACGACAAGCTCACGGCAGAAGCGAGGCGGGAGACCAACGTGCCCAACGACGAAGTGTGATCGAACAGAAGCGCGCGGCAGCGCACCAGGCGACCATGCCACCAACCTGGTCGACGACACTGTTCGACGACACTGGTCGACGACACTGTTCGACGACCGGGCCGGAGGGCATCGAAACTGCCGTCCCGCAAGGCCGGGGGCCAGGAACAGGACGGGCCAGGTTGCGCGCTCGACCGCAGCCCCCGCTACCAGCTAGCCGAGGAGTACACCGTACGCATACGCTGACCAGCACAAACGCGGCCCGCACAATGAGCTGGACCTGGGCTGTCGATTGGCCGCTAACTTGCTCGTCATAGTGGCGTCCAACCACCAACGGAATTGAGGTCACGATGAAGTTCATGATGCTGGTCTGCGCGAACGCCGCCGCTATGAACAGCGATCCGGAGGCCGACCGTCCCCCGGCCGACGACGACACCAGCTTTCCCTGGCTCGACGAGGTCACCGCGAGCGGTGTCCGGCTGGACGGCGAGCGGCTCCGGCCGCCGCGTGAAGCCAGTACGGTTCGCGTCCGCAACGGGGAGGTACTGATCACCGACGGGCCGTTCGCCGAAACCAACGAAGCCATTGCCGGTTACGACATTCTCGAATGCGCCGACATGAAGGAAGCGATCGAGATCGCGGCGAAGCACCCGGTCGCCGAATTCGGTTCCATCGAGGTACGGCAGTTCTGGCACGGCTGAGTAGCAGTGCACGACTGAGGAGCAGTGCACAACTGAAGAGCAGTGCACAACTGAAGAGCAGTGCACAACTGAGTAGCGGCGTGCGCGGCGGTGGGGCGAATACGTCCCCCGCCGCGATCAGCCCATTGCGGCCGGACAGTCCCAAATCGGCTCGTCCAAATCTGGGCCCATCGAAAATCGGTCGTCACGAATCGGCGCATCCACGGTAGAGCCGGCAAAAGATGCGCCCGTCCACGATCCGAGCGTTCAGAATCGGTCGATCACAAGACGGACCGGGCCGTTCGGGACCAGACCTCGTTACGGGAATCTTGCACGCCAGGCATTTTCGCGTTCGGCCGGCCCGTCGACGATCACACCAGCGCGCTGGAACCACTCAAACGTCGTGGCCAGGTCGGATCGCAGCGGGACATCGACCAGATTCCCGAGCTTGTCGACATCGAGTACGAGATCGGCTCGACGGAATGGAAAATACTCGCGCCACGGCACCATCTCGTCCGTGACATGCACGGCTCGCGGCGCAGGTCCGCAAATGTCCCCCAGAACATCCAGCTGTTCAGTGAAGCTATAACCACGCATCTCACCGACCTGGTACGTACCGAGGCGAAATCCCTTCGTGGCAGACAATCGCTACAACATCGACCAATGCGTTCACCAGACAGAATTGAATCTTGGTGGCGCCGCCGCCGGGTACGAAGATCGGCTGGACCCGGGCCCACAGAAATTGCCCGCGTCCGCATTACACACCCCCGCGATGATGACGCTGTACGCACATTACCGCGCGCGTCGCGCAGACCAGGCAGATTCGCCGTATTCAAGTATGAAGCGGCTCCATGAACGGCACTGTTCCTGCGAGAGCGAGTCGTCCGACGCGGTCGGCCTGCCAGCCTCGCCCCCGCGACTAAAACCTCTCACTCGGCGATCTTGTCACCGACAAGCCAGCTGACCGCACGCAAGGCCTGCGGCACTGTCCACGCGGTCTTCGAGGGATGTCGCAGATTACGTTGCCCGGCTGCGTCGAGCATTCGGGTCAGGGCCGGCGGCGGCTTGCTCCCCCCGGTATTCGGCGCGGCATCAATGATGAATCGCTCGTGTCCATTCCGGTCAAGAAACGCCACCAGGTCGGTGTGATCAACGTCGTAGGTCAGCCGACGATGGGTCCACCAGTCGCGGGCGGCCGAGTTTCTCACCGGCGTGACCTGATACGAGACGCCGAAATACCGCCACAATTTCGCGATCGTGCTGGGCGCCCCGGTCAGCAACTCCCAGTTCGACGCCGTGCCGACCAGGCGGCGGTAGGCGCGTAGCCGAGCAGGTGTGTCCCGGCGCGGATCGACCGTCAGCTCAATGAACTCGACGTTGTCGGCGTGGCCGGCCGAGCGCACCGCCGCTGCCAGTTGCCGGTAATTCGCACTGGTCAACGGGCAGATTTCCTGGCAAAGCGTGAGCATATCGGTCAGGACGATCACTCGTCCCCGCCAGGCATTAAGGCTGGTGCGCCGGCCGTCCGGATCGATCAGTGGTGCGGCTCCAATCGCCGGGGGAAGGGGCCGATCGAGCTGCGTACCGACTGATCGATCCGGCGGCGCCGGCCGGGCTGCCGGATGTGATGCCGAACCAGGCGCTACACAACCGGCCAGTACCAGCAGTGTCATTGCCAGAGCCAGTACGGCCCGGGTGCGGCCAACCTGGCCGGGTACACATCGATTACCGGCGCGAATTCGCCGGACGGCGGTGATACGTACGACCGTCCACATTGGTCAGTAGTTGCCGTACCCGCCATTTCCGCCACCACCGCCGCTGGAGGACGATTGCGTCGGCGTGGTCGCCTTCCCTGTGGCGCCGGCCGCATGCCACATGAAGTGGTTGCTACCGAATGCATCGCTGAAATTGTTGCCCTTCGCGTCACCGGCCGCCGAGTCGAGCTTGAACGTGTACAGCGGGGCGCCGTTGTACGTGACCTGCAGTTTGCCGTTGTCGGATCGTTTGATCGTCCCGAGCTTGCCCGTCACGCCGTGCGGGGTCTGGACCGACGTGCTGGAGGTGGTCAGCGGGAACCAGAAACCAAGGCAGGATCCGGTACAAAGGATTTTTCCTGACTTCTCCTGATCGGAAAAGTAGAGCGTCTTGCCCGAGGAGTCGACCAACGTCTGGCCGGCACCGGACTGATTCTTTACGGAAACGACAGCATTGCCGCTGCCCTGTGAGCTGGCCTGTCCGCCGCCGCCAGTGCTTGCGCTGCCGCTGTTTCCGCTCGATCCGCCGCCGCAGGCCGCCAGCACGGTTGCGGCCGCGAATACGGTCGCCGCCGGCGCAAGCCCTCGGCGAAATATTCCACTGCGAAGCAATGTGGCGGTATTGGCGGTAAATGTTGTAGTCACCCAAATATCCTTTCGGCCGTCGGAAACTAAACAAGCCGTCGTAGGGAGATACGCCAGGGGCGGAGAACTGGTTCAACTGGACACGGCAGAGCGCTTGCCGGACAACACGAATGAACCGGTTACGCGTGGGTGGCGTAGTTAACCATGTGGCTGAGGGCACGACGCATGACGAGGAATTCCTCGGTGTGCTGTATCGCCGATACTACCGTGGGTTATTGAATTACACCCTACGGTTGACCAACGGCGATCAGCATCAGGCCGAGGACATCACGCAGGAAACGCTCCTGCGTGCCTGGCAGCATGCGGATTCACTGGATCCGAACAGCGCGTTGCGTTGGCTCTATACGGTCGCCCGCAATCTCGCTATTTCCACCCTCCATCGTGGACCGCGAGCCCGATCGACCGAAACCAACCTCGACCAGGCCGAATCCATTGCCACCGATGATGACCTCGACCGCATTCTGGAGAGTTGGCAGGTACTCGAGGCGCTCGGCGGTTTGAGCGACAATCATCGTCGCGTCCTCATTGAATTGTTCTATCACCGCAAATCGATTGCCGAAGCAGCCGCCACGCTCGGTGTGCCGTCGGGAACGGTGAAATCTCGCAGCTACTACGCCTTGCGAGCTCTGCGCGATGTCTTGCAGGAGCGAGGGGGTTTCGCACCATGAATTGTCCTGTCACCGTCGAGATCGGCGCGTATCTGCTCGGTGCCGCGAGTCCAGCGGACAGAATGCGGATCCAGGCGCATCTGCACGACTGCCCGCACTGCCAACGGGACCTGATCGAACTTTCGTCGCTGCCAGGGCTGCTCTGGCGTGTCACCCCCTCTGACGTTCCGGACCCAGCCGCCGACGACGTAACGACGGCATCGCCGGCCAAACGCGGCATCTGGGGATCGAACCGACGACGCCGGCAATGGCTGCTCGCGGCCGCCGCCGCGCTCATCGTCGCCGGTGGAACGACCGGCGGGCTACTGGCGACCAGTAATCCGTCGAAATCCACCGCGGTGATTTCCGGCACCGATCCGGCCACCGGTCTGCAGGCCACCGTCCGGATGCATCCGGAGAGCTGGGGCACCGAGGTCGACCTGCAACTCGGTGACCTGCCGCGAAACGCGTGGTGCCAGCTCGTGGTGCATACCCGCGACGGAAAGCAGGAAGTCGCCGGTTCCTGGTCGGCGCCAGCGCAATCGGGAACGGCGGAGCTGCCCACGGCCACATCGTTCAAGCTCTCCGATATCGCCTCGATGGCCGTAATCACCAACGGCGGAAAGCAACTCATCAACCTGACCAAATCCAGCTAGGACGTATCGCTTGAATCCTGGTCGTCGCGCGGCAGCCCGAGGATTCGAGAGCCACGTCCTACCCCGACGTCGGGAAGGTCCACGCGCATGACCAGTAATTCGACCGAACGAGTACCGGACCGCACTTCACACAATCGGCGCAAGACCGATCGGTCCACAGTGGCCATTCGCATAGCGCTACGCACGATTGTGGCAGCTGGGTTGATAACCGATGCATGGGTTCATTTCGACCTGGCTCCGACCTACGACGTGGTGAAAGCGCAGATCAGCGAGGGAACGTTATTCCGGCTCGAGGCGGTTGTCGCCGGGGTCGCGGCATTGCTGGTTCTCGCCGTACAGCGCCGGATCACGCTCGTGATCGGATTTGTGGTGGCCGCCAGTGCGATAGCGGCGCTGCTGCTGAGCACGTATGCCCACCCCGGGCAGATCGGTCCGCTGCCCGACATGTACGAACCGACCTGGTTCGGGGAGAAGCGGCTTGCCCTAGTGGCCGAAACCGTAGCAGCAGTGGCCGCGCTGGCCGGGCTGGCGTGGGAAACCCTTACCCAACGCCGCCTGTCCGCCGTAGACAGTCCACAGTAGACAGCAGCGCGGTCTAGCGGCGGTGTTTTACCGCCCGTCCCGGACTCAACACACCCGCCTCCGAGCCATGACTCAGCACTGCCCAGCGGGATTGGCTCGACAGTACGGAACCCAGGCTCAGCCAGCTGCCGATCGACAACGCCGACAACGCCGAGCCGACACTGGCCAACGACGCGTACGAGCCGACTCCGCCGATGGACGCGAACGATCCCACGCTGCCGATCGACAGGAACGAGCCGCGCGAACCGATCGAAAGATACGAGCCGCTGGAACCGATCGAGAGCACGGAGTCACGCGACCACAGCGACCAGCGCGAGCCATTTGACATAGGACCCAGCGTGCCAGGGCGACCCGGCACGGCCTAGGCCCATCCGGCCGAGGGTGTTCCGGACCGACTAGATTATGAGCGTGATGACCGAGATGGCGACGTGTGTCCGGAGCGCCAGCCATCGCTCGACCTGTCGGAGGAATCCATGCCTGTACCGCCGATCACCCCGGCCTCGACCGGCCTGCTCGTCATGGATTTGCAGGCAGGAATTCTGAGCAATATCCCGGGTGCGGATGCACTGGTGGAGCGGGTCAATGCGGTGCTGGCCGAGGTGCGTAAGCACGACATGTTCGTCGGCGTGGTCCAGGTCGCATTCACCCCTGAGGACTACGAGCGAATTCCCGAACGCAATCTCTCATTCAGTCAGATTTCCCGAGCCGGCCGGCTCGCCATCGACGATCCGAGCTCGGCATCGTACGAAACCCTTGACCTGCAAGGGAATGAGCCCATATTTCGCAAGACCCGGGTTGGCGCGTTCAGTACGACCAACCTCGCGGATACCTTGGAGCACAAGCAGATCGACACGCTGGTATTGGCCGGTGTCGCCACGAGCGGCGTCGTTCTGTCCACAGTGCGCGATGCCGCCGACCGGGATTTCGGCCTGATCGTGTTGGCCGATTGTTGCCTCGATCGGGACGTGGAGGTGCACCGGGTGCTGTTGGAGAAGGTGCTGCCCCGCCAGGCGCATGTGTTGTCCAGTGAGGAATTCCTGCAGGCGCTCAGCTGACACGCAATTTTACGAGACAAGCTCGGCCAGC
>JBEDUI010000090.1:0-20096 GCA_040414495.1 Mycobacteriales bacterium
GTCGCCGGCCACCCAGAGCTACCTGGATATCGACAAGATCGTCGGCGCGGCCAGGCTGACCGGCGCGCAGGCGGTGCATCCTGGCTACGGATTTCTGTCCGAGAACCCTGATCTGGCCGCGGCCTGCACCAGCGCCGGTCTGGTTTTTATCGGACCGCCGGTCAAGGCGATCGAGGCGATGGGCGACAAGATCCGGGCCAAGCAGACGGTCAGCGCGGCCGGAGTGCCCGTCGTACCGGGATTCGGCGCGGCCGAACGCAGCGACGAGGAAATCGCGGCCACCACGGTGGAACTGGGATTTCCGGTGCTGATCAAACCGTCGGCCGGTGGTGGCGGTAAGGGAATGCGACTGGTCCGGGGCGAGAGCGAATTGGCGGCCGCGATTGCCGGCGCGCGCCGGGAGGCGTTGGCGTCGTTCGGCGATGACACGTTGCTGGTCGAGCGTTTCATCACGCAACCCAGGCACATCGAGGTACAGGTCGTCGGCGACGCGCGCGGTGCGATCATTCACCTGGGCGAACGGGAATGCAGCCTGCAGCGTCGGCACCAGAAAATCATCGAAGAAGCCCCGTCCCCGTTGCTCACCGCCGAGCAGCGGGGCCGAATGGGATCGGCCGCGGTGGCGGCGGCCCGGGCGGTTGGATATGTCGGTGCCGGTACGGTCGAATTCATCGTCAGCAATGACAATCCCGACGAATTCTTTTTCATGGAAATGAACACACGGCTGCAGGTGGAACACCCGGTCACCGAAATGGTGACCGGCTTGGACCTGGTCGAAATGCAGGTCCGGATCGCCGCCGGTGAGCTGCTGCCGTTCCGGCAGGTGCGGTTGCGCGGGCACGCGGTGGAGGCCCGGGTCTACGCCGAAGATCCGACCCGCGACTTTCTGCCTTCGGCCGGCCCGCTGCTGCGGCTGACCGAGCCGTCCGGGACCCAGGTCCGGGTCGATTCCGGAATCGAGCAGGGCGGCACGGTCGGCACGGATTACGACCCGATGCTGGCGAAGGTGGTCACCTGGGGCGCCGACCGGGCCGCGGCGCTGCGCCGGATGGACCGGGCGTTGGCCGGTACGACCGTGCTCGGCCTGCATACGAACGTGGCGTTCCTGCGGCGGTTGCTGGCCGACCCGGACGTGGCAGCGGGCCGGCTGGATACCGGGCTGGTGGAGCGGCGGGCCGAGTCGTTGCGGGCCGAACGGCTGCCGGCGGCGATCTTCGTGGCGGCCGCGCTGCTGCGGCTGGCCGACCTCGCACCCGAGTCCGACGACCCGTTCGCTCAACCGACGGGTTGGCGGCTGGGCGAAAAGGCCTGGGCGAGTTGGGTGATGTACGTCGACGGGCACGACCCGGTGACGGTCCGGGCCCGCGACCGCATGGCGTCCGAACAGGGTTTGCGCGCCGAGGTGGCGGTCGGCGAAGGCACCCCGGCGCTGGCGACACTGTCCACGATGGACTCCGACCTACTGGTCGAGTACGCCGGCGGGTCGCACCACTTCAGCTACGCGGTCGATGGCGCGGTGACCTGGCTCGGCCGGGACGGGGCGAGCTGGGCGATCCGCGAGGTGGAACGGCTGGCGGCCGCGCGCCGGGTCGAGGAGGCCGCGGCCGGGCCGGTGCTGGCGCCGATGCCGGGGACCGTTGCGGCGGTGCACGTGAACGTCGGCGATCAGGTAGCGGCCGGCCAGCCGCTGCTGGTGGTCGAGGCGATGAAGATGGAGCACGTCCTGGCCGCGCCGGTCGAGGGTGTGGTGAGCACGTTGTCGGTGCGGCCGGGTCAGCCGGTCGCGATGGGAGAAACGTTGGCGATCGTGGAGTCCGCCTGACCTAGCCGGCACGGTCCGTTTCGCCGGGCACATTGGCGGAACGATCCGGCGCATGTCGGCCGTTCACCGGTCATGGGCCCGAAGATGGGCGTTGACGCCGGCCACCGCTTCAAAGGTGCAGTCGGCGTTCTCGCGGCTGGCCTCCTGGCCACGGTCCTGGCGCTGGCGCCGATGCGGATGCCATCGGTCGAAGCGGTGACCGTCAGCCATGATCATCATCCTGCCGCGGCAGCCCATCACCTCGCGGCCCTGCCCGTACACAAGCACAGCCGGCCGATGGTGCAGAAGGCCGGCAATCGGCATGCGATTGACGCGGTCCTGGCCGATACGCCAGGGCTCGGTGCGGTCGGGTTGGTCCACGATGTCGCCCTGACCGCGGCGTCGATCGCGGACACAGCAAGTACGGCCGCGGCGGCTCGCGGACCTCCAGCGGGCGAGCGCATTTCGTAGCTCGTAATCGCGGCGCCAGCGTCGGCGCCCAACCCCGCAGGGAGACCAATCAATGAACCCCGTACCCCTTCCTCCGGTCAGCCCGTCCGGGCTCGATCCGGCCCACCGTTCGATGCTGCGCGGCATGCTCGAGGAGCAGCGCCGCTTCCGGATCGAACAGATCACCCGCCTGGATTACGCGCCGAACGGCCGCCCGTTCACCGACGCCGACCGAGAGGTCGTGTCGGCGATTCTGGACGCGGCGCGGATCGCATTGGGCGATATCGACGCGGCGTTGCAGCGTATGAAGGACGGCACCTACGGTCAGTGCACGACCTGTGGTGTGCAGCTGCGGTTGGAGCGGCTGGAGGTTCTGCCGCAGGCCGCGCTGTGCATGGAATGCCAACGCGCCGCGGCCTCGTAACGTAACCCGAGGTGCAGACTGAGCGGGTGGCCGAGCCTCCGCTACATCTGCCCTCGCCGTGTGTCATGGTTCTGATCGGACCCGGCGCCTCGGGGAAGTCCACAAAGTTGACCAGCGGCCGCCGCCCATTTCCCGCCGGACACGATCGTGTCCAGCGACCGGTTGCGGGCGGTGGTCGGGGTCGGCGAGGACGACGTCGCGGCCAGCACCGACGCGTTCGCGCTGCTCGAGCAGATCGTGGCCAAACGGCTGGCCCGCCGGCTCACCACGGTTATCGACACGCTCGGTCTGGACGAGACCAAACGCCGGAACTGGCTGCGGTTGGCCCGCGAAGCCGGCCTGCCCTGCATCGCGGTCGCGTTCGACGTGCCGGCGGCGCAATGCCGGGAACGCAATCGCGGCCGGACTAAACGCATTCCGGCGGCCGTATTGACCCAGCAGGTCAAGTCCTGGCCGGCCGTCCGTGATGGGTTGCCAACCGAGGGTTTCGACCGGGTAATTACCGCGGGCGAGTCGGTTCGGGTCGTACCGGAATCGTTCGTGACCGCGTCCCAGGCCGCGGAACGGCAGCAGGAACGTCCCGAAGTTTTGCGCTTCGGCCTGCATATCGGCCGTTTCGTATTTGACGCTAATATTGCCGACGAATTGGCCGCAATTGTGGCCGCTGCCGAGTCGGCCGGCTTCGATTCGATTTACGTGATGGACCATTTCCGGCAGATTCCGCAGCTGGGCCGGCCCTGGGAAGACTTCCTGGAGAGTTATACGACGCTGGCCTGGCTGGCGGCCCGTACTGAACGGGTCGCGCTCGGCGCTCTCGTCACCGGAATTACGTATCGAAATGTCGCGCACCTAGGAAAGATCGTCGCGACATTGGACGTGCCAGCGGCGGGCGCGCGGTGTGTGGGCTCGGGTTGGCCTGGTTCGAGGCCGAGCATCGTGCGTACGGCTGGGATTTCCCGGCGGTGCAGGAACGGTACGCGTTGCTGGAGGATGTGCTGCCGATGCTGTGGGGCCGGGCTCTCCGGCGTTTCATGGCCGGGTGCTCGATGTGCCGGAGACGGCTTGTTATCCGCGACCGATTCAGTCGCGAATTCCGATTGTCGTCGGCGGTAGTGGGGACCGGACGTTGCGATTGGCCGCCCGGTACGCCGATGCCGCCAACGTTTTCGGTGATCCGGACACGGTGGCGGCGCGGGCCGCGACAGTACGGGAACACGCAGCCGCGGCCGGACGCGAGGTGGCGGTGTCGCATCTGTCCACTGTGCTGGTTGGGACAGATGACCATCAGGTCGCTGGCCTGGCGGAGCGGTTGCGGCCGCGGCGGCAGGATCCGGCCCGGTACGCGGCCTCGGTGCACGCCGGTACGGTAGCTGACCACATCGGACGGTGCCGGCAATTGCTTGAGGCCGGCGTATCCGAGGTCGTGATCCGGCCGGCCGATCTCACCGACGCCGCGCCGATGGAACACCTGGCCAAGGTTATTGCGGCATTCCGTTGACCGAATTAGTGCTTACTCTGTGTTAGTCCAACGCCGGCCAGGATCCAACGGCAGCGGAACGTTGAAATGCCGGCTCGACGTCCGACCGCAAATTGTGCAGCGGCCGGTCTGCTCCAGAACCCCGCCACCGCCCCATACGGTGTCCCGTTCGGTCTCGACATACAGATGGACATGCTGCGCTTCATCGCTCATCTCAATCCCCCCGGTAGGAGAATCGCGGAACGACATCATGACACAGCGTGGTCGCCGCCGCAGCGGAAATCGACGGCGTCAATTCGATACGAATACGCTGCCAGACAGACCTTTACCGGATGACGGTGTAGACAATGCGGACGTATCTCCGTTCGCGACGCGGCGAGGAGAAATCGCGCGCACACTGGGGTGAGAATGTCGCTCGCGGAATGGCGACTAAACGGTATAGCGGTTGTGCAGAGGCGGCGGTACCAATGCGGGGGCGCTGCGGTTTCACGGCGAGCCAGCTACCCAGGGCAAAGTCGGCGCCATTGGTGCGCCCGGACTTCGAACGCCTATTGCGCAGTGCACGAAAAAGACGGGTGCGTTCCGATAGCCGCGACCGTTTTGTCCGGCCGCGGGCCGAGTATTTGTTGCTTGAGCGTCACGAGGACTGAACCTGGTCGAGGACGGCGAGCGCGGCCTGGTATTTGCCGGCGAGCCGGTCGCGGGTGTCAGCATCAAGGCGAGCCAGCCGTTCCGGGGCGAGGTTGTGGGCGATGTCCGCCCGCTTGATCGGCACCGCGTCCGGGATTCCCGCCAACCGGGTCAGGTAGTCGCGCTGCGGTTCGCCCGGGCGTTTGGTCATCCCGTCGACGAGTGCGATCGCCTCGGTCGGCACGCCCAGTTCGGCCAGTTGCCCGGTTGTGCAGTTCGTGTCCTCGACCGAGTCGTGCAGCAGCGCGGCGATCTGCTGGGTTTCGGTGCCGCCGTTGTTCCGGACGAGTTCGGCGACGGCGCGAACGTGCTTCACGTACTCCGAACCGCTCTTGTCGCTCTGGCCGCGATGGAGGGCGGTGGCGAGTTTGCCGGCGGCTGCGGCGGTGGTTATGGGCGCGGTCAGGTAGTCGTACGCATCGGCCCAGTCCGCGAACAATTCGGCGAAGGGCTGGCGCTGGCTCGCCAGCGGCAGGATGTGTACCTGAGTTTCCCGGTAATACGACCGCTGCTTCGCTACCCGCGGATGGGTGTGCAGCCGTTGTACGTTGCTGTAGCGGTCGGCGAGTTTGACCAACAACGCGTCGGTCGGCGCCGAGGCGAGCCGGTCGAGATATTCCTCGCGCGAATGCGCCGGATCGGTGGTCACCCAGGAAACGATCGTCGCGGCGGCGGGACCGAAGTTATCCGCGACCGCTTCGATCGAGCATGGCGTGTCCTCGACGACATCGTGCAGCAACCCGGCGACCAGAACGTCAGACGACGTGATCCCGGCGTACGTAAGCAAGATCTGCAGGACTTCCCGCAGGTGCACGACGTACGGTTCACCGGCGGGCCGGGTCTGCCCGGCGTGGTATTTGCGGGCGAATTCGTATGCGCGATTCAGCGCGTCAAGGGAATCCGCGGGTAATTCCGGCCGGGCCGCATCCCAGGATTCCCAGCCGTCGAACGTCCTGAACGTATGTCCGCTGTCGATCACGGCCCCCACACTTCCACTGCCCGACCTTTGCCGCTACGCCGACGAGTATTTCGTCATCGCGGACCCGCGGCTGTACCGACGCAAAGCGCCCCAAGAATAGTGGATTTCTCGCGTCGAAGCGGGCAACCTTGTCGTCCGTGCGTGAATTTCCTTCGTCAGACCCTGCGTTGGTCATCCCGTTCACACGTCATGGCCAGCCCGGCCGCGTCAAGGTGTTCTATTGCGCGAGTTCTGATCCCGTGCAACTCGGTTTCGGGCTCGTGGCGCGCTCGTTCGACGCAGACCTGTTCACCGGATTTCCCGTCATGCGAGCAGACGTCGAATACGACGGCTTGGGATACCTCGCAATGTTCGGCTGGCTCCAACTGGTCACGCACCAATGGCCGTCCTTGGAACAACCCGATACGCATATCGATCTCGCTCCCGAACTGGCCGAATTGGATCGGCCGCTCTGTGGCGCCGGCTACCTTCCGACGTTCTTTGATGCGCCGGCGAACCCCGACCACCCGGATGGCGATTGGATCGCCGAAACCTTCCTGGTCGTGTCACCCACCGGTTCGCGGCCCAAGGAGTTGGCCGCGCTCGCCGGCTTTCGCTGGGGTTACCACCTCGCGTCGGGCCGACCGACTCTCCTGCCATTGGAAGCGTCGACGCGCGCGGACTGGTCTCGATGCGCGGACGTATTGCGCGCTCCCTATCCCTCGTGGTTCTTCGTCGATTCCGTTTAGGTCGGCGCGCCCGGCTGAAAGCGCAACAGCCCGGAAATGCGAAGGCGTCGGCGACCGTGAACGACAACCGGCCGCCGACGCGGAATCGCTTACTTCATAGGCTTTTGGTCAGCTTGCGCGGTGTACTTGACGTCGTTTCCCTCTACAGAGGTAACGGTGACCGTGACTCCGATTTTGGTGCCGTCCATTGCCTCGAGGGTGCACCGGGTGGTCGCGTCAACCTTGGCCTTGAGCTTGTCCGGGCAGCTTACGGACTTGGCCTTGGCGTGCGCGACGGCTTCGAGTTTGGATTTCACGCCGGATTCCAGCTCGCCACGTTTGACTACCTTTTGTGATGAGCATCCGGCGGTCGCCACGAGAGCACCGAGCGCGATTGTCGGCAGGATCAGAAATCTGCTCTGCACCGTTCATACCCTTCGATCGGTCTACTGTGGACCATGCGCGCCCAGACTAGCGATCGACTGCTCGCGCGTAACCCGGCAGATCGTGCCAGACCCAGCTGCGCCGTTCTGACCTGCGGTCCCGCCGTGAATTCGCAAGCGATTCGACAACAGTTATCTGGCGGCTAAGCGATTTTCGCCCGTGGCTTCGGTCGGTGTTAGTGCTGTGGCGTTTGCGGCGGGGAGGGTGACGGTGATCGTGAGCCCGCCGCCATGTCGGGGGTTGGCTGTGATCGTGCCGTGGTGAACCGCGACGATGGACGCGACGATGGCCAGACCCAGGCCGAAGCCGTCGCGGGCCGTGCGATCGGCGAGGCGTTGGAACGGCTGAAACAGGCGATCGACAACCGCCGGGTCGATGAGCGGACCGGTGTTGGCGACCTCGAGCCGGGCCTGGTCGGAGTCGGTCGACGTGTTGATCCAGATGTCTCCGCCGGGGATGTTGTAGCGCACTGCGTTCTCGACGAGGTTCGCGATGAGCCGTTCCAGCAACACCGGATCGCCGGTGGTGCCAGCGGGCTCGAGCGAGGCGTGCATGCGCCGGTCGGCTACGTCGACGCCGTCGAGCACATTTTCGGCGGCGGTGGCCAGGTCGACCTCGTCGTGGATGGTGAGGCCGTGCTCGTTGCGGGCGAGGGTCAGCAGTGCCTCGACCAGCGCCTCCGCATCGGCTACGGCGGCGCGGATGTCGTGTGCCATCGTGCGTAGCTCGGCTGGGGTGCGGTCGGGTTTGGCGAGGACGACGTCGACGGTCGTACGCATGATGGTCAGCGGAGTACGCAGCTCGTGGCTGGCGTTGGCAATGAACCGCTGCTGGCTGGTGAACGCGGTTTCGAGCCGGTCGAGCATGCCGTCGAAGGTTTCCGCGAGTTCGCGCAGCTCATCCCGGGGACCCCGCAACGCGACCCGCGTTGACAGGTTGCGCTCGGAGGCGGCTCGGGCCGCGGCGGTGATCTTGTGCACCGGGCGCAGTACGCGTCCGGCGACGATCCAACCGGCCACCGCACCGAGGAGGATCACCGCGCCGAGCGTGATCAGCGAATACTGCAACAGGTGCGAGACGGTTGCGTCGCGCTGACTGCGTGCGCCTTCGTATTGCAGCAGCGTGTCGCATTTCTCGGCCAGGGCCGGATCGGGACTCGGATCGCCCCGCACCTGCGTGCACCTGACGAGCATCGCGGCCTGGTTGTCGAAGTGGTACGTCGCGTCCGGCGGGGTGACGGGCATATTTGCCGCGAGCGCGTACGTGATCGACACGACGACCGCCCCACACACGGCGAACAGGCCGGTATAGAGCAGGGTCAGTCGCGCCCGGGCGGTCAGTCGCGGCCGCTTCACATCCGATATCCCTTGCCCACCACGGTTTCGATCAACGGTGGATCGCCGAGCTTGCGGCGGAGCCGGGTCATGGTGACCGAGACGACGTTGCTGAACGGATCAGCGTTGGCGTCCCATACGTGTTCGAGCAGGTCCTCGGCGCTGACCAGGGTGCCGTCGGCGGCCAGCAGCATTTCCAGAATCCCGAACTCCTTGCGGGTCAGGGACAAGGCGTGGCCGCTGCGGCTGACCCGGTGCCGGGCCCGATCGATGGTGAGGTTGCCGCGGTGCAGGATCGGCGGCGCCGACGGGGAACGGCGGCTTAATGCGCGCACCCGCGCCACCAATTCATGGAACGCGAACGGCTTGCCCAGGTAGTCATCGGCGCCAAGCTCCAACCCGTCGACCCGGTCATCGACATCCGCCGCGGCGGTGAGCATGAGAATCCGCGGCCCGCCGGTTAACGCCCGGCAGACCTGATCGCCGTGCAGGACCGGAAGATCACGGTCCAGCACGATCACGTCGTACCCGGTCGAGCCGGCGGCATCGAGCGCGGCCCCACCGTCGTACACAACATCGACGGCCATCCCGGCGTCTCGCAACCCTTGCCCGACGCGGTCGGCAAGCGTCGTGTGATCCTCGACCACCAGCACCCGCATGGTGCACATTGTGCGCTGCCGGATGTGACATCTGTCCGACATCTACCGTTCGAGGCAGCTTGAGCCCAGATTCGCCAGGTGCAGTCCCTCCGCGACGAGGTCGATCTGGTTTCCGGAAATCTGCGTCAGCAATTCGCTTCGGCGGCGCAGTTCCTCAGCGTAGGCGCCGGATTCGTACAGAGCCGGATTTGCTCGGGAACACCTCAGGGCCTGATCGGACCCCAGCCAGAGAACTGCGTCTGCCTCCTGCTGGAAGGTGCTGTGCGGGTCGAACGCGCGGAACGGCATGGGCTGGGGCCCGAGCCAGGTGTTGGCCAGCGCCGCGATCGATGGCGCCGCCCAAGCGGTCATCGTTTGTGTCATCCGCTCCGGGATGCCCGCCGGCAGCGACTGGATATCGCTATTGACGGCCATGAACGGCTCGATGACATAAAGCGACCCTGGATGGCGAGCGGCCAGAATTGATCCGGCGGTCGGCTGGTTCGGATTTTTCGGCGGGGATAGCTCTCCGGGATTCGTGTGGCATCCTCGCCGCAGGTGGTCGCCGCCGACAATGAGCAGAGCGCGGCGGTGTTTCGCCAGCACTTCCCTTTCGACGGTCGCGGCATAATATGTTTCCCGCTGATCCTCCGTCGGCAGCTTGTCCGCATCCGCGACGCTTCGGATCGCGGGCCAGTCAACGGGAACGTCGCCGAGCACTACGCGAATACGCTGGCGGCGAGGCAGCGATTCGTTGATCTGCCGCACGGTTCGGTAGAACTGCTCGTACACCGGGGCGTCCCAGTACACGCGGCCGCCCAGCGTGTCGTCACGCCACATCTTCGAAAGCTCGTCGAACTCAACCGGCTGCAGATGCAGAAAGAAACGATCGGCAATGTCCTGGTGGATTGCGTTCCCAAACTCGACCACGATGTCGTCGACCTTGTGCTGCAGATCCCGTCGTCCGACCAGTGATCGCAGAAACGCATGGGACTGCTCGCACATATGCGCGTCCCCAATGCCCACCAGGGGATACCGGTCCAGGGCGTGTAGAACAGCCTGAAATCCATCGACCGGTACGAGTTCGCTGTCCGCGGCACCCGCCATTTTATCGGCGCCAAAACAAGCAAAGGCGGTTGCGCCGACGGCTCCGGCGGAGAACGTCAAGAATTCTTTTCGGGTAAGGTTCACGAGCATCCCCTCTTAGACATTGACCCGTGAACCAACGCTAAGAGACGGGCTATTACACCAGCCCTACAAGAACCGTCATATCAATGTCATCCATGGATGGGAATCGAATCTTGGTCGCCGAGCACAGTGCTACCTCGGCACGGTCGGTGTCCGCAACGAGGACCGTGCGTGGGGCCAAGTCTGTTCTTTGCACGAGGCCGCGTGCTATTCGCTGACGCAGCGGAATCCGGTGTCATCGTCGCGCATGTCAGTTGCCGCGCGGTGACGCCTCACCGCTGAGGTTGTGTGCCAAGCACCGGGCGGAATTCGATGCACGGCTGGCCGAGCTGGACCGTGGCAGCCGATCAACTCGTCGAGAGGGATGAGCCGTGGAGCAGGATCGAGTTCAACCGCGCTGTGTCTGGTGTTCGTCCTGCTCAACGGGGCGCGCCCGGCAGGACTCGAACCTGCGGCCAAGTGCTTAGAAGGCACCTGCTCTATCCGCTGAGCTACGGGCGCAAAGCCGATCCGGTGCATCGGTTCGCGCACAGCCTAGCGGTTTGCCGGTCGTCGCGTCGGCATGGCTACCGCCGGATGGCGGTGCGCCGGTAGATCAGCAAGGCGATCACCGATCCCACCACGGATCCGACCAGACCGGAGGTGTGCAGCCAGCCTTCGCCCTGGTTGTGGTGCAGCAGGAACCCGAGGAAGCCGCCGATGAACGACCCGACGATGCCCAGCAGGATCGTGCCCATGATGCCCATCGGGTCCCTCCCGGGCACCAGCAGCCGCGCGATGGCGCCAGCGATGAGCCCGATGATGGCGAGTGTGATGATCAGGCCGAGCACAAGGACCTCCCGATGATGGCCCGGAGTCTCCGGGCTCCGTTGTGACGGTGCGAGCGTTCTGCCCGGTCCTGAGCGCCGAAAACCTGCCTGCCGGAGCCCTACCCGTATGTCCGGAGCGACGCCCCTTAGCACGTTTCAACGACAATTCGACATCGCTGTCCACAGCTCAATCCGTTGTCCACATCTTCGCGGTACGCCTGGATTCGTGATCCACCGCGCGACACCGTAAAAGCGCCGGCAGGGAGCCGGTTGTACGCGACATCGGACAGGAGCAGGGGCATGCCACAGATCAGTTCGACCACGGTGACAATGGTGGGCAATCTCGCGAGCGAACCGGACATTCGTACTGTCGGTCCTGGGGTTCAGGTGGCCAACTTTCGGCTGGCCGCCTCCGACCGCAAGCTTGATGCGGAAACGGGTGAGTGGGTCGACACCAATTCCGTGTTCCTCAAAGTGTCGTGTTGGCGGACGATGGCCCACAATGTGATCGCTTCGCTGCGTAAAGGTGATCCAGTTGTCGTGTTTGGCCGATTGCAGTCGTACACCTACGTGCGGGACGAGCAGCAGCGCACCAGTTTCGAGCTGGACGCGTACGCCATCGGGCCGAATCTGGCCCGCGGTTTCGCGGTCTTCCACCGCTCCCGGCCGCAGCTGGTGCGCGAAGGAGACCAGACGGCGGAGCCGGCTCGCGACACGGTCGCCGAGCTGACCACCGAGGCGCCCGAGACCGCCGAGACCGCGGCCGCGGCGTAACCGAGAGGATCGGGTTGGCGGGCCGGCCACGGGAGCTGAGACACTGGGGCCGACGTTCGACCTGCGGAGGAAATCACCGGTGGCTCAGTTCATCTACTCAATGCGTAAGGTGCGCAAGACCCACGGCGACAAGGTCATTCTCGACGACGTCACTCTCTCGTTCCTGCCTGGGGCGAAGATCGGTGTCGTCGGGCCCAATGGCGCCGGTAAGTCCAGCGTGCTCAAGATCATGGCCGGGCTCGACCAGCCGTCCAACGGTGATGCCACGCTGAGCCCCGGATACACGGTGGGGATCCTGCAGCAGGAGCCACCGCTCAACGACGAGGTCGACGTTCGCGGCAACGTCGAAGAGGGCGTGGCCGAGACCCGGGGTCTGCTCAAGCGGTTCGAAGAGGTCAGCGCGGCCATGGGCGAGCCGGACGCCGACTTCGACGCGCTCATGGCCGAGCAGGGCGACCTCATGGACAAGATCGAGCACGTCAACGGTTGGGAGCTCGACAGCCAGATCGAGCAGGCAATGGACGCGTTGCGCTGTCCGCCCGGCGACGCCGACGTGACCGTGCTCTCCGGTGGTGAGCGGCGCCGGGTGGCGCTATGCAAGCTCCTCCTTCAGCAGCCGGACTTGCTGCTGCTCGACGAGCCGACCAACCACCTCGACGCGGAGAGCGTGCAGTGGCTGGAGCAGCATCTGGCGCAGTACCCGGGCGCGGTCCTGGCGGTCACCCACGACCGGTACTTCCTGGACAACGTGGCCGGCTGGATCCTGGAGATCGACCGCGGCCGGCTCTACCCGTACGAGGGCAACTACTCGACCTACCTGGAGGCCAAGGCCGCCCGGTTGAAGGTCGAGGGTCAAAAGGACGCCAAGCGGCAGAAGCGCCTGGCCGAGGAATTGGACTGGGTCCGGCAGAACGCGCGCGGTCGGCAGGCCAAGAGCAAGGCCCGTCTGGCCCGGTACGAGGAGATGGCGGCCGAGGCGGAGAAGCACCGCAAGCTCGACTTCGACGAGATCCAGATTCCGCCGGGCCCACGCCTGGGAGCCAAGGTCGTGACGGCCAACGGCTTGACCAAGGGTTTCGACGATCGGCTGCTGATCGATCACCTGTCCTTTGATCTTCCGCGCGGTGGCATTGTCGGTGTCATCGGTCCGAACGGCACCGGTAAGACGACGATGTTCCGGATGATCGTCGGTGAGGAAAAGCCGGACGAGGGCGAGATCTCGGTCGGTGAGACCGTCAAACTGTCCTATGTGGACCAAGGTCGGGCCGGTATCGATCCGAAGAAGAACGTGTGGGAAGTCGTTTCCGACGGCTTGGATTACATCAATGTCGGTCACGTCGAAATGCCGTCGAGGGCGTACGTAGGAGCTTTCGGTTTCAAGGGACCGGACCAGCAGAAGCCCTCGGGCGTCCTGTCCGGCGGTGAGCGGAACCGGCTCAACCTGGCGCTCACCTTGAAGCAGGGCGGAAACGTGCTGCTGTTGGACGAGCCGACGAACGACCTCGATGTGGAAACGCTGTCGTCGTTGGAAAACGCGTTGTTGGAATTCCCCGGCTGCGCCGTGATCACCTCACACGACCGGTGGTTCCTGGACCGTATTGCCACGCACATCCTCGCTTACGAAGGCGATTCGCAGTGGTTCTGGTTTGAGGGCAACTTCGCCGATTACGAGGCCAACAAGGTGCAACGGCTTGGTGCCGACGCGGCGCGGCCGCACCGGGCGACCTACCGCAGGTTGACCCGCGACTGACGTTGAATCCCGGCGCCGCACGCCCGCGGCGCCGGGTGAAGGATGAGGGCATGGTGCGGCACCGGTACGCGTGCCCGATGCGTTGGTCGGATATGGACGCTCAGGGGCACATCAACAATTCGGCGTTCCTGACGTATTTGGAGCAAGCGCGTATCGACCTGTTTTTCGATCAGGCCGAACGGCTGGGGATTCATACGATCGCGACGGGTGTGGTCGTCGCTCGGCACGAGATCGACTACAAGCGGCCGGTTTTGTACGGTCCCGAGCCGCTGCAGATTGATATGTGGTGCAGCCGGATGGGCGGTGCGTCGTTCACGGTTGCGTACGAGGTGTACGACCGGCAGCAGTTGGCCGTGCAGGCCCAGACGGTGTGTGTGCCGTTCGACCTCGCGGCCGGCCGGGTGCGGCGGTTATCGGCCGACGAGCGTTCGTTCATTGAACGTTATTTGGAAGAGGCCGCCTGAGCGGCGGGAATTCAGGCCGCCAGGATCTAAGAAACGCGCTTTACAGCAGCCAGGCGGTTGTGTCGCTGGGCAGCGCGTCGTCGATCAGCGGACCGCTGGACAGGACCGGCTCGCCTGGCGGCAGCGGCACCGGGGCGTCGGACGTGTTCACCGCGCAGATCAGGCCGCCGGTGCGGCGGAAGGCCATGCAGCCTTCAGGCGCGCCGTACCACTCGATCGCGTCGCCGCTGGCGGACGGGTGGCCGTGCCGGATTTCCAAGGCCTGGCGGTAGAGCGACAGCATCGACTCGGCGTCCTCGAGCTGGTTCTCCACTGTCAGCTCACCCCAGCCCTCCGGGATCGGGAGCCAACTCGTCTCCCGAGCCGTGAATTCGTAAGGCGGTTTCTCCCCGGCCCATGGCAGCGGCGTCGGGTGCTCGGCCAATTTT
This sequence comes from Mycobacteriales bacterium, assembly GCA_040414495.1. Taxonomy (GTDB): domain Bacteria; phylum Actinomycetota; class Actinomycetes; order Mycobacteriales; family QHCD01; genus DATAVB01. The sequence continues at coordinate 14,358 of JBEDUI010000090.1, forward strand.
TCGCCGCGCCGTGCCGTCGGCGTTTCGACGCCATGCGTCTGATCGCCTGGCGATGACCAACTGCCCCCGTCGGACGAGCCGGCGTACCCGCGCGGCCCGACCGCCGTCTCGACCAGCTCCGGCGCCCGCGACGCTACGTCGGGCAACCCCAACTCGTCGCCGGACCACAATTCCACCGCACCAGGCAACGCCAACTGCAACAGCCCAATCGCCCGGGCCCGCTGCGTGCCGACCGACCCGGTCGCGTACCGGTTGGCCGGGCGACCCAGACCCCGGTCGGACAGCATCCACGTCGCGACCGAGTCCGTGCCGGCCACCACGGCCAGTGCGTCGTTGATCGCCGTGGTCAACGCGGCCGCGTCCCAGCCGGCCCGGGCCAATCCGTCCTGCAGTCGCTGTTGCGGACCGAACTGGTCGCCGCTGCCGGCCAGCACCCGGCCGGGGTAACTGTCGAGCAGACGGCGCAACCGATTGTCATCCCCGCCGGCCACCCGAAATCCGTCCACACCCCGGTCGAGCCAGAATCGCAGGGCTCGCTCGACCCCGATGCCCGACACGGCCGACGTCTCCAGCGTCACCTTCAAACCCTGCTCGTGAGCAGCCGGAATGAACGCATCGAGATCGGCGAGCGTACCGACGGTCCGATCAATTCCTGGAACCTCGGCCTCGTCGTGGCCGGCACTTTCAGTCAGCAAGCCACCCAGCGAAACGGCATCAATACCAAGCAGCAACAAATATCCGAGCCGCTCGCGCAACCCGACCAGATCGCCTACACCATCGGCATTTCCATCGGCAAAGCTCGGCAGAAAAAGCCGGTAGACGGTAGCGTTACGCCACCACGGGACAGCGTTCGACCGCGGCGCGGAAAAAGTACCCGCGGTGTCGGGGGTGCGATGCACGGTGCTCCCTGCCTATGCGCGCCCATCGTCGGAGATTGTCGGGATGCGGGGAATGCAGCCGGACTTCTGCTGGCGACAGCCTTGTCGTCAGAATGGCGCCGAGTAGTCAGCACACCACGTCGGGCCATCGGCCATCGACCTTAGCGTTTGCCGATAATCCAGCTGCAGCGGGCTTCCGCGCACCGTAAACAAGCTTCCGCGTAAACCTTTGGACGCCTCGCGCCGGTCGTTCGCGCTGGACTTATCCGCGTCACTGACTGTTCTGCAGGCTGAACGCGGCCGTCTCCAGGTAACGCCACAGAGTCTGGTCCTGGTCCTCCGGCAATTCCAGGGAATCCAGCGCGGCCCGCATATGACGAAGCCACGCCAGCCGCTCGGCCTCTCCGATCACGAACGGTGCGTGTCGCATGCGCAGACGCGGATGACCCCGCCGCTCCGAGTAGGTTCGCGGCCCGCCCCAGTACTGCACGAGGAACATGAACAGTCGTTCCTCGGCGCCACTGAGATCTTCTTCGGGATAGATCGGCCGCAGCAGCGGGTCCTCCGCTACACCGGCGTAGAACCGGGCGATGAGGGTCCGAAACGTGGCTTCTCCGCCGACGAGCTCGTAGAAGCTGGTCTCCGGTTCACTGCTACTCATGCCTCGATCTTGCCAGCGCCGCTCACCCGCCGCCGCGCCCGGGCACCGATCCGGCTCGGGAAGGCGGCGAAGGTCGGGTCCGGGTTCAGGGGAACGCGCGAGGGTCGGCCTGGCTCGGGGGAGACGCGCGTCGGGCCGGCCCGCTTCAGGGGAGGGCGCGAGGTCGGTCCGAGTTCACGGGAACGCCCGAGGGGCCGGCCTGGCTCGGCGAAAGGTGCGACAGCCGGTCCGGCTAACGGGAATGCGCCGAGATCGGTCGGGTCAGTCGGTCCTGATCGGCTGGAGCAGTCCAATGGCCAGTGTCGCGGCCGCCCCAATCAGGCCGAGTACGCCGACCGTCGTGGTGATGCTGAACATCCCGACCAGTGCTCCGGCCAGGAGTACGCCCAGGCCCTGGGTCGCCTGCAGTCCGCCCTGCGCCACCCCGAACGCGCGGCCACGCAGTTCGACCGGGAGCGACTGCATGAACAGTGCATTGAGCGGGATCACGAACGCCATGCCGAAGCCGGAGAAGATCAACACCAGCACGTCCAGCGGCAGCGCGTTGTCGGCCAACACCAGTCCGAGCAGTGCCGGCGCCAGCACGGCCAGCGGCAATATCAGCCGACGGCGCACGTTGGGTGGGCAGACCCGGCCAATAATGATGCTGCCGACCGTAGTCCCGGCCGCGCTGACCCCGAGCAGGAGGCCAACGGTCCGCGCGCCGCCGCCAAGCTCATGCGCCCATGGCACCGCGATGCCCTCCCAGGCGAACGAACACACGCTGCTGATCCAGACGATCAGCACGATCGACCGCAGCGTCGGCGTACCGAACACGACCCGCGCGCCCGCCGAGATCTCCAGCCAGGTCGAGGTTGCCGCCGGCCGCGAGGCCACTGCCCGTTCAACGACCCCGAACACGATCAGCCCGGCCGAGAGCAGGAACGTCGCCGCATCCGCGATCAACGCACCGCGCGGGTGGATCACCATCACCAGAGCGCCACCGGCGAACAGACCAACCACGTTGCAGATCTGTGTGGCCGTACCGGTCAAGCCGTTGCCGACGACGTACACATCGCCGGTAAGGATCTGCGTTGTCAGCGACGAGCGGGCCGACTCGAACGGCGGGGTGAACATCGAAGCGACCAGGAGCAGCACCAACAGCGCCGAGACCGGCATGCCCGGAATCGCCAGCACCGCGATGAGCATCGCGCGGGCGATGTCGCAGACGATCATCACGCGCCGTCGGGGCAGCCGGTCGGCGAACGTCGCGAGCACCGGCCCGCCGAGCACCCATGGCAGGTACGAGATTCCGTAGCTCAACGCGGTCAGCAGCGCCGACGACGTCTTCTGGTAGACCAGGAACGACAGCGCGACCTTGGCCAGTTGGTCGCCGAGCAGGGACAGCACGATGGCGCTGAAGAGGTAGCGGAATTCGCGGTTGCCCAGGGCGTCGCGGTACGTGGCACTGCGGTCGCCGGTGGAAATCTCGGCCGCCGCGTCGTGGGCGGTCGCCTCGTGCGGTTCGCCTCCGGGCGCAGGGGGGTAGCCAATTCGTTGTCCGGCCGGTTCGGCAACACCGGGCCCGGCCGGATCGCCTCCGGCGGAGTTGGCCGGCGCCGAGTTGTCGGCGCCGGCTGAGTATTTGGAGCCTGCGGGTACGGAGGGGGCCGCGGCGCTGGCGGAGTTGCCTGCGCTTGCGGAGGCCGTGTTGCCGGAGTTGCCTGCACTTGCGGGTGCCACAGGGTTGCCGGAGTTGCCTGCGCTTGCGGGGGCGGTCGGGGCCGCGGGGCTGGCGGAGTTGCCTGAGCTCGCTGAGCCGCCCGGTGTTGGGTTGCCGGCGCTGGCGGACCCGTCGAGTCCTGGGCTGCCGGGCGCTGGGTTGCTCGGGGCTACGGACGCGCCTGGCGCTGCCTCGCCCGGAGATGAGTTGCGAGGCGCTACCGACTCGCTTGGTGCTGCCTCGCTGGGGGCTGAGTGGCCTGGTGCTACCGACTTGCCCGATACGGAATTGCCAGTGGGCTGGTCGACTTGCGTCCGGTGACCAGACGAGTCGGCGGCCACGTCCGGGCTGTCCGATCGTCCATCGTTCAGCCCGCGGGCGACGGCTTCGCTGGCTGCGTCGCGCCCATCTCTGTTGGGCTCCTCGTTGCCGGCTCGCTGCCGGCCGGAGTCCGCGCCGCTGCTGATCAGACCTGCTTCCCCGCCTCTCCCGCCACCGCCTTGTGCCGGCACGTCGAAGCGGTCGTTCCCAACCTGACACGCCATCCTCAGGCGCGCCGCTGACTGCAATGCGTTGCCCCGTCGCATCCGACTAGTTTGTCCCACCCGCGTCTATCGGTCCACCGCGGGTCCGGCTATGTGGACAAAAGCGGCTCGTGCACATGGCGCAACGATCCTACGCCAATCGATGCTTTTCGGTGGGCTTAGCCAGGCTTTTGCCCTGCCTACCCAGCCGCGTGACGCATTCACGCCGGCCCGTACCGGACAGCACTGCCGATAGCGGGTCGAAGCGGTGCGCCCCGTGGTCCGTAACCTTGGCAGACGGCGCGGCGGTACGTGCCGATATTGGCCCGATTGACCGTGCCAACATTCCGTACGTTAGGCGTGCCGGACCGATCGGTACGCTTTTCCAAGCTCGATGGTTCAGCCCGAAATCTCTTATGCCAGTGGGATTTCGGCCGCAACGAGTCGGGTATGCAGCCGGGCCCGCAGCTCGCTGGCGATGGCTCCGTCCTTGCCGATCGCGGTCTTGGCGGTCAACCGCAGCACGACCGAGTCCGAGGTGAGGTCCTGAATCCCGAGCAGCTCCGGCTTCTGCAGGAAATCGGCCTGCCACTCGTCCTCTCGCGCCAACTCCTGCGCGGTCTCGAGCATCAGCGCACCCGCCCGATCGATGTCGGCCGTGTAGGCCACCGGGATGTCCAGTACAACCAGCGAATGTCCCTGGCTGCGGTTACCGATCCGCAGCACCTCGCCATTGCGTACGTACCAGACGGTCCCTTCCCCGTCGCGCAGACGGGTCGTCCGCAGACCGACCGCTTCGACCGTTCCACTGGCCTGTCCGGCGTCAATGATGTCGCCCACGCCGTACTGGTCCTCCAGGATCATGAACATCCCGGCCAGAAAGTCCTTGACCAGGTTCTGTGCACCAAAGCCGACCGCGATGCCGGCCACTCCGGCACTCGCGATGATCGGGCCGAGATCGAGGCCCAGCTCGCCCAGCACCAGAACGAACGCGACCATGAAGACGACGAACGAGGCGATGCTGCGCAGCACTGAGCCGATCGTCGCCGCGCGTTGCTGCCGCCGCGCCGAGAGCAGCCCGGTCGCCGCCAGGTGCGAGGCCGCCTTCTCCTTCAGCGGCTGCAGCACGGTCGGTACCGAGCTGACCCCGGAGACCAGCGTGAGCCGGCGGATCGCCCGATGCAGGAGGAACCGGGTGATCAGCGCGACGACGACGATCAGAATGATTCGCGCGCCGTGCGCGGTGACCGAGTCGGCGGCGCGGGCCAACCAGCTCTGATGGGTCAGATGCCAGACGCCGCTGCAGACCGTGCCGTCTTTCTCGGCGCAGCTCGGTTGGGCCAGGAATCGGCCGGTTGCCGGCGACTCGGTCGGTACGGCACCAGATCGCGCGGCTGCGACATCGGCCAGGCTCGTGGGTATATGTGGCGAATTCATTTCGAGCCATCCTGCCAAATCGACCCGCCAATAAAACCCGGCCAGCCCGAATTGCGGGCACCGACTACCGCCTGCGGTTGCGGTCTCACGCCAGGCGGTTGCAAAGCGCTGCGTACGCTACGGCCAAAGCAGCGGTGAGCACTGGGGAGGCGCGGTGGCGAGGGTGCAGGGTCGGCGGGTCATCGTCGTCGGGTCGGCCAACGCCGACCTGGTGTTCCACAGCCCTAGCCTGCCGCGGCCCGGCGAGACGGTCGTCGGAGCAGACCTGTCCACGTCGCAGGGAGGAAAAGGCGCCAACCAGGCCGCAGCCGCCGGGCGGTTGGGCGCCGACACCTGGCTGGTGGGCTGCGTCGGTGAGGACGTGCACGGCCGGGCGGCGGTCGCCGACCTGCAGCGGTTCAACGTGATGACCGATTTCGTGGCCACCACGACCGCCGCGCCGACCGGAGTCGCGGCCGTCGTAGTCGACGGCGATGCGGAGAACCAGATCGTGGTGGCCTCCGGAGCGAACGCCCTGCTGCGTCCCGAACACGTACG
>JBEDUI010000091.1:0-22391 GCA_040414495.1 Mycobacteriales bacterium
ACGAGATACCGCGCGCCGGCTTCGGGGGCGGTGGACGCCCACTGGCGCGGATCGAGTTCGGTCGGCCGAAATCCGGCCGCATCTAGGGTCCCGTCGCTCTATTCCTTTCCATAGAACGTATTGATGCCGAAATGGCAGAAGACGCCGAAACCGGCTTGCTGCCAGGCAAGTTGACCGGGAGTGGGGCCAGAAGTAGGAATGGCCGTCATTGCGTCAGCATAAGGCGGCGGGAAGTCTTCGCTATTTCTCAAACATGACTCAGCCTGCCCTCAGCCTCGATCGGCACAGTAATAGTCATGACCGAGCAGCCGCGTAATCCAGAGTTTGTCACCCCCGTTTCCGCGCGACCCGACGATGCGTACAACTCCATGTGGGGGTACCGGGACGAGCAGCGCGGCACCGACGACATGGCCGGTGGCGGCGGCATGCCGCCAATTTTCCCGCCACCACAGGGGATCGCGCCCCAGCCGGAGCGACCGCACCGCAGGCGTTATGCCGCGGTAGCGGCGATCGCGATGGTGGGCGCGCTGGTCGGCGGAACCGGTGGTGTCCTCATTGGACACGACCTGACCGGGACACAGGCGAGCACCAGCGCGACGGCGACAAGCACGAATACCGCCCAGCAGGCCTCGCAAACACTGAGCTCCAGCGCGATCAGCGCCATCGCGGCCAAAAGCCTGCCCAGTGTCGTCGAGGTAAAGGAAACGACGTCCAGCGGCCAGGCTATTGGCTCGGGCGTAATTCTCAACTCGGAGGGCGAAATCCTCACCAACAACCATGTGGTGTCCGATGTGGCCAATAACGGTGGCACCCTCACCGTGACCTTCAGCAACGGCAAGACGGCGCAGGCGTCGATCGTCGGAACCAGCGCCAGCAGTGACCTCGCGGTCATCAAAGCGCGCGGCGTCAGCGGACTGACCCCGGCCAAGCTGGGCGACTCGTCCACGGTCAAGGTCGGCGACGAGGTGGTCGCGATCGGCTCGCCTGAGGGCCTGCAGAACACGGTCACGTCCGGCATCGTCAGCTACCTGAACCGCAAGGTCACGGTGCAGGGCGAAGGGTCGCAGTCGCAGAACAACAACCCGTGGGGGAACCCGTCCGACCAGAGCAACACGGTCAGCTACAACGCGATCCAGACCGACGCGGCGATCAACCCGGGCAATTCCGGTGGCCCACTGATCAACGCCGCGGGCGAGGTCGTCGGCATCAACTCCGCGATCTACTCGCCAACCTCCAACAACGGCAGTTCCAGCGGCAGCATCGGTCTGGGCTTCGCGATCCCGATCAACCAGGCCAAGCAGATCATCACCCAACTCGAGTCCGGCGTCTCGACCTGATCGACGCCCCGGCTCGCAGATGCGGAGATGCCGCCCGACGCCCAGCCGCTCGGGCGGCATCTCCTTGCTCGCGTACGTAACCGGCGGCATTACGCTGCACGGCATGACAATGCCGCCGCCTGGGCGCGCGCCCACTCCCGACGAGTTGGTCTCGACTGCCCCGGAACGTCCAGCCCTGGAAGCGTTTCTCGATATGTACCGCGAGATCGTGGTGCGCAAGGTGGCCGGAATCTCCGACGCCGATGCCGGGCGGCGGTTGGTGCCATCGCTGACCTCGATCGGCGGGCTGGTCAAACACTTGCGGCAGGTCGAGTTCGACTGGTTCCACATCGTGCTGGCGCAGCGACCGGAGAGCGAGCTGCCGTTGCCGCCGCTGCCGAACGAGCCGGCCGACGCCGAATTCGTCATGGTGCCGGAGGAGACGCTGGCCGGGCTAGTGGCGGACTACCGGACCGCCTGTGAGCATTCGCGCCGGATCGCGGCCGAATTCGGGCTGGACGATACGGTGCCGCATCGCCGGATGGGCCGGGTGTCGCTGCGGTGGATCTACATCCACCTGATCGAGGAGACGGCCCGGCACGCCGGCCACGTCGACATCCTGCGCGAGCTGATCGACGGCAAGACCGGCTTCGACGACGTCCAGTGAGCGCAGGCGCGAGTGAGCATCGCAGTGAGCAGCCCCGAGCGGACGCGAGAAATGCGTAGCTGCGAGCGAGGAGCGGAGCGAGCGCCGGAGCGAACCGAAGAGATCGAGTAAGCCCCGTAACGATCATCACGGCTCTTGCACATGCGACTCATTCGCAAGTAGCGTCAACCCGCGCCGTTCCGTCCTGTCGTGCTGACGCTGCCCGCGAGGTCACCAGATGGCTCAACCCCTGCCGAGCACTGCGCCGCAGGCATCCCGTTTGGCCCGGTTCCGGGCCGCCCTGAGCCCGGCCGAATGGCGCCGCGCGGGCGGCATGATCGGGGTGATCGTCGGTCTGCACGTCGTCGGCTGGTTCACGTTGCTGGCCCTGGTCGTCCCCCATCACTACAGCCTGGGCAGCAAGGCGTTCGGCGTCGGAGTTGGCGTGACCGCGTACACCCTGGGCATGCGGCACGCGTTCGATGCGGACCACATCTCGGCCATCGACAACACGACCCGCAAGTTCATGGCCGAGGGCAAACGGCCGCTGTCGGTCGGGTTCTTCTTCTCCCTCGGCCATTCCTCGGTCGTGTTCGTGGCCGCGCTGGTCTTCTCGGTCGGGTTGCGGGCGATCGCCGGGCAGGTCAGCAACGACGGTTCGCAGCTGCACAACGTCACCGGCGTGATTGGTACGTCGGTTTCCGGTGCTTTTCTGTACGTCATCGCGGGGCTGAATTTCGCCGTTCTGATCGGCATCATCGGGGTTTTCCGGCGGATGCGCAGCGGTGAGTACAACGAGGAACAACTGGAGGAACAGCTGAACTCGCGCGGCTTGATGAACCGCATTTTCGGCCGTTTCACGAAAGCGATCACCAAACCGTGGCAGATGTACCCGGTGGGCGTCGTATTCGGTCTGGGCTTCGACACCGCCACCGAGGTGCTGCTGCTGGCGCTGGCCGCCGGCGCCGCCGCCAGTGGTCTGCCCTGGTACGCGATCATGTGCCTGCCGGTGCTGTTCGCGGCCGGAATGAGCCTGCTCGACACGATCGACGGGTCGTTCATGAACTTCGCGTACGGCTGGGCCTTTTCCAAGCCGGTCCGCAAGGTTTACTACAACATCACGATCACCGGATTGTCGGTCCTGGTGGCGCTGATCATCGGCACGATCGAGCTGCTGTCGATCCTGGTCGACAAATTCAACCTGAACGGTTCGTTCTGGCATTGGGTCGGCAATCTGGACTTGAACTACGTCGGTTATGCGATCGTCGGGTTGTTCGCCCTGACCTGGGCGATCGCGATGACGGTGTGGCGGGTCGGCCGGATCGAGGAGAAGTGGTCCGCCCAGATGCCGTCCACACCGGAAGTGACAGACTAGGACTCGTCTCTCGGTAACCGACTTCAGAGAGGATTCACCGGTGGCGGACTACACACTTCCGGACCTGCCCTACGACTACGGCGCACTCGAGCCGCACATTTCCGGGCAGATCATGGAGCTGCACCACGACAAGCACCACGCGACATACGTCGCCGGCGCCAACACGGCGCTGGAGAAGCTGGCCGACGCCCGCGACAAGGGCGATCTGACCACGGTCAACCTGCACGAGAAGAACCTGTCGTTCAACCTGGCCGGGCACGTTAACCACTCGGTGTTCTGGCCGAACCTCTCGCCGGACGGCGGCGACAAGCCGACCGGTGAGCTGGGTGCCGCGATCGACGACGCGTTCGGTTCGTTCGACGCGTTCCAGGCGCACTTCGCCGCTGCCGCGACCGGCATCCAGGGTTCCGGCTGGTCGATCCTGGCCTGGGACACCCTGGGTCAGAAGCTCCTGGTCGTCCAGCTGTACGACCACCAGGGCAACCTGTCGGCCGGTCTGTACCCGCTGTTGATGCTGGACATGTGGGAGCACGCGTTCTACCTGCAGTACAAGAACGTGAAGGCCGACTACGTCAAGGCCTGGTGGAACGTCGTCAACTGGGCCGACGTGACCGAGCGGTTCACGAAGGCTCGCGGCGTCCAGCTGTAAGTAATTCTGTTCGCCGCCATATTCCGGCGACGATTGCTCGCCAGGTGGCGTTGGGACTACTACTGTCCCAACGCCACACCGGCGGCTTTTATCAGCCCAGCTGCGCGCGTAGCTTCTTTGTCGCGGCCGTGACATTTCGCAACGCCGGCTCGACCTGCGCGTAATTACGCGTCTTCAACCCGCAGTCCGGGTTGACCCAGACCCGCTCGACCGGCAATGCATTCACCGTGATCCGTAGCGCCGATTCGACCTCGTCTTCGGAGGGCACCCGCGGCGAGTGGATGTCGTAAACGCCCGGCCCGACCCCGCGGGCGAATCCGCCGCCGGCCAGATCGGCCACCACTGACATCGTCGAGCGAGCCGCCTCCAGGCTGGTTACGTCCGCATCCAGCGCGTCGATCGCCGGCAGGATGTCGCCGAATTCCGAGTAGCACAGATGGGTGTGGATCTGCGTGTTGTCGGCCACGCCTGAAGTGGCCAGCCGGAAGGCCCGCACGGCCCAGTCCACATAGGACTGTCGATCCTGTTGCCGGAGCGGCAGGAGTTCGCGCAGCGCCGGTTCGTCGACCTGAATGATCCGGATGCCGGCCGCCTCCAGGTCCGCCACCTCATCCCGCAGCGCCAACGCCACCTGGTACGCGGTCTGCGATCGAGGCTGGTCATCCCGTACGAACGACCAGGCCAGCATCGTGACCGGACCGGTCAGCATTCCCTTGACCGGCCGGTCGGTCAGCGCCTGGGCGTACGTCGCCCACTCGACCGTCATCGGGTGCGGCCGGGACACATCGCCATACAGGATCGGGGGCCGGGTGCACCGTGACCCGTACGACTGCACCCAGCCATGGATGGTGAAGGCGTACCCGTCCAGCTGCTCGGCGAAGTACTGCACCATGTCGTTGCGCTCGGGCTCGCCGTGCACCAGGACGTCCAGGCCGAGGTCCTCCTGCAGCCGGATCACCCGGGCCACCTCGGCCCGCATGTGTTCGGCGTACGTGGCCTCGTCGATCCGGCCGGCGCGCAGGTCGGCCCGCGCGGCCCGCAGCTCGCCGGTCTGCGGGAACGATCCGATCGTCGTGGTCGGCAGTGGCGGTAGCTGCAGCCGGTCCTGCTGCAGCGTGGCCCTGATTGCTGCGTCGCCGCGCTGCTCGTCCTGCGGTTGCAATGCCTTGACGCGGTTTTGTATTTGTGTGTTGCCCGGGGCTGAGGCGCGGTCGGCAATGGCGGTGCGGGCGGCGGCGAAGGCGGCCTCGTCCCGGTCGCCCCGCAATGCGCGCCCGACCGCCACCACCTCGGCCACCTTCTGCTCGGCGAAGGCCAGCCAGGACCGCAGCCGCGGATCCAGGTCGGTCTCCCGTTCCACGTCGTACGGCACGTGCTGCAGCGAGCAGGACGTGCTCACCGCCACCTCATTGGCGGTGCCGAGCAGCGTGGTCGCCTTGGCCAGGGCCGCGTCCAGGTCGGCCCGCCAGATATTGCGGCCGTTGATGACCCCGGCCACGAGGGTTTTGTGTTGCAATGCGGTAATGCCGGCCAGGCCTTGAATCCGGCCGTGCACCAGGTCGACCCCGATCGCCTCGACCGGGGTTTCGGCCAGGACCGGCAGCGCCTCGCCCAGGTCGCCGAAATAGCTGGCCACGAAGATCTTCGGCCGGTCCGACAGCCCGGCCAGCTGGTTGTACACAGTGGACAGTGCGGTCAACTCGGCCGGCGCGCGGTCGGTAACGAAGGCCGGCTCGTCCAGCTGTACCCATTCCGCTCCGGCCGCGTGCAATTGCCGCAGCAGTTCCTCATACGCTGGGATGAGCAGGTCCAGCAATTCCAGCGGATCGAAACCCGGCTCGGTCGACTTGGCCAACAGCAGGAAGCTGACCGGCCCGAGCACCACCGGCCGGGTCGTGATGCCCAGCGCCTGGGCCTCGGCGAATTCGGCCAGCGGCTTGCTCGCATCAAGGCGAAACCGAGTCTCCGGCCCGAGTTCGGGCACGAGGTAGTGGTAGTTCGTGTCGAACCACTTCGTCATCTCCAGCGGCGTGGCGTCCGCATTGCCGCGGGCCATGGCAAAGTACGTATCGAGGTCGTTCAATCCCAGCGCCTTGTGCCGGGGCGGGATCGCGCCCAGCATCGCCGTGGTGTCCAGCACGTGGTCGTAGAACGAGAAGATGTTCGACGGGATCGAGTCCAGCGCCTCCAGCGACTGCCAGGTCTGCGTACGCAGCTCACGCCCGACCTGCTCCAGCGCGGCGGCGTCGATCCGCCCCGCCCAGTACGCCTCGACGGCCTTCTTCAGTTCTCGGTTCGGGCCGATACGTGGATAGCCCAACACGGTCGTACCAATGGTCACAGCTCTCTCCTCGCGAGCTCGGCAACTCGTCCGGAGCAGGCATGAGGGGTCGCTGACACCGGCGGCACGGAGCCGCTGGTCACCGGCGAGCCCTCCCGCGAGGCTCCGGACCGCGCGCACCGGCGGTGCACGCACCGATGGCAGGTATTCGGACTCACGGGCGCACAACAATGCCTACTGGCCGTCGCTTCCCAGACTTACGTCCAGTGCTTGATGACGGCGGTCGTTCCCGTTCACCGCTGCGGGGCAGTCCCGGATTCGCACCGGGTTCCCTGTTGCCTCAGCTTTGCCCAGACCTCCGGCGCGGCTGAACCACCAGCGTTCGCGAGTCTAATCAGAGCCAGCGATGATGACCATCGGACATGTCGGAATGGGAGGCCCCGTGGATCTCGAAGTGCTCGATGTGGCGTCGGTACGGGCGCAGTTTCCCGCCTTGGCCGAGGGTGCGGCGCATTTCGACGGGCCGGGTGGTTCGCAGGCCCCGGCTGTAGTGGCCGACGCGGTCGCCGGTGCCCTGCGGTCGCCGGTCGCCAACCGCGGCAGCGTGACCCGGGCCGAGCAGCGGGCCGAGGAGATCGTCGTCTCGGCCCGGGCCGCCGCGGCCGACCTGCTCGCCGCCGCGCCATCGGGCATCGTCTTCGGCCCGAGCATGACCGCACTGGCGTACAAGATCGCGTACACCTTGGCCAAGACGTGGAAGCCCGGCGATGAGATCGTGGTGACTCGGCTCGACCACGATGGGCACATCCGGCCCTGGGTGCAGGCGGCGTCGTTGGCCGGCGCGACCGTGCGCTGGGCCGATTTCGATCCCGCGACCGGGGAGTTGCCGGTGGACGCGGTCGCCGACCAGCTGAGCGACCGGACCCGGCTGGTCGCGGTGACCGCCGCCGCGAACTTGCTCGGCACCTGCCCGGATATCGCGGCGATTTCGCGGGCCGTACACGATGCCGGCGCACTGTTCTCAGTGGACGGTGTGCATTTCACCCCGCATTCCGTAGTGGACACTTCTGGCACCGATTTCTACTTCTGCTCGGCGTACAAATTCTTCGGACCGCATGTGGGGCTGCTGGCGGCTGATCCGGCGCTGTTGGAGACGTTGCAGCCGGACAAGCTGCGTCCCTCCAGCAATGCCGTACCGGAACGCTTCGAATGGGGCACGCTGCCGTACGAGCAATTGGCCGGCACGACCGCGGCGGTGGACTTCATCGCCGGGTTGGTGCCCGGCGGCGGGTCGCGGCGGGAGCGGATCGTCCGGTCAGTAACGGCGGTGGAGGCGTACGAAACCCGGCTGTGGGACGATCTGGAGGCCCGGCTGGCGGCGATTCCGGGGGTGCATTTATTGGGCCATGCCGCGGTGCGAACACCGACATTGGCTTTTACGGTGGACGGAATGACGCCGGCCGAGGTTTATCAGCGGCTGGCGGAACGTGGGGTGAATGCGCCGGCCGGCACGTTTTACGCTTACGAATGCGCGCTGCGGCTCGGGATCGCCGACAGCGGCGCGGTGCGGGCAGGTTTGGCGCCCTACACCGACGCCGCCGACGTCGACCGATTGGTCGCTGGAATTGCGGCGTTAATCCCAGCTGAGTGAGCCGCCGCTCTGGTATTCGATGACTCGGGTTTCGAAGAAGTTCTTTTCCTTCTTCAGATCCATCATTTCCGACATCCAGCCGAACGGGTTGTCGGTCGGCCCGAATACCGGCGCCAGGCCGAGTTGGGCGCAGCGCCGGTTGGTGATGAATTGCATGTACTGCTGGCACAAATCGGCGTTCAGGCCGAGGAATCCCTGCGGCATCGTGTCCCGGCTGTAGCGCACCTCCAACTCGCACGCCTCGGTCAGCATCGCCCGTACCTCGGCTTGGAATTCCGCGCTCCACAAATGCGGATTTTCCAACTTGATCTGGTTGATCGCGTCAATGCCGAAGTTCAGGTGGATCGACTCGTCACGCAGGATGTACTGGTACTGCTCGGCGATCCCAACCATCTTATTCCGCCGGCCCAGCGAAAGTACCTGCGCGAATCCGGTATAGAACCACATGCCCTCGAACACCACGTAGAACGCCACCAGGTCGCGGAGAAAGGCCTGGTCGCGTTCCGGCGTGCCGGTGCGGAATTCCGGATCGTCCAGGTGCCGGGTGTACTGCAATGCCCAGGCTGCCTTGTCCGTAATGGACGGCACCTCGCGGTACATGTTGAACAGCTCGCCTTCGTTCAGGCCGAGGCTGGTGCAGATGTACTGGAAGGTATGCGTGTGTACCGCCTCCTCGAATGCCTGCCGCAGCAAGTACTGCCGGCATTCGGGGTTGGTCAGTTGGCGATAGACGGCCAGCACGATGTTGTTGGCCACCAGCGATTCGGAGGTGGCGAAGAAACCGAGGTTACGTTTGAGCATCAGCCGTTCGTCGTCGGTGAGCCCGTTCGGCGCGTGCCAGAGCGCGATGTCGGCCTGCATCGAGACTTCGGTCGGCATCCAGTGGTTGGTGCAGCCGGACAGGTATTTCTCCCAGGCCCAGCCGTATTTCATCGGCAGCAATTGGTTGACGTCGGATCGGCAGTTGATCATCGCCTTGTCATCGACGCGGACCCGGGCCGCACCGCGATCCACTGTGGACTGTGTCATCGTTGTTTCTCCGTATTTCACTGGCAGGCTTCGCAGTCAGGGTCGTCGATCGAGCAGGCCGCGCCGGTCGGTACGGCGTTCAGCTTGCCGTCGGTGCCGCGCAGCGTTGACTTTTCGACGTGCGTCGCGCTCTGTGCTCGCAGGTAGTACGTGGTTTTGCAGCCGCGGCGCCAGGCCAGGCGGTACAGCTCATCCAACGCCCGGCCGGAGGACTGGGCCACGTAGAGGTTGAGCGACTGCGCCTGATCGATCCACTTCTGCCGCCGCGCCGCCGCCTCCACCAACCAGGTCGGCTCGATTTCGAACGCGGTCGCGTACAACGCCTTCAGGTCGTCGGGAATACGGCCGATCTGCCCGAGGCTGCCGTCGAAATACTTCAGGTCGCTCACCATCACCTCGTCCCAGAGACCGCGCTCCTTGAGATCGCGGACCAGGGAGGCGTTGGTCACGGTGAAGTCGCCGGACATATTCGACTTCACGTACAGGTTGCGGAACAGCGGCTCGATCGACTGGCCGACGCCGCAAATATTCGAGATCGTCGCGGTTGGCGCGATCGCCATCACGTTGGAATTGCGCATTCCCGTGCTACGGACACGTTCCCGCAACTGCGACCAGTCCAGTTGAGTGCTGCGGTCCAGCTCCAGGTCGTCGTCCCGGGCCGCCGCCAGCAGGTCGAGCGAATCGATCGGCAGCACGCCCTGACTCCACAGTGAACCCTCGAACGACGGATACCGGCCTCGTTCGGCCGCCAATTCCACCGAAGCGGAAATCGCGTGAAAGCTCAACTCCTCCATGCTGGTATCGGCGAATTCCACCGCCGCGGTCGATGCCATCGGAATGTGCATCGTGAACAACGCGTCCTGGAAACCCATGAGCCCCAGGCCAATCGGCCGGTGCCGCAGGTTCGAGCGGCGGGCTTCGGGAATTGTGTAGAAGTTGATGTCGATGACGTTGTCCAGCATGCGCACCGCGGTCCGTACGGTCCGGGCCAAGTGCTCGCGATCGAGCCCGTCCGGCCCGACGTGCTGGGCCAGATTCACCGAACCCAGATTGCACACCGCGACCTGGTCGTCCGCGGTGTTCAACGTGATTTCGGTGCACAGGTTGGAGGAATGCACCACGCCGGCGTGCCGCTGCGGCGACCGGATATTGCACGGATCCTTGAAGGTTAGCCACGGATGCCCGGTCTCGAACAGCATGGTCAGCATCTTGCGCCACAACTCGACCGCGCGGATCCGGCGGAATACGGCGATCTCACCAGCGTCGGCCAACCGCTCGTATTCCACGTAACGGGAAGCGAATTCGAGGCCATACAGCTCGTGCAGGTCTGGTACCTCGTCCGGCGAGAACAACGTCCATTCGCCGTCGGCCGCGACCCGTTGCATGAAAAGATCCGGCACCCAGTTCGCGGTGTTCATGTCGTGGGTACGGCGCCGGTCGTCGCCGGTGTTCTTACGTAGATCGAGAAACTGCTCGATGTCGATGTGCCAAGTCTCCAGATACGCGCACACCGCGCCCTTGCGCTTGCCGCCCTGATTCACCGCGACCGCCGTGTCGTTGGCGATTTTCAGGAACGGAACGACACCCTGCGATTCGCCGTTCGTACCCTTGATGTGCGCGCCCAGACCACGGACCCGGGTCCAGTCATTCCCCAGCCCGCCGGCGTATTTCGAGAGCAACGCATTGTTCTTGATGCCGGAGAATATGCCGTCCAGCTCATCGGGAATTGTGGTGAGAAAACACGAGGAAAGCTGCGGGCGCGGCGTACCGGAATTGAACAGCGTCGGCGTCGAGGCCATGAAATCGAACGACGACAGCAACCGGTAGAACTCGATCGCCCGTTCCTCGCGGTCGACCTCGCGCAAGGCCAGACCCATCGCGACCCGCATGAAAAACGCCTGCGGCAGCTCGAACCGTACGCCCCGCGAATGCAGCAGATACCGGTCGTACAAGGTCTGCAGACCGAGGAAATCGAAATTCAGATCGCGTTCGGGCAGCAATGCGGCCGCGATCCGGTCCACATCGAACCGGGCCAGCTCCGGGTCGATCAGCTCCAGTTCGATGCCGCGCCCCAAATACCGACGGAAATAGTCCGCGTACGATTTGTCGGCGCTGCCGAGCATTCCGTCCGCTTCGCCGCGCAGCTTGTGCAGCAACAGCCGGGCCGCTACCGAGCTGTATTCCGGTTCGCCCTCCACCAATCCGCGGGCGGCCATGATCAATGCCAGATTCAGGTTGGCCGCATCGATTCCCCGGTACAGGCCCCGCCGCGCCTCGGTCAACACGGCCTCGGCGCTGACCTCGCCCAGCCCGGCGCACACCCCCTCGACCACCGCCCGCAGTCGGTCCTCATCCAGCGGCACCAAGGCGCCATCCGGCCCGGCCACCAGCAACGGCTCGACGCCGGCCGGCTTCGAGGGACGGTTCCGGGCGTGTTCCTCGCGGTAGAGCACATAGGCTCGGGCGACCTTGTGCTGGCCGGCCCGCATCAACGCCAGCTCGATCTGATCCTGAATGTCCTCGATATGCAGCGCATCGCCGCGCCGGAACAGCGACCCCTCGACCGCCGCGGCGAGCGTCTCGACCTGCTCGTGCACCCGGGGCGACGCGTCGGCACCGATGCCTTCCACGGACAGGAATGCCTTGGTCATCGCGGCGGTGATCTTGTCCCGGTCGTACGGCGCGGTCGTGCCGTCACGACGGACGACCTGGCGTTCGGCGGGCAGGGCTACGGTCATGCGGTCAGCTCCTCATCTCGGCCGGTCCGGGCGCAGGCAGGCAGGGACCGGCCGCCGGCAGCGCGCCGACTGACCTGATCGCCCGTGGCCCTCCCGCGGGGCCGAACTCTCGGACAGCGCGCACACCTCGTACGCGCACCGGTGGCAGGTATTCGGACTCACGGGCGCACTGCGCTGCCTACTAGCCGTCGCTTCCCAGCCGGGTGTGGGCTCGCTGGCGAGCCCGCCCGTCCAGTGCTTGATGACGGCGGTCGTTCCCGTTCACCGCTGCGGGGCAGTCCCGGATTCGCACCGGGTTCCCTGTTGTCTCAGCTCTGCCGAGACCTCCGGCAAGGCTGAACCACCAGCACGCAGGAGCGTACATGTTGTGGTCCGCCAAGGAACGGACCCCAAGATACGGCGTGTCGGGTCAGTCGGCCGAGGCGCGACGGCGCCGCAGTTGGGTGGTGACCCCGACCCCGAGCAACGCGACCGCCGCGATGCCCAGAGCGGTCGACCACGCGACGCGGTGGGCCGAGTCGCCGGTCGCCCACGCGGTCTTGCTGGCTCGCCCGGCCCGGGTCAGATCGGTCGGGGTAGCGGACGGCGAGAGCGCCCAGCTGCCGGGAATTGGCGCGCCGGGCAGGTTCGGGCCACTCGAGGTGGGGGCGATGCGCGGCCCGGCGACGTAATTGCCGCCGTCGTCGTTGGATTCGGTCTGGACGGTGTCCGTGGTGGCGGTACTGCGCGCGGGCGACGGGCTCGGGTCGGACGCCGCGCGGGTGTGCCGGACCTGGGGGAGCCGGGCCGAGGACGGCAGGCTCGGGGGTTCGGATGTGGTCCGAACGGTCGGCGCGGGCGAGCCCGTACTGATAGGTCCGGTGGTTGGTCCAAAGGATGGCCCGGAAGATGGCCCGGACGATGGCCCGGAAGATGGCCCGGAAGATGGCCCGGAAGATGGCGTGGACGAGGGCGCCGACGGCGATGGCGAGGTCGGCTCGGACGTCGGGCTGCTCGTCGGCGGCGTGCTGGTCGCCGGGTAGGCCGGCGGGACGTCCGGCTTACCGACCACATGATTTGACTGGTAGACCCAGTCCTCGATCGGTGGTGCGGCCGCGGCGGCGTTAGGCGCTGGGTGTCGGGTGCTCGATGTCGCGTCGTACGACTGCTCTTTCCAGTCGTGGGTCTGCGGGTTGACGACCCAGTACGACCAGTACGCGTTCGTCGGCATGCCTTTGCACTGCACGCCGGGTGAGAGGTAGATCGCGCACAGGACCGATTTCACGGGCTCGATGATCGGGCTGAAGCCGGCGTTCTGCAGTACGTGTACGGGATTCGGGTCGGCTGCCCCGCAGCCGCCGGAGATGCCGTCGTCGGCAGGTGGTGAGTTGGGGGCGTCGCGCCATTCCACGACCACGAGCGTGTCGCTGCAGCCCTGCTTCGGCGGCGGTGCCGCGAGCGACGCGGTGGGGATCGCGAGTGTTGCGGTGGCCGCGATGGCACCGCCTGCCAGGACCCGCTGGAGGTGGCGTGGAGTCATGACCCCCCGATCAGCTGTGCGGAACGTGACTGAATAATTGCGGACAGTGACTTAACGGCTGACACCGGGGTGAGGTTGTGGCCGAAGCGCAGATCAGCCGGCGAGTTCCCGCCGCACGTCGGCAACCGTGTAGAGCGGGGCCGGCGCCATGATCTGGCCGACCTGCGTACAGACCCGTCCCTGCCGCAGCGCGTCATCGATGCCGGCGTCGCCGGTGATCGTGCCGTCGGTCAACGTCACGACCCGACTCGCCAACGACGCGATCAGTTCGTGGTCATGGGTCGCCACGACCACGGCGTGCCCGGCCCCGGCGAATTGCCGCAGCATCGCGGTCAGCCGCACCTTGGTCGGGTAGTCCAGTCCGCGGGTCGGTTCGTCCAGCAGAATCAGCGCCGGCCCGCGAGCCAGCACGACCGCCAGCGCGAGCGCCTGCTGTTCGCCGCTGGACAGCGCCCGCGGGCGGCCGATCGGCGAGATGCCCGGCAGCAGTGCATCCAGTACGAACGCGGTCCGGCCGCTGGGCACATCGGCTTCCTCGTCGGCCGACGCGCACTCCCGGTCCACCCGATCGGTGAGGAACAGGTCGGCCGGCTCGGCCGGCACCAGACCCACCGTTCCGACCCGGGATCGGCCGCGCAGCCGGCCCGGATTCTCACCGGCCACCTCGACGGTTCCCGCGGCCGGACGGTGCAGCCCGGCCAGAGCGGCCAGCAACGTCGACTTCCCGGAGCCGTTGGCGCCGGTCAGCGCGACGATCTCGCCGGCCCGGACCGTGAGGTCGAGATCCCGGATCCCGCGCAGCGGACCATGCGAGGCGGACAGCCCGGCGGCCCGAACCACCGCGTCGCCGATCCGAATGGCCTCCGGCCCGACCGGTCTGACGTCCGGCTCGGGCAGCGACGAGGTGCCGTCCGGCTCAGGCAGCGGGTGGGTCAACGCGGCGGTCAGCGCCTCGGCCACGGTCAGCGCGGGCGGGTCCCAACGCAACAGCCGGGACAGGTCGACGATCGGCGGGACGACCTCGGCCTCGGCCAGGACCAGGCGGGGTTCGCCGTATCGGGCCGGCTGCGCACCAGGCAGGTACAGCACGCTGTCGCTGTATTCCAGTACCCGTTCCAGCCGCTGCTCGGCCAGTACGACGGCGGTCCCGGCGCTGCGGGTCATGGCCTGCAAGGCCCGGCCCAACGCCGCCGCGCCGAACGCGTCCAGCCCGTTCACCGGCTCGTCGAGTACGAGCACGTCCGGCTCGGCTGCGATCGCGCTGGCCAGCGCGACCCGGCGCTGTTGGCCGGCCGACAGCGCGGTCAACGGCCGGCTGCGCAGCTCGCTAATCGCGAACCGGGCCAGCGCCTCCTCGATCCGGCGGGACCGCACGGTCGGCGTGAGCCGCAGGCGGCCCAGCCCGTAACCGATCTCGTCCTCGACCGTGCTGGCAATGAAGCCGTCGCACGGCCGGACCGGCACCGTACTGACCACATCGGACAGTCGGCGCGGCGGATGGTCGGCGATGTCCCGGCCGAGCGTGTGCACCCGGCCGGCGAGGTCGGCCCGGCCGGCGTGCGGCACCGCGCCGTTGATCGTGCGCAGCAGGGTCGATTTGCCGCTGCTGGTGGGGCCGGCCACTACGCACAGCTCGCCGGCCACCACCTGGGCGTCCACTATGGACAGAATGCTGGAGGAATCTCCAATGTGGACCGACGTACGGTCCCACTGCACGGCCGTGGTCATCCCGCCGCCTTGGTCCGCAGGGCTCCGGCGCCACGCGGGGCCGGAGGCGCCGGAGTGAGGTGAGCCGGCAGCAGGGCGCACAGCACGCCGAGCGCGGCCAGCGCCGGGACCGTCGGGGTCTGCAACGTCCACGGATCGGGCATCCGGTCGGCGGTCGAGGTGAGCGCGAAGCACACCGCGGCCGCCGTACCGGCTGCTACCGCAGCGAACTCGGCGAAGCTCCACTGATGGGAGAGCCGCGCCTCCTCGCCGTACCCGCGTGCCTCCAATGCGAACGCCGCGACTCGGCCCCGTGCCCGGGCCTCGGCGAACACAGTCGGCAGCAGCCGGGGCGCTCGGCCGAAGCCGACCGCACGCAGCCGACGGGCCTGCCGTACCTGCGCGAACGCGGCCGGCAGCTGGGGAAAGACCATCAAGCCGCGCCAGGCCGGACCGAGCAGGCGCTGCGGGCTGACCAGTGCGTTCGCCGCTCCGATGCAGAGCACCACGACGCCGATTCGGGCGCCGAAGCAGAACGCGGCAAGCAGGCCGGCCTTGCTCGTACCGTCGTCGGCGAACCCGACCTGCAAAAGCAGGCAGAGCGCCACGATGCCCAGGGCCGACCAGCAGCAGAACCGGTACACCCGGGAGGTACCGATGGCGGCGCGCCGGGCGGCGGCAACGTAGCTGACCACCAGGCCGAGCAGTACCAACAGCAGCGGATTCGTCGTCTGCACCGCGGCGCCGACCAGGCCCGCGGCCCACAGCCACCAGGCCAGCGGGTGCATCCAGCGGGTAGCGCCGGGGCGCATCGTTGGGCGGGTCATCGGGTACCTGCCTTCCGGCGACGCAGCTGCCATCCGGTCCCGAGGGCCAGTGCGCCGATGCCGGCGATGCCAGCCTCGGCCGGCCACGGGTTCCCGGTCGATTCGTCGTGCCTTTGGGTCCGCGCTGACGCGGAGGTGAGGGCCACGGTGCCGTTCAACCGCTCGTCGGCTGAGTGGCGGGGCAGCGCGAGCGTGGCCGGGCTGGCGGCCCGGCGATTCCACCACGGCACGGCCCGCTTACCGGACGGCGTATTGGTCCGGTACGGCACCACGGTTTGCGGCGCGGCCGGGGTGAGCGCGGTCGGGGCGAGACTCGGCGCGATGCTCGGCGTCTGGGCGCTCCGGCGTGATGTGGCCGCGCGGTGCCTACCTTTGGCCTTGCGATGTGCCCCGCCCTGCGTCTTGGTCGCGCTCGGCCGGTGACTGGGTTGGTGCGACCGGCTGTGGGTCGGGCCACCGGTCGGCGTCTTGCTCGGGGGCGCGCTCGTCGGCGTCGTGCTACTCGGCGGAGTGCTGCTGGGCGGCGTGGACGAGGGCGGCGTCGACGACGGCGGCGTCGATGAAGGTGGTGTGGATGAAGGTGGTGTAGACGACGGCGGGTCGGTCGGCGGCACGCTGCTCGGCGGGTCCGACGGCGGCAGGCTGCTCGGTGGCGTGCTGCTCGTCGGGTCGGTCGGTACCGGCGACGATGCGGTCGGTGCCGGGGAGGAGTCCGTCGGCACGGGCGAGGAGTCGGTCGGCACCGGTGAGGAATCCGTGGGTACGGGTGAGGAATCCGTGGGTACCGGGGCCGACTGGGTTGGTGAGCTTGGCGCCGACGATGTAGGCGCCGGAGACGAGCCCGTCGGTGCCGGCGATGAGTCAGTTGGTGCCGGCGATGAGCCCGTCGGTGCTGGGGATGAGCCCGTCGGTGCCGGCGAGGAATCGGACGGGCTCGTCGACGGCGTCGTGCTCACCGGGGTCTGGAATCGACTGGCCGGCCTGGGCGTCGTGTACGGGTGCGGTCCGACCGCCAACGCCGTACCGCCGCTGAACTGACCTAATAGGACGGTCGCCGCCGCGGCGACGCCGACCCGAAGGCCAAGCCGGGACAGATCCCGGCATTCGCGTTGTGGACTATCCGAATTCGTTCTAGCCGTGGCGTGCACGGCACGCGTCTGCTGCACCAGCATGGGTCGCCTCTCCGACAAATGTCCATGACGAATGTCGAACTGCACTTCCCCGATGCAGGCGCCCTGCCAGACCCCCGTCCGACAAACTCCCGGCGCCGCGCCATTCCGTTACGCGATGCCAGATTTCATCGGCCTGCTGCCAAGCAACGTACCTGGATATACCCGCCGACCACAAAGCGGGTTGGTGAAATTACTAGCTGTAGTGGGCTTGATTTCGGTCGTTCGTGGACAGTCCCGCCGTAATTGCCGCAGTAAAGGGGTTTGACCGAAGCCGGCCAATTCTGTCTGGATTAGCCCAGGTGGCGGCCGAAAATCGTGGTGATCGGAGCCAATTCAGAAATCTTTGATAACTCGGCCCGCGATCAATGCGGCGACCAATGCCGTCCAGCCGGTTTGGTGCGATGCGCCGAGCCCGGCGCCGGTGTCGCCGTTGAAGTATTCGCTGAAGGTCGGGTGCTCACTCCATCGTGGACCGTCAGGGTGATCGACCGGTGTGCCCGGGCGCCGGCCGTTCTGCGCCGGCAGGAACAGCGCCACCAGTCGGCGTTCCAACTCCTCGGCCACCGCGACCATGCCCAGCTGGCGGCTCGAACCGGATGGCATCGCGGCGGTGATTTCCTCGGCGCCATAACTACGCAATGCGTCGGTCAACAACACGTTGACCGGGAACCACACCGGCCCGCGCCAGTTCGAGTTCCCGCCGAACAGACCGCTGTGGGACTCGGCCGGCTCGTAGTCGATGGGCAGCTGCTGGCCGTCAATCCCAACGGAATAGCCGTTCCGGTACTCCGCCGAGAGAGACCTGATTCCGTATGGCGAGAGGAATTCGCCTTCGTCGAGCATACGGTTCAGCATTCGGCGCAGCTGCTTGGTGTCCAACAAGGACAGTGTCCGCATTCTGCCGCCCGAACAATGCCGCATCCGCTCCGGATGGCGCTTGTCCAACCACGCGACTCGCGATGCGAACCCGGGCAGTTCGTCCCAGACCCAGTCCGGAATCGTGGCCACGGCAGCGATCGGCAGCAGACCGGACATCGACCGGACCCGCAGCGGCTGCGGGTCGGCGCCGTCGCGGCTCAGAACGTCATAACAGAAACCGTCAGTCTCGTCCCACAACCCACCCCCACCGAAGCGGGATGCGGCGTCGGCAATCGCCAGGAAGTGCTCGAAGAACTTTGTCGCCGCGTCCTCGTACGCGTGATCGGTACGGGCCAACTCGAACGCGATCTCCAGCATCGACAGGCAGAAGATCGCCATCCAGCTGGTGGCGTCGCTCTGCTCCAGCCGCCAGCCCGCCGGTGGTGCGGACCGGTCGAACGGCCCGACGTTGTCCATGCCGAGAAATCCGCCCTCGAAGATGTTCGACCCGTCGGAGTCCTTCCGGTTGACCCACCACGAGAAGGTCAGCAGTTGCTTGTGAAATATCCGGCGCAGGAAATCAAGATCGGGCCGGCCGGTCGCCGCCGCGTCGATGCGGAACACCCGCAGCGCGGCCCAGGCGTGTACCGGCGGGTTGACATCGCCGAAATTCCATTCGTACGCCGGCAATTGCCCGTCCGGGTGCATCAGCCACTCCCGGCTGAGCAGCACCAGCTGTTGTTTCGCCAGATCGGGGTCGACATAGGACAGTGGGACGGTGTGGAACGCCAGATCCCAGGCCGCGAACCACGGGTACTCCCATTCGTCGGGCAGGCTCATCAGCTCGGCCAGGTCCAGATGACCCCAGCGGGTATTGCGACCGCTGGTGCGTGAGGCCGGCGGGGTCGGCTGGGCCGGATCGCCTTCCAGCCACTCCGGCACGTTGAAGCGGTACATCTTGGTCGACCAGAGGAGCCCGGAGAAGCAGCGTCGGGCCACGTGCTGTTCCGGCGCCGGCACGCCGTCGAGCAGATCGGCGTAGAACGTATCCGCCTCCGCGTGTCGCGCGGCTACGATCCGGTCGGTTTCCGCTGGTACGTAGGGAGAGTCGCTTGTGGACAGTCGCAGTCGGACGGTGACCGTCTGCCCCGGCTGGACCGCGTCGAACCGATACCAGAACGCGCCCTTGGTGCCGCGGCCACTCGGGTCCACTGTGGCCGCACCGCGAATGACGTGCTCGCCGATACCGTCCTTTGTGTACGGTGCCGGGTTTTCCGCCGCGCCGAAAAGACTCTTGGCGTTTGTTTCATTTCCGGTAACCAAGATTTCCGGTGCGTTCTCGGCGCTGAGCCAGTACGTACCGAGCGTGGCGTGATCGCAGCGGATCCGGCCGTCCTGCGCCTGCAGCCACGGGTGCCGGTCGTCACGGCCCCAGCTCCAGGTGTTGCGGAACCAGATCGTCGGTAACAGGTGCAGCGGCGCGGCCTCCGGCCCGTGATTGGTTGCCTCGATGACGACGTGGATCTCGTCGGGCGCGGCCTTGGCGTAGGTCAGCGTGACGTCGAAGTAGCGGTCGAGCACCCCGGTGTCGATCAGCTCGTATTCGCGCTCCAGCTTCGAGCGGCCGGCGTTGACCCGGCGCAATTCGTCGTACGGGTACTCCCGCTGCGGGTACCGGTAGAGCCACTGCGACCAGGAGTGCGAGGGCGTGTCGTCGAGCACCCACCAGTACTCCTTGGCGTCTTCGCCGTGGTTGCCCTGCTTGTTGGTCAGCCCGAACGGGCGCTCCTTAAGAATCGGGTCGGCGCCGTTCCACAGCGCCAGGCCGAAGCAGAGCAGCTGCCAACGGTCGCAGATCGCGCCGAGTCCGTCCTCACCCCAGCGGTAGGCCCGGGCATGCGACTGCTCGAATCCGAACGAGGACCAGGCATCGCCGTCGGCGCTGTAATCCTCCCGTACCGTCCCCCATTGACGCGCGGCGACGTATGGCCCCCAGAACCGCCAAGCCGGGTCGGAACGGCGTTCACGTTCGGCGTTGGTCATGGGTGCAGTCTGCTCTGTTCGCGATCATGACCGGGACGGGACACCTGCGCTCCGGCGGCGGGCGTACGGTCGAGGCGTGTCCTCCCTATTCCGGGCGTGTAGCTGCTGGGGGTGCCGGTGGTGAACTCTGCTGAGCGCCCGTTTGGTGACGTACGCAAAGCGGTGGTGAACTGGGCGCGCCAAGCCCGCGAGCGGGCGGCGCAGCTCGGCCTGCTGCGGCCCCAGCCGCCACGCCGTCCGCACCAGGAGCTGGCCGAGACCGCGATGGCGCTGCTGACGTTGTGGACGACGTTCGACGACACCGAGTCCGACAGCGTGGCCGCGACCACGCGCAGCCTGCTGGCCGGACACACCTCCGAGGAGCTGGGGTATCTGGTGCTGCACCTGGCCGGGTTGTCCCGCGGCCTGGCGCACGTCCTGGTCAACCAGCAGCACGCCGACATCAACGAGGCGCTGCAGGCGGTCGGTCGCGACGTACACGAGCGCCGCGCCGAAAGCTGACCGCGCGATATTCGTTCGCCTGCCCGGAGCGGAATCGGTAACGTCGCCCGACTGTGCGCCCACAATCGACAGACCCACAGACCGAGCCCGAGTCGATAAGCACCCCATCTGAACCGGCGCCGCATACCAGCGCCAACGATCCCGTACTCACCGCCGAACGCGCCCATCAGGCCGCGGCCGACATCGCGCTTGGCCAAATGCGTAACCGCGCCGCCGAGATCGACGACACCGGCGCGGACGAGTACACCAGCTACTCCCTCGGCGTCATGCGGGCCAAACGGCTGGCCCATCTGGCCGACGATCCGACCGTGCCGCCGTTCTTCGGCCGGCTCGACTACGCCGACGAGACATTCCACATTGGACGACGCCACGTCCGGGACGAGGCGAGCGAGCCGCTGGTGATCGACTGGCGGGCGCCCTTGGCCCGCGCGTTCTATCGCGCTACCACGCAGAATCCGTACGGGGTCCGGCGCCGGCGCCGGTTCGGTTTCGCCGCCGGAAAGCTGACGTCGTACGAAGACGAGCTGCTCGATTCGGCGACCTCGGTCGAGAGCCGCATTCTGCGCGAGGAGATCGAGCGGCCGCGCGTCGGCCCGATGCGCGACATCGTCGCCACCATCCAACCTGACCAGGACGAGATCGTGCGCTCGGACCTGGACACCAACATCTGCGTACAGGGCGCACCGGGCACCGGCAAGACCGCGGTGGGGCTGCACCGGGCCGCGTACCTGCTCTATACGTACGCGACGGCGCTGCGCCGCTCCGGTGTGCTGGTGGTCGGGCCGAACCGGGCGTTTCTCGGCTACATCGGCGCCGTGCTGCCGGCCCTGGGCGAGGTCCGCGTCACCCAGGTGACGATCGACGAGTTGGTCGAACGGGTACCGGTCCGGGCCGTCGACCCGCCCGAGGTCGCCCTGCTCAAGGGCGATCCGCGGATGGCGACGGTGCTGCGCAAGGCGGTCTACGCCGGGATCCGGCGGCCCGAGGAGTCGATCATGGTGCCGATGGGTTCGCGGCGGTACCGGATACAGCCGGAGCAACTGCGGCGCTGGGTGGACGACCTGCGGCGCGGCGACCTGCGGTACGCGGTGGCGCGGGAACGGCTCCGGGCGCTGATCGCCGGCGATATCAGGCGGCAGCGCGAGGAGGACGGCGGCGCCCCCTCGGACCGGGACACCGCGAAGGTCGCCCGGTCGGCGCCGGTCCGCGAGGCGGTCGACTACATCTGGCCGGCGGTCGACGCGTTGGAGGTAGTGGCCGGCGTGCTGACCGATCCGCCGGATGTCTTCGAGCCGGCCGAGCGGGATCTGTTGCGGTGGGACAAGCCGCCGGCGTCACCGCGCCGGGCCCGCTGGTCGGCGGCCGATGCGGTGCTGATCGACGAGGTGGCGGACCTGCTGGACCGGGTACCCGGGTTCGGGCACCTCGTGGTGGATGAGGCGCAGGACCTCTCGCCGATGCAGTGTCGGGCGGTTGGCCGGCGGGCAGCGATGGGGTCGATCACGGTGCTCGGCGATATCGCGCAGGGGACTACGCCGTGGGCGACCGGCGACTGGGCCGATACGTTGCGGCATCTGGGTAAGCCGGACGCGGTGGTGGAGCACCTGACCAAGGGCTACCGAGTGCCGGCCGCGGTACTGGATATCGCCAACCGGCTGTTGCCGCACATCGCGGTCGGGGTCGCGCCCGCGTCGGCAATTCGTACGGATAGCGCACCGGTGGAATTCGTACAGAGTTCGGATTTGGTGGATTCGGTTTCCGACGCGGTCGTTGCGGCCTTGGCTGAAGAGGGCTCGATCGGCGTTGTGGTACCGGATACGCTGCTGTCCGATGTGGACAATGGATTACGGGCGTTGTCGCACGACGTTTACCGGCCTGACGTCGAGGAGGCCGATTCCCGGGTCGCGGTTGTTCCGGCCTCGATCGTCAAGGGCCTGGAATTCGACCACGTTATTCTCGTAGAACCGGCGTTGGTGGCGGACGGGCCGCGTGGGCTGCAGCGGTTGTACGTCGCGTTGACCCGGGCCGTGAGCCGGCTCGTGGTCGTCCACTCCGAACCGCTGCCGACCCAGTTGGCCG